>CAVLCF010000060.1:0-16433 GCA_963661735.1 bacterium | reverse complement strand
CGCTGTTCCTCAATGCGAACACGGTGGCGCAGGTGCTGGGCGTGTCCATCTCCAGTGCCTACGAACTTATGCACGAGACGGGATTCCCCGCGCTGCGGATTGGCAACCGCATCGTAGTGCCAAAAGAAAAATTCCATCGGTGGGTAGATGCCCAAACAGGAGGTGATGCCTGATGTTTCAGCGCTGGCCCAAGCGTGACCCGAATAAGCACTACTATCTCGTCCCCAACGAGGTCTTCAACCTCGACCTTACTTCTCACGAGATCGCCGTCTACAACTACCTCCTGCGCTGCGAGGATCGCAGGACCTACCGGTGCCACCCCAGCTACCGCACCATCGGTCAGGCGGTGCGGCTGAGCGAAAACACTGTGCGGAAGTATGTGGCAGGTCTGGAGGAAAAGGGCCTCATCCGCACCGAGCCCAGTACCATCACCACGAAGGATGGCCGCGTGCGCAACGGCAGTCTCATCTACAATATCCGTCCCATTCAGGAAGCGCTGGAACTGAACTACCAGCAGCAGTTCCTGCAGGCGGAGCATGACATGGAGCGGGCAAAGGCAGAGAAACGGCTGGCCGAATTGAATCGGCAGAGTAAGAAGAAGGAGGAAGAAAGCGCATGATGCAGCAGATTGCAAACTTTATCGTAGAGCATGCCCCTATGATGGTTCTCCGGCGCACGCACGACACGGTGCGCTACATCCGGTGGGCGTGGAACAAGGATCATGCTGACCCCATCGACGAAGAGGAGCTTCGCCTGTTCCTCTGCGATGAGCACTACGGTAATCTGACCGATGAGCAAAAGACTGTTGCCCGTCGGTGCCGGGACGAGATGCGGGATGTCTATGCGGAGATGTGCCTGCGCTTACTGCAACGTGAGATCATGCTGGAGCGTGGCATGGTGCCGGACAGCAGTATCTACCGCAGCGTGTTCTGCCCGGAAGGGGGTGATGCGCCATGGATGCTTGACCAGGCGGGATAACCGAAAATCAGACCGATTTGCCGCCGACGAAAGAAAAGCAGGAGAAAGGACCGGGGTCGTAAACGCCCCTGTCCATCCGACAAATGCCCGCAGTGCGGGCATTTTCAAGGGTTTGTGACCGGGGACAGAGGAACGCTCCTTTCGGGAGTTCGTACCCTGTGGAACGCTCTAAGTTCCAGTTTCCTCAGTGTTTTCAAGGGCTTTCGCCGACGTCATAACGGCCCCAAGCCCTATTTTCACCCCGATTTCGGACCAATTTTGCGGTCAAAGCTGGCAGAAGAATTCAGTAGCTATTTCCGCAAAAGTGTGGTAGTTGTTTGTGTTGCAAAAAAGAAATCTCAATCAAAGGAAGTGAAATACATGGCAAAACGAAGACCTGCCGGTGACGGCATGGTGCGCAAGCGTGAGGACGGGCGCTGGGAGGGCCGCATCGTCATTGGCCACAAGGAAAACGGCGAGCCGCTGTTCCGCCATGTCTACGCCAAGACGCAAAAGGCGCTGCTGGACAAGCTCCACCAGAACATTGAGTGCTACCGTGATGTGGAGCTGACCGAGGACAGCCGCATGACGCTGGGCGAGTGGCTGGATCGCTGGCTCACGGAGTACAAGGCGGGCACGGTGCGCCCCGGCACGCTCAAAAGCTATCGCTGCTATATCGAATATTACATCAAACCGCAGCTGGGCGACAAACAGATATCCCTCATCTCCCAACAGGACATCCAGCGAATGTACCGCCGCCTGAAAACGGAGGGACGTATCCACGAGCATCCCGAGATGGATCATCAGCTCTCGGACTCCATGGTCCGCCACATCCACTCTACACTTCACGCCGCACTGAAAGACGCGGTGCAGGCGCATGTCATTCCCAAGAATCCCACCGAGGGTACGACTGCGCCCAAGCCCAACTACAAACCCAAGCGCATCCTCACCCGTGCAGAGTTGGACGCCTTCCTTGCAGTGGTGGAGCAGGACGAAGTGTGGCGGGACTTCTTCCAAACGGAGCTGATGACCGGCCTGCGCCGAGGTGAGATCTGCGGTCTGCAATGGAGTGACTTCGACGGAGACGCCGGGACACTGAAGGTGTGCCGCACTCTCCATAGCCAGCGGAAGGGCGAGTACACCGTCGGTGAGACAAAAACCAATCAAGGAATGCGTACCATCATCCTGCCGCATAGCGTGACCGAAATCCTGCGGCGGCGCAAAGCGGATGCCATCAGTCAATGGATATTCCCTGACCCTGTGAAGCCGGAAAATCCAGTCGATCCGAATGCGGCTTATCGCCACATGAAAACCCTGCTCCAGCGGGCGGGACTGCCCAGTATCCGCTTCCACGATCTGCGTCATACCTTCGCCACCCACGCCCTTACCAGCGGCGTGGATGCCAAGACGCTGTCCGGCATCTTGGGCCACACCAATGCGTCCTTCACGCTGGACACCTACACCCATGTTACCTCGGATATGCAGAAGACAGCCTCTGGCATTGTGGGCGGATTTATGGAGGACATCTTCGGAAAGGAGTTGAAACCGTGGCAAGAAAGCGAAAAGCCGGAGACGGAATGGTAAGACAGCGCAAAGATGGGCGCTGGGAGGGGCGCATTGTCATTGGCTATGATGATAACGGCTATCCCAAGACGAAAAATGTCCTCGCCAAAACAAAGAAGGAGTGCGTCGAGAGGCTCCAAAAGCTCAAGGAGGAATGCGGCGGACTGAAGCCTGAAAGGGTGCGGCCTGAGATGCCCTTTGGGGACTGGCTGACATACTGGTACGAAAATCACTCAAAGCCGAAGATCCGTCCCACCACGCAGGAGACTTACGAAAGTCGCATCCGCCTGCACATCATCCCGGAGATCGGCAGTATCCCGCTGAGCAAGCTGACGCAGAATGATCTGCAGCAGTTCTATAGTCGGCTCAAGAAAAATGGCCGGAAGCGCTTCACCGACAAGTACGGCGAAGGGCTGTCCGACCGGATGGTGCGTATGTGTCACGCTACCTGCCGCTCGGCATTGGAGAAGGCGGTGCAGGATGGACTGATCCGTGTCAACCCGGCCATCGGCTGCAAGCTGCCGCCGAAAAAGGCACGTGAGATGCAGGTGCTGACGCGGGAGGAACTTCAAAGGTTCCTCATTCAGGCGAAATTCGAGGGTTACTACGAAGTGTTTCTTCTGGACTTGGCCACTGGTCTGCGCCGGGGCGAGCTGATGGCGCTACAGTGGGATGACATGAACTTCAAAACCGGCGTGCTGAATGTGAATAAGCAGGTCTACGATGTGCGGGGCCAGCTTCAGATCAGCACACCCAAGACGAAGAACTCTGTCCGCAAAATCGTCCTGCCGCCTGCTGTGGTAGCAGTGCTGCGGGAGTACAAAAAGACAGTGGACTCCCGCTGGATGTTCCCGTCTCCGGTGAAGGAGGACTGCCCCATCACGCCCGGCGTGGTGCGCCGCAGACTGCAGCTCATCTTAGAGCACGCAGGCTGCAAGCATGTGAGATTCCATGACCTGCGCCACACCTTCGCAACGCTGGCGCTGGAAAACGGTATGGATGTGAAAACGCTATCGGCTATGCTGGGCCATGTGTCGGCGGCTACCACACTGGATATCTACACCCACATCACCGACGATATGCGGCTCACAGCCGCCGCCAACATCGACCGAAGTATTGGCAAAGCAGCACCGCAGGAAGACGTTTCAGAGCCGGGGCAGGAAACTGCCCCGGCCACGGCGGAAAAGCCGAGAATGACCGATTTCAAGCCTTACGTTGGCCGTAAGCGCAGGTCCGGCACCGGCTGCATCAGCCAGATCAACGACCACCTGTTTGAAGGGCGCTATTCTCCCAAATGGCCCGACGGTAAAAAGCACGCCCGCAATGTCTACGCCCACACCCGCGAGGAGTGTGAGGAGAAACTGAAGGTGCTAATCGTGGAGATGAAAGCGGAGATTGCGGAAGCGCAGCGGCTGAAAGATATGGGCGAAGGTGATGGGCGACCGCCGGAGGAAAAGAATGGCAAGCGGGGAAAGAAAGAGAATGTGAATCGCTAACCTGTATTGAGGATTTGTATTATTTTGGATACCCAAGAAGATTACTGGGCAGAGAATACGAGGGGCAAGGGATGAGTTGTATCCCTTGCCCCTTTAACCTTGAATGTTCAGCTTTAATACTATTCTTCACTATTCTTCGTAGTACTGGTTGATATATGCATTGCTTGTTAGAGCGTTAACATAGATTTCGTCATGCTGCAGTATGGTATTCTCTTCATGTTTTGCCTCTTCGACTGTTTCAAATGCAGAAAAAGAAATATACATAGGTTTACTATCTGTGTCACCATATAAAATCTGAACTGTGCCATCATCGCTCTTCTGAATATCTTTCACAAGCGCATTTATCAATAGGTTAGCAGTATGAAGAGTAATTGTTTGCTTTAAGAAGTTAAACTTTATGTCGCTCAAGAACGTTAACACAATCTTGCTGCCGATAGTAAGAGGTGTTTCCGTGTATTTCATATCTACTGACATAGAGTCGGTAGAAGTTAGTTTGGCATTCAAGCGAACAACTTTCTTCTCGCATAGGAGCAAATAAAGTTCATCAATATCTTGCTGCTCTTCACGTGGTAAGTCATTCAACAAAATGGGGGGGATCGAGATTGAAAGTTTACTTTCTATTGCATTTAGACGTCTCAAGAAAGACTCATAACAATGGAAATACCGTTTTACATCCGACAAGGAAACCTTACCATTTTCAACAGGAGTGTTATCATCATGACTATAAAGATAGGTCAAGAGAGCCTCAGCAACACTAAAGCTGTCGGCAATTTCTCTTATATTTTTTGCATTTTCAAATTGTACCTTATAGTTGACATTGTGCTGGGTTTTTCCAAGTGGAAATGTAAAATTAAAAAAGACAATGGAATCTGGTTCAGAACGCAGAATTACTTTATCTTTAGTCCGACTACGCAAAAGTGTTATAGTCTTTTCGACTCCGCCCACATTAAGTGTAATAGGCACAGATTCAACTGCGGGACTAACAAATAATTGAGTTACATTGGTATACTCTTCTAATGGAAATTTTACGCCCTGATGTCCGACGGTTGTAGTAACTGAAGTGACACCTGATACAGGGACGGCACGCCCTTCGACGGATGCAATTTCCAAAGCGGACAAGAAATTCTTATAAGCTTCGTCGCCGCTGAAATGTAAAGTGCCATTAATATTAAACGTATCATCAGAAAAAATATCTTTGATTTTATTTGACATGCTACCAATCCTTTCTGATTTCTGCAAGCACCAGGATTTTACTAATCAAAATATACTTTTGCATTGGAATATCGTCTTCTTTGTCAAAACAGTTATCTGGCAAATCGTTTATCGTTTTGATAATATCAATCCGAGCGTGGATATTCGGAACGATGATATATCGTATATCATCGTATGAAAAATCCAACCAAAGCTTTCTGTAAGTTTCCTGCTCTAACCCTTTGCTAATTTCATTGGCAAGCGGAATTATGTGAGGATTAGCTATGATACTTGCTGTATTCAAGGCAGCAAGAACATCGGGATTTGGAACATATCTCCACTCACGTTCATCATGGAAATTTTTGCAGATTTCGACTGTAGCAGAACTCGAATCGCTACGAATAATCCTCCTCTTCATAATTCCACGCAGCGGCTTGATGTACGCCAAACGATTGATCACATCTTGAGAATACTCTTCCGGAATATCATTTTCTTGGAGAATTCGCTCAAATAGAGCGGAAAAATCTTTTGCATATTGGGAATCTTTGTTAAGATAGTGAACTGGCTGGAGATGCTTTCCTTCGCCCCAACTCTTTGAAAAAGCTACTGCGTATTCTCCGTAATAAGCAAAATGAGTGTTATTTTTCTCGAGAGCTACCCGCTCATCCATACTTAGGGATTCATAAACATCGCCGACTCCATTCACAGCAAATGAATCTGCAAGTTTATGAAAAGGAATGTCACAGAAGCATTTTTGTAGAATAGCAGCTTCATTAAACGAGTGAGTACCATTGTGGATGTTCAAATAATCGATGGTTTCAACACAATACCGTGGAATTATGGCCTTGCGGCGAAGAATAGATTCTAAATATTCTGGTTTTGTCATGAAATGAAAAAGTGTATTGGCGCTCTGAGCATAATCATCATATGGCAAATAGGAAATCTGCTTATTGGTGAGCATCCCATCATCTCCATTCTGCTTTCAAAGTAAAATAGCCACATGAAATGATTCCATACGGCTACCTTAGCTGCGTAAGAGCCTATTAGTAACTAATTATACCGCAATTCGGCAAAAATACAATATTAAGTCTGCGCATGTCGAAAAGACATGTTAAGAATGACAAATTCAATGTTTGCGCCGCAATAGACAAAGAATAAGAAAAATCCCTCTGAAATCAACGATTTCAGAGGGATTTTGGTCCGAGTAGAGCGATTCGAACGCTCGGCCTCTTGAACCCAAATCAAGCGCGCTACCAACTGCGCTATACCCGGATATTCAATTTCTGCCATTATATCACGGCGGGGAAGAAAATCAAAGATTTTTCTGTCTGTGGTCATTTATGTGGTCAAAGCCGCTTTTGTGCCGTTTTCGGCAACCAGGGAAAATCCCGCAAACGCAGGCGTTGCAAGGTTTTCCGGCGTTTCACATTATTCTGTCTCGGATACCGCCACGGCACTCCCAAACCAAGCGCGATACCAAACTTCGCTAAGCCCGGATATGAAATTGAAGCAGAAAAAAGATTTATCGCTGTTGTGGTCAAAACTGTGGTCAACCAGGCTTTGACACGTAAAGTGGGGAATGCGGCGAGAGAAAAAGTGCTAGAGCCGCAAGGGAAAATCGTCAGTAGGGCAAATCAGTCGTCCACTCTCAGTAAGACTCCCAAAGCAAGCGCGCTACCAGCTGCGCTACACCCGGATTCAGTTGGTATTATACAGGATTCCTGCGAAAAAAGCAATAGCTATTTATTCGGGTTTGCTTTTGAAACGGAGAAATGGTATAATGGAACCCAAAAGGGGGACTGGGGATGAAGAAGCGAGGCATTCTGTGCCAGGAATGGCTGAAGGGGATTGCGTGCCTGACCATGCTGATCGACCACACGGCGGTGGTTTTCGGGCTGCCTATGTGGCTGCGGGTGATCGGGCGACTGGCATTCCCGATTTACTGCTTTCTGGTTTCAGAGGGTGTTGCCTATACGAGGAATGCGGGAAAGTATTTCCTGCGGTTGGGAATCATGGCGGTGATATCGGAGCCAATCTATGATTTCGTGCTGTACGGAAACCGCAATATCTGGACCCATCAGAATGTGCTGTGGCTGTTGCTGTTGGGAGCGGTGATGCTTGCGCTGATGGAGAAAGCAAAACGACCGGTATGGAAGCTCCTGATCGTTGTGCCCTGCTATTTCCTGGCGGACTGGCTGCACCTGAGCTATGCCGGGGATGGCATTTTGCTGATGGCCCTGTTTGGCCTTACCAGGGGTATTCCTGGAGGCATCTGGATTCAGGCTGTCGGGATGCTGCTGATCAACGGCATGATGCCCAGTGCCCAGATAAGCATTTTGGGGACCAGTGTGTCCGTTCAATTATTCGGTGCGCTGGCCATGGTGCCTATTGCCCTGTACTCTGGGGAGAAGCGCACAAAAAGCCAGGTGCTGTCTTGGGCATTTTACATCTTCTATCCGCTGCACTTAGTGGTGCTGTATGGACTCTCCATGTGGATTCGATAAAATATGGCGGCCGACGCAAAGCCGGCCGCCGATTGCTTTCTTTACGCCTTAACCGTCCCGTCCGGGTTGAACAGGGGCAGGGGCTCCAGGTAGATGATGTCGTCCCGCTTCTGGGCATCGCCCTCGGCCAGGATGGCCATACGGCCGCAGATGATGCCGCCGGCCTTTTCAACCAGGGCTTCCAGAGCGCTCAGGCTCTCGCCGGTGGAGATCACATCGTCCAGGATCAGAATGCGTTTACCCTTGATGAGCTTGGCGTCCTGGCCGTCCAGGTACAGGTGCTGCTCCCGGTCGGTAGTGATGGAACGGACGGCGACACCGAAGGTATCCCGCATGTACAGCTTGGAACCCTTCCGGGCCACAAAATACTTGGCGTCACCGGCCTGACGGGCCATCTCGTGAGCCAGAGGAATGCCCTTCGCCTCGGCGGTGATGATGTAGTCATATTCGGGGGCCTTTTTCAGCAGTTCCCGGGCGCAGGCCACGGTCAGCTCCTGGTCGCCGAAAATGACAAAACCGGCGATGGACAGGTTCTCGTTGACAGGACAAATGGGCAGGTCCCGCTTGAGACCCGCAACGGTCATGGAATAGTACATGGATAAACGCTCCTTGTCTGTATAGAAGATATTATTATTATATCGTCTGTTGTTCCAAAGGTCAAGAATTTCGGACCGGTTCTAAAGAATTTTGAATGGGCTGTCATTGCATTTTTTATCAAACGCGCTATAATGAAGAAAAAACAGGAGGAGAAAACCATGACTGTGGAAGAAAGGATCAGACAGTGGATGCAGGGAAGGGAAGACGAGCTGGTGGAGGCGCTCGCGCCTCTGGTCGCGGCGGAGTCCACCCGTTCCGAGCCGAAGCCCGGCATGCCCTTTGGCGAAGGGCCCGCGCTGGCGCTGGAGCGGGCTATGGAGCTGACAAGGCGGTGGGGCTTCCGGACGGAAAACCATGATGGTTATGTGGGAACCGCGGATCTGAACGAGCAGGAGGATGGGCTGCACATTCTGGCGCACCTGGATGTGGTAGGCGCCGGAGACGGCTGGAATACGGATCCTTACTGCCTGGTGCGGGATGGCGACCTGATCTATGGCCGGGGCACGGATGACGACAAGGGCCCTCTGGTGGCGGCTTTGCTTGCCATGCGCTGCGTCCGGGAGTTGGGGCTGCCGCTGACGAAAAATGTCCGGCTCATTATGGGCACGGACGAGGAATCCGGTTCTGAGGACATCGCCCACTATTACGCCTCCCACCCCTTTGCGCCCTATTCCCTGTCCCCCGATGCGGATTTCCCTGTTACCAATATTGAAAAAGCCCATTATTCCCCCAGATTCTCCGCATCCTGGCAGAAAACGGAGGCGCTTGGCGTCCGCATTCTGGCGCTGGACGGCGGCATTCGGGTAAATGTGGCCCCGGCCAACTGCACCTGCCTGTTGGAAAATGTGGATAAGGCGCGGCTGGAAGCCGTACTCCAGCAGGTTTCCACGGAAACCGGCGTTTCTCTGGCGGCGGAATACCAGGAGAACAGGGCGCGGATTACGGCTGTAGGCGTCCAGGCCCACGCTTCTACGCCGGATGAAGGCAAAAATGCCATTACGGCAACGTTGGAGGTGTTGTGCGCCCTTCCCCTGGCGGAGGGACCTGCGGAAAAGACTGTCCGGCAGCTTCATGAGTGCTTCCCCTATGGGGACAACCGGGGCAAGGCTCTGGGCATTGCCATGGAGGACGCGGTCTCCGGCTGCCTGACCCTGACCTTTTCCATGGTGCATCTGGACACGGAGGGCTTCTGGGGCGTTTTCGATTCCCGGGATCCTCTGTGCGCTACGGAGGAGAATATCTGCCGTGTGGTGGAAGCACGTATGGCGTCCTTCGGTTGGAAATGCGAAGGAAGCCTTGGACCTGCCCATGCTGTTGACGGGAATTCGGAATTCATCAAAACGCTGCTGAATGCTTACGAGACTTATACAGGCAGAAAGGGGTATTGTGAAGCCATCGGCGGTGGTACCTATGTCCATGAGATCCCCGGCGGCGTGGCCTTCGGCGCTGGAGAGCACGACTTTGATTCCCACCTTCACGGGGCAAACGAACGGGCCAGAATCAGCCAGCTGCTGAAAACGGCAATGATTTATGCGCTGGTTATTGGGAAGCTCTGTGCGTGATCTGCAAGACTGTTTTGCGGGACTTGCAAAACAATAGGAGAAATTGGTAAAAAATTCATGCATTTCGACAAAAAACAGAAAGCACTGTTGACATTTCCTGAATTGTGAGTATACTAACCCCATCAAGCAAAGGCGCTGATCCCGGCAAAGGGACCAGCGCCTTTTTGATTTGAATGGCCATTCGAGTCTTTGCTATTGATGGAAATAAGCAAGGAGGAAAGAGTTATGGAATATTCATCCGTCAACACCATTTGGGTTCTGTTGGGCGCGGCCCTGGTATTTTTTATGCAGGCCGGCTTCGCTATGTGTGAGGCGGGCTTTACAAGAGCCAAAAATACGGGCAATATCCTGATGAAAAATCTGATGGATTTCTGCATCGGTACGCCCTGTTTCTGGCTGGTGGGCTTCGGCGTTATGTTTGGCGCGGGTACAGCTGTTTTCGGAAAGCTGGATCCGTTGATCCTTGGGGATTACAGCCACATCCTTCCCAGCGGCGTGCCCCAGTGGGCTTTTGTAATTTTTCAGACCGTGTTTTGCGCAACCTCTGCCACCATTGTTTCCGGCTCTATGGCAGAGCGAACCAAATTCTCGGCCTACTGTATCTACTCCGCCTGTATTTCCCTGTTTCTATATCCCATCTCCGGCCATTGGATCTGGGGCGGAGGTTGGCTGAGTGAACTGGGCTTCCATGATTTTGCGGGTTCTACGGCAGTGCATATGGTTGGCGGCATTTGTGCCTGCGTAGGCGCGGCGATGCTGGGTCCACGGCTGGGAAAGTACGATGCCGAGGGCAAGCCCCGGGCCATCCTCGGACACAACCTTTCCATTGCAGCCCTGGGCGTGTTCATCCTCTGGTTCTGTTGGTTCGGTTTTAACGGCTGCTCCACCGTAGCAATGGATTCCGATGCCGCGATGGTTTCTGCCGGGCTGGTGTTCTTCAACACCAATATGGCAGCGGCGGTAGCCTGTGTCACGACTTTGATTTTTACCTGGCTGCGCTATGGGAAACCGGATGTATCCATGACGTTCAATGCAGCGCTGGCAGGACTGGTGGGCATTACCGCCGGGTGCGATATGGTGTCTCCTGTGGGTGCGGCGGTCATCGGCATTGTCTGCGGTCTCCTGATCGTTCTGTCCGTGGAATTCTTCGATAAGGTTGTGAAGATCGATGACCCTGTGGGCGCAATTTCTGTTCATGGCGTTTGCGGTGCTGCCGGTACGATCCTGACGGGGCTGCTGGCAACCGATGGCGGTCTGCTCTACGGCGGCGGCTTTCACTTCCTGGGTGTGCAGCTCCTTGGCGTTGCCAGTGTGGCTGCTTATACCGCAGCTGTGATTTTTCTGGTGTTTACCGTTATTAAAAAGACGATTGGTCTGCGCTGTACGCCGGAAGAAGAGATCGAGGGCCTGGATATTTCCGAGCACGGTCTGGCTTCCGCATACGCGGACTGGGTCCCTGCTACTTCCATGGTTTTGAATGGACCTGACGCGGATGCGGCAACTGCTTCTGTGGTGCCGGAGGAGCCGGCGCCCGCAAAGTCGGATGGAACGAAGATGACCAAGCTGACCATTGTGTGCAGCCAGAACCGCTTTGAAGCGTTGAAAGCGGCAATGTCGCAGATCGGTGTGACCGGCATGACTGTTACCCAGGTTATGGGCTGCGGTGTCCAGAAGGGAAAAACCGAATTCTATCGTGGAATTCCCATGAATATGAATTTGCTGCCAAAGCTGAAGGTGGATATCGTTGTTTCTACCGTTCCGCCCCAGGCGGTGATCGCTGCGGCGAAGAGTGCTCTCTATACTGGTCACCCTGGAGATGGAAAGATTTTCCAGTATGATGTCGAGCGGGTCGTCCGGGTCCGAACCGGAGAGACAAACATGGCCGCACTGGCCGATGAGGTGTAATTCTGCTTCTGCCCATTAATGGAAGGGCTGGACTGTCCTATCGGATGGTCCGGCCCTTTTGCGGTGCGTACGCGTTCTGTGCGACTATTTTGCAATGGCGTCGGTTTCAGGAGATTCGTCCCCGGTCCATCTCGAAGACAGTGTCCGCCAGACGCATGGTGGAGTCCCGGTGGGACACCAGCACGATGGCTTTGTCTGCGGAGGCTTCCTTCAGAGATTTCAGAATGATGCCCTCGTTCAGGGAATCCAGGTTGGAAGTGGGTTCGTCCAGCAGCAACAGCCGGGACCGGTGCAGCATGGCCCGGGCAATGCCGATGCGCTGGGCCTCGCCGCCGGACAAAGTTTCGCCCAGCTCTCCGACCTGGGTGTCATATCCCTGAGGAAGAGACAGGATGAAGTCATGAAGGGATGCTTTCTTTGCCGCTTCGACGATCTGGTCCCGCGTGGCCCCTGGCTCCGCCAGGGCGATGTTCCCCGCAATGGTGTCGTGGAACAGGTGGGTCTGCTGGGTCACATAGCTTTCCAGATCCCGCAGATGCTTTGTGGGAATCTGCCGCACATCCTGCCCGTCCACCTCCAGGCTGCCCTGCTGTACATCCCAGAAGCGCATCAGCAATTTGAGCACGGTGGATTTTCCGGAGCCGCTGGGGCCGTGGATGCCGGTGACGGTACCGGGCTTCATGGCCAGGGATACATGATCCAGAATGGTCTCGCCGCCGTAGCCAAAGCTGATGTCTCGAATTTCCGCGCCGGAAAAGCTCTCCTTTTCAGTAGAATCCCCGGGGATTTCCGAAACTTGTGGCTGCTCTTCCAGAATTTGCAGCACCCGTTCACCGCTGGCCAGCGTTTGGCTCAGATTGTTGGACAGGGCGGACAGAGCAACCACCGGGCCGAAGGAGCCCATCATGGCAATGGTACAGGTCAGTACGCCGTCAAAACCCAAGGCATTTTGCCGATAGAGCACCATTGTCAGCGCCAGCATGGCAAAGGAAGCAGCAAGGATCACCAGATTGGTGGCGGAGCGCTGCTGGCCTTCTCCTTGGCTCAGCGTTTCACGAAGACCGGATAGCGACTGGGAGCGTGCTGCCATCTGGGCTCTGCGGGCGTTACCCTGACCATATTGCAGGGTCTCATCCAGCCCCCGCAGGGAGTCCAGCACGAAGCTATTCAGTTCACCGAAGGCTGTGCGGTAGGCCATGCCGGTTTCGCTGCCCCGCCGCCCGTTGCGCAGGGGGATCCCTGCGCCGACCAGCAGGTAGGCAAGTCCGGCCAGCAGCCCCGCCAAGGGATGGTAAGAGCCGATGAAGCAAATCATCAGAAGCTCCGTCAAAATGGCAATGGCAATGGGGGAGATGGTGTGGGCGTAAAAAACCTCCAGCAGCTCAATGTCCGTGGTGAGAATGGAAATCAGATTGCCCTTGTCCCTGCCCTCTAGTTTGGCCGGGCAAAGCTGCCGCAGCGCGGCAAAAACTTTGTGACGGATGATGGCCAGCAGCTTAAAGGCGATGAAATGGTTGCAGTATTGCTCCGCGTAGTGGAGAATGCCCCGCAGCAGCGCCATCACAATCATGACGGTCATCAGTGTTTTGGCACTGATTGCCCAGACACTGATGCCGGGAATGCCCTGCAGCAGTGCCTGTCCGGCCAGAACGGTGAGATAGATGGCACACAGGTAGCCCAGAGTGCCCAGTGTGACGGCCAGCAGCATCACGGGCAGCAAGGGCTTTACAAGACCAATGAGGGAACCCATAATGGCAAGGGCACTTCTTCGTGTTTGCTTCATTGCGCAGCCTCCGTTCCAAAGTTTTCCAGAGCCATCTGGCTGTTGTATAGCCGGGCGTAGCTGCCTCTCTGGGCCATCAGGGCTTCGTGGGTCCCGGCCTCCTCAATTTGGCCGTCCTGCAGCAGGTAGATGCAGTCCGAGTGGACCACATTGGCCAGCCGGTGGGAAATGAGAAGCACGGTTTTCTGACGGGCGAGGCGGCGGATGACGGACATAATCAGCTCTTCGCTTTCCGCGTCGATGTTGGAGGTTGCCTCGTCAAAGATGTAGATCTGCCCGTCAGCCAGCAGAGCTCGGGCAATGGCCAGCCGCTGGCACTGCCCGCCGGAGAAGTTGGCGCCCCGTTCCTGCAGCGCAGTTGCCAGCCCCTGTTGACCTTCCAGGAAGCCCCAGAGGTTGACCTCTTGCAGTGCCGCGATCATTTGCCGCTGTGTGGCGTTGGGATAGCCCATACGCAGGTTTTCCTCCACACTTCCTTTGAAGAGGTAACTGTTGTGGCGGACCAGAATGATCTTCTGATGCAGAGAACCTTCCTGAATTTCCTTCAGGGGGATGCCGCCAATGGTGATGGAGCCGGTATACCCCTTGTTTTTCCCGGAGAGCAGCCCTGCGATGGTGCTCTTGCCGCAGCCGGAGGCACCTACCAGGGAGAGGAAGCTTCCGGCTTTCATCTCCAACGTCAGCCCCTTCAAAATGGGGCGGTCCGGTTCATAGGCGAAGTCCACATGTTCCAGCCGGATGTCCAGCGGGGCTTCCGGCAGCCGCACAGTACCCGAGACCGGTTCCGGCAAGTCCAGAATACGGAAAATTTTGTCACTGGCGGCCATACCGTTCATGGCAATGTGAAAGTAGGAGCCCAGCAGCCGCAGGGGCAGGAAAAACTCACTGGCCAGCAGCAGGATGGTCAGGCAGCCGGAGAGCTCCAGCGTACCCTGCAAAAATTGGCTGACGGCTACGGCCATGCCCACGGCAGCCCCGCCGTAGGCCACCATATCCATTACGGAGGTGGAGTTCAGCTGCATGGTCAGTACCTTCATGGTGATACGACGAAAATGCTGGGCCTCCTGGTCCATTTCCTTGGCCTTTTGCGCGTCGGCCTGGTAGATTTTCAGCGTGGTCAGGCCCTGCAGGTTTTCCAGGAAGGAATCTGCCAGTCCCGTATAGACGCTCCAATACCGGCTCAGCAGACGCTTCGCGATTTTCTGCACAACCACGATGGAGATGGGGATCAGAGGCACACACACCAGCAGTGTGATACTGGCCGCTTTGCTGATGGGCAGCAGAATTACAAAAAGGGTGATGGGGGCCAGCAGACTGTAAAATAGCTGCGGAAGATACTTGCCAAAGTAGGTTTCCAGCTGCTCCACCCCCTCTGTAGTTACCTGTACCACCTCGGACGAGGGGACACATTCCCGGTAGGAGGCGCCCAGACGCAGAAGCTTTTCATAGATCCGGTCCCGCAGCACTTGCTTTACGTTCAGACAGGCGCGGTAGGAGGCACGGGTGCTTAGCTTTTCACACTGGTAACGCAGTGCCGCCGCTGCCAATAATATACCGGCGCTGCGAAGCAGAAAGGATTTGGTCAGGGTCTGCGCCAGTGTCCGTTCCAGCAGCCGGGCAATGGTAAAGACCGCAAAAATCTGGCCCAGCAGGGAGAGCCATTGCCAAAGAACCGTTTTGAAAATATATTTCCGGTCCTGGGACAACAGCTTCAGCAGTCTTGTTTTAATCACGTGCGCACACTCCTTTTCTCTTTTCTGCTGCATACCAAATGCCATACGGCAAGAATGGGGTGATACAAAAGCATCCGGGGACCGGAGAACCGCATGACCCGACGGATGGCCGCCCGCATCTGCGGCTTGTAGCAATGAACGGTACAGTTGGCGCAGAAGGTTTTCTGAGCTATGAAGGGGCAGTGCTCGCTCCTTGCCTGGGCATAATCCGCCAAAGCGCTGCATTCCGGACACAGCGTGCCGGAGGCGCTGCCATGATTTCGGCGGCAGTAGAGACGGATCATTTCCGCAACAACCAGCTGGTCTTTCTGTCGCTTGCGCTGAATTTTATCCAATGGCATCCACCTCCGCGGAAGGTGTTTTGACCTTTAGGCAAAAGTAGAGAATATGGCAGACCCAAACAATGGCAATGCAGATCCTGCCAATGGGAACCCGCTTCATACAGATAAAGCCGATGGCCATGACGGCGGTGACCGTGACGATGATCCGCAGCTTGACGGCCCAGGTCATGGTGCGGTTTTGTACATAGGACTCCAGATATTTATGGTAGAGTGCCGTAGATGTAAACCAGTCATGAAGTCGTTGGGAGCTTTTGGCAAAACAAAAGACCGTTGCCATATAGAATGGAACGGTTGGTAAGACAGGCAGTACAATGCCCACTGTGCCGAGTCCCAGGCAGAGAAATCCCAGAAGAGCCCAGAGAGGACGAAATTGTTTCATAAGAAGATCCTTTCCGAATAAAATAAGTGTTAGAAAATGCTAACTTGCGTTCGCGATGGCTAACTTCCGACAAAACAATATCATAATTTCCCCGTTTCGTCAATGAATTTCCGGGGGAGAAAGGAACGTTTAGACAGAAACACACGGATGCGTGAATAGAAGAATGAAAAAAGAGAGAAAAAACCTTGACAAAAGACGCTTGCGGTGGTATCATACCTGAGCTGCCGGCGGATAACCTTCTGTGAGGCGCTGGAAGCGGCGCCGCGAACCGAAACGACTTGAAAAAGGTAAAAAAGAGTCTTGACAAGATGGACGGTTTGTGGTACCATAAAAAATTCAAGCGGAAGCGAGAACGGCTGTACCTTGCAAATTGAATAACGTAAAGACAAACTAAAACACCTTGGACAATTAATGGAATTGTT
>CAVLCF010000059.1:0-10447 GCA_963661735.1 bacterium | reverse complement strand
ACCCCATGTGCTTTTCTTGGATTATATCGTTTATTTTACCATTTTACAGAAGAAACCCCAGTCTTGCTTAACGCAGTACTGGGGTTTCTCGACAGTCTGAAATCAGGGGCGGCTTATGCCGCCCCTGATTTTTTACGCATCCTGTGAGTACGGACTTTCCGCGGGAAAGGTCTGGGGCTGAATGACATGCCCAGGGTAAGGTGGTAGCATTCCTGTCGGCAAAGGACAACCGCCCGGCAAGACAATCCAAAGCGCCGCTTTTCAGGGGAGAGCCGAATTCAGCAGAGGCTTGGTTCTGCTGGTGAAGCTGGACAGATACCAGAATCGGGGCAGCAGCAGCATTTCCTGGGCATAGAGCAGGAAGAAAAGGTAATTTTCCCGGAGATTCCCCCGGTATAAGTGCATGCTGCCGTCGACTACGCCGGCGGTTTCCTCAGTAAGCCAGCCCCGCTGAACGAAAGCGTCCAGAATCTTCTGCGTGCGGCCCAGGGAAACGTCCGCTTCCCTGGAGGCAAGCTCCGCGGTGAACAGGCCCGTGCTTCGACGGCCGATGAACAGAAAGAGCAGCATGGTATCCCGGTCCCCCAGAAATCGGAAGAGTGCGGTCAGAGCGTCAGGGTCCTTGACAAGAATTTCAAAACCGTCCTCTGGCTCCGGCATCAGGGAGATAGCCTGCAGCTTTTCGCTGACAATGCCGTAGGAAACGCCGGCGTTACTGCTGACACGGAAGCGGGAGCTTTCCTGGGTGGTGCTGGGACTGTAGCCCATGCTGTCCAGATCCGTGATTTTGGTAAGCCCCTTGACCACAGACCAGCAGGTATCCGCGGCGACCCGGAAGGACTGCTCCTGATCGGTGTTCAGGACGGCCGCGTAGGCCCGGTTGCCGGGGTAGTCAAAGTTTTTGGCGTCGCGGCCGATAAGCTCATCCAGAGAGATATGAAAATAATCTGCCAGCACGATCAGAATGCTGATGTCGGGGATGCTTCCCCGCTCCCATTTCGAGACGGCCTGCGTAGAAACGCCAACGATTTTACCCAGGTCAGCCTGGGTCATCTTCTGCTGCTGGCGCAGCTCGCGGATGGTGGTTCCGAAAGAATTCTGATACATGGACGAATGCTCCTTTCCCGAAAATTAGACGAAGAAATACAGAAACGATTCATTTTATGCAAGATTCAAAATGGAAGGGTATCCGAGAAAATGCACAAAAATAGATGTTTCTATTATAACAGGTTGAACAAAAATAATCAATGCAAACTTGAGTTGATTTTTTCAAAAAGATAGACGAAAAAACAACTGTTTGTTGATTGATTAAATATGCAAACTGTGGTCTAATCTTAGAATAACGTACGCCGTATGAGAACGAGTGTCTTTGGCAGAAGTATTTGCCCCGCGCAAGGTTCTTCCGCAGATACACAGAGAGGAGATTGAGACCATGAAGAAATATATCATCCGACGCATCTTCAGCGGCCTGCTCACAATCCTGGTTGTGTTTTCCATGAACTTTTTCCTTGTAAAAAGCGCACCGGGTGACCCCATCAAAACCCTGATGGGCAAGGAAAACGACGATCCGGAGCTGCGGGCGGCGCTGGAGGAAAAGTGGGGCCTGGATAAGCCTCTGTACCAGCAATATTTCAGCTATCTTGGAAACGCGCTGAAGGGGGACCTGGGAACCTCCATTATTTACAACCGTCCTGTGAAGGATATGATTTCCGAACGGGTGGCGGCAACGGTGCTTCTGGGCCTGACGTCCCTGATTGTCTCCTTTGTATTGGGAACGGCCCTGGGCATCTTCTGCGCGCGAAGGGACGGCAGTCTGATCGATTCGACGATTTCCACACTTTCCTATGCCGCGGACGCGATGCCCTCCTTCTGGCTGGGCCTGATGCTGATGATCATCTTTGCGACTAAGCTGAACCTGCTGCCCTCCCAGGGAATGTACAATGTCCGGGCGGATTACACCGGCTGGCGGCATATTCTGGATGTGGCGCACCATCTGGTGCTGCCCTGCATGACTCTGGTGCTCATTACCATGAGCGGCTATTTCCGGATTACCAAATCCTCCATTCTGCAGGTGACCAATGAGGACTTCATTACCACCATGCGCGCTACGGGCATGAGTGAGCGGAAAATCTTCAATAAATACATTTTCCGCAATGCCATCCTGCCTACGGTCACGATGCTGGGCATCTCCGTGGCCTTCCTGGTGACGGGCGTATCCCTGATTGAAATTGTCTTTTCCTGGCCGGGCATGGGCCGCCTGACTCTGACAGCCATCAACCAGCGGGATTATCCCACGCTTATGGGCGTTTATCTGGTGATGAATGTCTCCGTGGTAATCGTCATGATCCTGACAGACATTGCCTACGCGCTCCTTGACCCGAGAATCCGTTATGACTAAGGCTGGTGACACAGATGAAGAATTTTCTGAAAAAAGCGGCTGCGGCCTTTGGCGCGGACGGGCAGCTTCGTGTTGGCGTCATCGGCCTGGTGATTTTGCTGCTGCTGGTGATTTTTGGACCTTCCGTCGCGACCCATGACCCCTATAATTACGGCCCGGACAGCCTGGCGGCCCCGGGAGAAAACGGGCATCTGCTGGGCACGAACCACCTGGGGCAGGATATTTTCAGTATGCTGGTCTACGGTGTGCGCACCAGCCTGATGGTGGCCATTACCGCCTCCATGATCTCCGGTATTCTGGGAATCCTGATTGGCGGCGCAGGCGGCTATTTCGGCGGCAAGGTGGATGTGGTGGTTTCCGAGCTGATCAACATCTTCCTAATGATCCCCACCTTCTTCCTGATTATGCTGATTATTTCCCTGTTTGGCAGCGATATCAAAAATGTTATGATCGTCATTGGCCTGACCACCTGGTCAAGCAACGCAAAGCTGATGCGGGCCCAGGCGCTGTCCCTGCGGGAGCGCACCTTTGTCAAGAGCGCCATTGCTCTTGGCGAGACGAAGATGCAGATACTGATGAAGTATATCCTTCCCAACGGTATTTTCCCTGTGGTGGCCAATACCACCCGGGGAATGGCGGGCGCTATCCTGACGGAGGCATCCCTGTCGTTCCTTGGACTGGGGGATCCCAATGTGATTTCCTGGGGCCAGATGATTTATCAGGGCAAACAGTACATCACGACCGCCTGGTGGATTACAGCCTTCTCCGGAATCGCCGTAATCATTACGGTTATCATCTTCTACATGCTTGGCGACGGCCTGAACCATGTGCTGAATCCAAAGTACAGCCAAGGAGGAAGGTAAGAGATGGATACGCTTTTAACGGTCAACCATTTGAACGTGACCTATGTCAACAAAAGCCGCCGGGTTATGGCGGTCCGGGATGTGAGCCTGTCCGTGGACAAGGGAGATTCTCTGGGTATCGTCGGAGAATCCGGCAGCGGCAAATCCACACTGGCGATGGCCCTGCTGCGGCTGCATCCAAAATCCACCGAGATCACCGGAGAGGCAATGTTCGAGGGGAAAAATCTGCTGACCGTCTCTGAGCAGGAGATGAACCAGCTCCGGTGGGTGAAGCTGGCGGTGGTGTTCCAGAAGGCGATGAACGCCCTGAGCCCCGTCCACCGTATCAGCCAGCAAATCGAGGACATCTACCGGGTGCACTTTCCCAAAGCGACCTCCGGGGAGATACGGGAGCGGGCGCTGGAGCTTTTGAAGCTGGTCAATCTGCCGCCCCGGGTATACGACCTGTATCCCCACGAGATGAGCGGCGGTATGCTTCAGCGGGTGGCCATTGCCATCAGCCTGCTGCACCATCCGCAGCTGCTGATTTTTGATGAGGCCACCACCGCTCTGGATGTGGTGACCCAGGGCCAGATCCTGAAGGAAATCGTGGAGATGGAAAAAACGCTGGCAACCACCAGAATTATGATTACCCACGATATGTCCGTTGTGGCGACTACCTGCAACAAGGTTGCGGTTATGTACGCCGGAGAGCTGATGGAATACGGCATGGTTGCGGATGTGCTGACCCATCCCGCCCATCCCTATACCCAGGGCTTACAGCGGTCCTTCCCGTCTCTGAAGGGGGAGAACCGCAAGCTGGAGGCAATTCCGGGATTCCTGCCGGATTTGTCGAAGCCCTGTGAAGGCTGCGTGTTCGCGTCGCGCTGCACCCACGCCACGGAGCGCTGCCGCAGCCAGAAGCCGCCGATGTTTGCCACCGGCCCGTCCGGCGCCGCTGCCTGCTGGCTGTGTGAGGGGGAGAAAGATGGAAAATAAAGCTTATGTAGAGATCCGCGACCTGCGGAAATTCTATCCCCATAAGGATGGTAAGCTGCTGCGCAAGCCCGGAGAGGAAAAGCCCGTGGTCAAGGCGGTGGATGGCGTGAATCTGTCCATTCGGCGAGGCGAGATCCTGGGTATAATCGGAGAGTCCGGCTGCGGAAAATCCACCCTTGGCAGGCTGCTTGTCCGCCTGGAGGACCCCACCGGAGGAGACGTGCTGCTGGATGGCGTGTCCACCGCGGAAATGCTGAAAAAGGACCCGAAGGCCTTCCGGCGTCAGGTGCAGATCGTGTTCCAGAACCCCTTTGACACATTTACACCCCGGGACACCATTCAGAAGATTCTGCTGCGTCCCCTGAAGCATCACGGCATCGGCGCGAATACGGAGGAGCGGCTGGAGATGATCCGCAAGGCTCTGGAAAGCGGAGGCCTGCATCCGGCGGAGGACATTATGAGCCGCTATCCCCACGAGCTCAGCGGCGGCCAGCTGCAGAGAATCTCCATTATCCGGGCCATGTTCCTGAACCCCGGCTTCATTATCGCGGATGAGCCCGTCTCTATGCTGGACGTGTCCGTTCGGGCGGAGATCATCAATATGCTGCTGGACCTGGCCCGCAATCACAACGCGGCGCTGGTGTTCATCAGCCACGATATCGCGCTGACCCGGTACATCTCCGATAATATTGCGGTCATGTACCTGGGACGGATCGTGGAGTACGGCTCCGCCGATGAGGTCATCCGCAATCCGCAGCATCCCTATACCCGGGCGCTGATTTCCAACTGCGCCTCTGTAGATCCTTTTGAGCATCGGGAGGAGATTGATATCGAGGGGGAACCCCCTACGCCCATCAATCCCGGCCCCGGCTGCTACTTCGCGCCCCGCTGCTATATGGCTACGGAGGATTGCTTCCGGGAATACCCCCAGCGGGTAGACCTGGGAGACGGTCATTACGCCGTATGCGGCAAAGTCCATTGTGCCGACTGCGGCAAATGCAATCCATGACATAGATGCGCCCCGGGAGGTCTTCGATGAAATCGGCGTGACCGGCCCTGGAGAACCCTCTGGGTGCGCTATGAAATAAAAAGAGGAGGAATCCCTATGAAAACCAAGAAGCTGCTTGCCCTTGCGCTGGCGATGGCGCTGAGCGTAACAACGCTGGCCGCCTGCGGCGGGAATACCGCTGCCACCACAGCCACTACGGCCGCTGCCGCTACCACAGCCGCTGCCGGAGAGACTACCACCGCCGCCGCGCCCACCTCTACCCAGACCACGGTGATCGTCCGCAACAACGGCGACCCCCAGACCTTCAATCCCACCGTTTCTTCTGACGACAACCTGTACTATGCCGCGCAGAATATGTATCACCGCCTGACCAAACTGGATGCCTCCAAGAGTCCTGTGCCCGACGCGGCAGAATCCTGGGAGGTGTCTGATGACGCGCTGACCATTACCTTCCACCTGAAGGATTACCTGAAGTGGACCGACGGCGAACCCCTGACCTCCAAGGACGTAAAGTACACCTTTGACTATGTCAAGGAGCACTCCGAGACCTATTTCAGCTCCAGCATGAAGATCGTGGACAGCATCGAGGCCCCCGATGACTATACGGTTGTGTTCCACATGAACACCGCGGATATGTCCTTCGTGGCCCGCCTGGGCTGGTACGGCACCTTCATCCTGCCTGAGCATGTGTTCAACAACGGCCAGAGCTGGGAGGAAAACCCCGCTTCCACCACGCCTACCGTTACCTCCGGCCCCTATAAGTTTGACAGCTACACCCAGGGCTCCAACATTACCCTGGTTGCCAACGAGGACTATGCCGAGGGCGCTCCCGCCATCAAGAAGCTGATTTTCTCCATTATTCCCGATGACGCTACCGCCGTGCAGGCTCTGCTGAACGGTGAGCTGGACTATCTGCAGACCGTTCCCGCCGCCTATGTGGACCAGCTGCTGGCCGACCCCAACTACCGCATGATCCAGGATGTGTTCCCCTCTCCCTACCGGATCATCTTCAACGTGAACGACGAGATCTGCGGAGATCTGGCGGTCCGGAAGGCAATTGCTCTGTGCATCAACCGTGAGGACATTTCCGCCAAGGCCTACGGCAACATCATGCCGCCTGAGTATTCCGCTTACCCCTCCTGCGTCACCTGGTGCGCAAACACCACGGATGTGTATCCCTCTCAGGATATCGAGGCTGCCAAGAAGGTGCTGGAGGACGCGGGCTATACCAAGGACGCCGACGGCTACTATGTCCGCGGCATCGAGTGGGAAGTCTTCGAGGGCATGGAGGATATGGCCAACCTGATCATCGCTTCCTGCAAGGAAGCCGGTATTGAGATCAAGCTGAATCTGTCCGAGTACAACGCCTGGGCACAGAAGGTTGGCAAGGACGGCGACTTCATGATGGAGGCCCAGGGCGGCTTCATGGGTCCTGACCCCGCCGCGCTGGCAAGCCGTTACGGCACCGGCTCCAACAGCAACTACTCCGGCTGGAGCAACGCCGAGTTCGACGCCCTGTGCGCCGAGGCTGCCGCTACCGGCGACACCGATAAGCGTGCCGAGCTGTACAAGGAAGCCCAGAAGCTGATTATCGAGGAGCTGCCCGCCATCAATGTGGTTGGCTATGCTTCCTACACTGTGGCTGCCGCCAACCTGAAGAACCTGCCCGACGACGGCGCGGGCAAGTGGGGCTGGTTCGACTTCTGCAACAGCTACTTTGAATAAACCTTTGTAACCATGGGATAGGGCATGCGGTTGTGTGCCCTATCCTTATGGGTAGTAAGACATTTCCGCTTATTGGGGCGGGGATGAAAATTCATGACAGGAGGAATTAAGAGATGAATCCGATTTTTGAAGACCTGTTGAACAACATTCCGGATTACAAGACCTTTCTGACCGTGGAAGAGCTGGACGCCAGCTCCCGCACTCTGGCGGAAAAGTACCCGGATGTGGTAAGCGTGTTTGAAATAGGCCATACCAAGGAGAACTATCCTCTGCTGTGCCTTAAGATCGGGTCCGGCTCCAGGAACGCGCTGATGTTTGGCTGCCCCCACCCCAACGAGCCCATCGGCACGATGATGCTGGAATACTTTACGGAAAATCTGGCGAAGAACAAGGCGCTGCGCGACGAGCTGGACTACACCTGGTACGTTGTGAAGGCCTGGGATGCCGACGGTCTGCGGCTCAATGAGAAGTGGCTGAAGGGACCCTACAATATCTATAACTATTCCCGCAATTTCTTCCGCCCCGCGGGTCATCGTCAGGTAGACTGGACCTTCCCCGTGGATTATAAGGGCCTGCACTTCCACAACACCCTGCCGGAGACGGACGCCATGATCGGCCTGCTGGACAAGGTGAAGCCCGCCTTTATCTATTCCCTGCACAACGCGGGCTTCGGCGGCGTGTACTGGTATATGTCCGAGGGCCTGCCCGCCCTGTATGATCAGATGTACAACGCGGCCAACAAGGTGCATGTGCCTCTGAATCTGGGTGAGCCGGAGGTTCCCTACTGCGTAGAGCTGGCCCCCGCGGTCTACCGCAGCCTGGGAATTGAGCAGGAGTATGACTACATGGAAAAGTTCGCCCCCGAGGGAACGGACATCGGCGCCAGCTTCAATGTGGGCAACAATTCCGCCCCCTATGCCCGGAAAAAATACGGCAGCTTTACCCTGCTGACCGAGCTGCCTTATTTCTTTGATGAGCGGATCATGGACCGTTCCGAGGGCACCATGCTCCGGCGGGACGCGGTGCTCCGGAACCTGGACAGCAGTGAAAAGAGCAACCGGTACATCCTGGATACCATGGAGATCAGCAGAAAGTATTTCGCGCCTCTGAATCCCTTCGTGCTGGCTCTGGATGCGTTTACCAAGTCCGACAGCGACGAGGCTACCCGGAACATGGTGAAGAGCAATCCGGACTTTGACAAGACGGCTACCGTCTCCGAGGAGTTTGACAATCTGCTCATGTCCCGGTTCTATAAGTCCTTGTCCTACGGCATGCTGATCCGTGCCAATGAGTATGAGCTGGAGGCCATGGAAAAGGCCGGAGAGGTGAACCTCGAAAAGAAGGCGGCGCTGGAGAAAGCGAGAGACATTGCCATTGTCCACCACAAGGAGCTTACCGATCAGCTGGAGAAGGAAATTCACTATCAGGTAGTGCCCATCCGCAAGCTGGTGTCCATCCAGCTGGAGTGCGGTCTGCTGGTCAGCAAATATCTGCATGATTCTCAGAAATAAAGGAGAAAAATGTAAAATGGACAAACTGGAATCCTTGCTGCGTACGGGTTCTTCCCGAAGCCCGGTCTGGGTAGGAGAGGACGCGATCGCCTTTATCCGCGTGGGAGATGGCGGCCCCCGGGTCTGGCAGATGGATCTTTCCAACGGACAGACGCGGCAGCGAACCTTTGGAAACGACCGCATCTGGAGCATCAAGGGCTGCCCAAACTCCGGAGATATTCTATTTTGCATGGACCGGGGCGGCAACGAGCATGAGCAGGTCTACCTGCTGAGAAAGGATGCCAAGGAGCCGGAGGATGTTACCCGCGCGCCGGAAGCACGGCATTTTCTGGGCGGTCTGTCCCCGGACGGCCGCACCCTGAGCTATGCCTGCAACAGCCGCAGGGCGGAAACCTTTGACATCTGGACGAAGGACCTGGTCAGCGGCGAGAAGACCATGGTGCTGCAAAACAGCGACCATTACAACTGGCCTGCTACGGACGCCCTGTCTCCGAACGGCAGGTATCTGCTGTACAACAAGCTGCTGGGAACCTCCGACAACGCTCTGTGGATGGTGGACCTGACCAACGGCCAGGCGGTTCGCGTACCCGGAGACAGCCGGGTGTCCGCGGAGGTGAATCCCGCCTGGCGGCCGGACAGCACAGGCTTCTTCCTGGTGACGGACCGGGATGCGGAGTATCCCTATATTGCTTATTACGACATCGCTTCCGCAAAGATGGAAACCTTCCTGACCTTCTCGTGGGAGGTAGAGAACCTGGGCGTGTCGGCGGATAACCGTTATCTGGCCATGACGGTCAACGAGGACGGCTATTACGCGCTGCGGATCTATGACCTGGTTCAGAAGGCCTGGGCCAATGTGCCCCAGCCGCCCAAGGGCGTAATCAGTGCCTATGGCTCCATCAACTGGTCTCCAAAGGGGCATCGGCTGCTCTTCACCATGAGCAGCGGCAAGCGGCCGGAGAACGTGTGGCTGCTGGATATGGACGCCGACAGCGTCCGGGCAGTGACCTCCGTGGAAATGCATGGCCTGACCGCCGATGACCTGACGGAGCCGGAGCTGCACCATTTCCGCAGCTTTGACGGCCTGGAGGTGCCCTTCTGGCTGTATGTTCCCAAGGGAACGGAACCCAAAAACATGCCCCTGGTAGTGGAAATTCATGGCGGCCCCGAGGGACAGGAGCTGCCCGGCTTCGAGCCATTCATCCAGTATCTGGTGGGCGAGGGCATTGCGGTGGCCGCCCCAAATGTCCGCGGCTCCACGGGCTATGGCAAGACCTATACCCATCTGGACGATGTGGAAAAGCGGCTGGACAGTGTCAAGGACATCGGAAGCCTGGTGGCCCATCTGGTAGACACCGGGATTGCCAACGCTTCCCACCTGGCGGTCACCGGTATGAGCTATGGCGGCTTCATGACCCTGTCCTGTGCTACCCGCCTGCCGGAGCTGTGGTGCTGCGCCATCGACACGGTCGGAATGTATAACCTGGAAACCTTCCTGGAAAATACCGCCGAGTACCGCCGCGCCCACCGGGAGACGGAGTACGGCTCTCTGGCACACCACAGGGAGATCCTCCGGGCGGTATCCCCCATCTCCAGGATCGATGATATTCAGGCGCCGCTGATGGTCATCCAGGGCCGCAATGACCCCCGCGTCCCGGCAGAGGAGGCGGAGCAGGTGGTGGAGGCCCTGCGCCGGAAGGGGCACACGGTGGAGTACCTGTGCTACGAGGACGAGGGCCACGGCATTACCAAGCTGAAAAACCAGCTGGACTGCTACCCCCGCATGGCCGCGTTCCTGAAGAAGTACATGCGTTTGCGGGAATCTGAGCCGGCGGGGCGTGGCCAATGAGCGCCCGCCGAACGGACCGGTAAAGCGTAAAAAATCAGGGGCGGCACAAAGCCGCCCCTCAGACTGTCGAAAAAGTCCAGCTTTTGCTGGGCTTTTTTCATTATCCATGATATA
>CAVLCF010000058.1:0-7498 GCA_963661735.1 bacterium | reverse complement strand
GTATTTCACGAAAACTCCCCCGCTGCTGGGTGTCCAGTTTTAGGGGTACATATCAGTGTACCTGACAGAAAATACATCTCAGGCTGCAAGTGTGCGAGTTGTTCGCCGCAGGCGAATAACTCGTGCGCGCAGCAGACTGCGAAAGTTTGTCGGAAAAGCCCGTAAGGGCTTTTCCGACAGCACGGCGCCGGGGAGCGACTCCCCGGCGCTTTTGCGTCTTTTATCGAATGAAATGGGTTGCCACCCGCTGCTCCTTTTCGGGAAGACCGTAGGCTTCCTTGCCAAGGGCGATGCTCTTCATGAGAAATACCATATTTCTTGCAAGCGTCCGCATGGTCTGCTTGCCCTCTTCGTCCTGCTCAGCCTCGCCGGGCAGACGGCCGTGGATGCTGTTCCAGTACTGGCTGGGGGCCAGAGGCATGCCGGAAATGGTAAAGTATTTGTTCAGCTCGTCGAAGGTGGCCGAGCAGCCGCCCCGGCGGGCACAGACCACGCTGGCGCCCACCTTCATGGTCAGATCACAGTGGTTGCTGTAAAACAGCCGGTCCAGGAAGGAAATCAGGTTGCCGTTGGCGGAGGCATAGTATACGGGGCTGGCCACAACGACACCGTCTGCTCTGGCAAGCAGCGGCGCGGCCTCATTCACGGCGTCGTCAAAAACGCATTTGCCCAGCTCCCCGCATTTCCCGCAGGCGATGCAGCCCCGAATGGCCTTGGAGCCTACGTTCAGCTCCGTGACCTCGACGCCCGCCTGGGCGAAAACCTGCTTCATTTCCTTCAGGGCCACGGCGGTGTTGCCGTTTCCCCGGGGGCTTCCGTTGATCATCAATACGTTCATAAAGATACCTCCTGTTCATTAAAGCAGCGGCGCGATGACCTTGGCGAGATAGCCGGTCAGCTTCACGGTAAAGGGTTCCTGCCGTATGGTCTCCCAGGAGACTGCACGGCATTTTTTCATTGTATTCTGAAAATCCTGACGGATGTTTTCCAGACAATCCACATCCTTGAGATAGGCGGCGCATTCAAAATGGTGGTAGAGGCTCCGATAGTCCAGATTGATGGTGCCCACCACGGCCTCCCGCTGGTCGCTGAGGAAAACCTTGGCGTGGACAAAGCCGGGGGAATACTCATAAATTCTTACGCCGGAGGACAGGAGCGACCTGTAGTGGGTCTTTGCCAGGGCGTAGGGGATTTTCTTGTCCGGGATGCCGGGGAGAATAATCCGCACATCCACGCCCCGCTGGGCGGTGAACTTCAGGGCGGCTTCCATTTCTCCATCCAGAATCAGATAGGGCGTCATGATATACACATAGTCATTGGCCCGGTTCAGAATGTCGATATAGACCATTTCGCCCAGCTTTTCCTTGTCCAGAGGGCAGTCCCCGTAGGGGATCACGTACCCTTTGGCGGATACCGGCGCGGGTTCCGCCGGGGCCAGGCTATCCGGGAACCAGGCTTGCTTTTCGTCCACGTTCCACATCTGCCAGAACATCAGGCTGAAGCTCTCCACGGCGTCGCCCTCCAGCATAATGGCGGTGTCTTTCCAATGGCCGAAGCGGTTCACCTGGTTGATGTACTCGTCCGCCAGGTTGACGCCGCCGGTAAAGGCGACCTTTCCGTCGATGACCAGAATCTTCCGGTGATCCCGGTAATTGTAGTGGGAGGAGACGATGGGGGAGATGGGGCAGAACATCTTGCAGCGGATGCCCAGAGCCTCCATTTTCTGGGGGTAGCCCTCCGGCAGGGTGGTCAGCTCACAGGTGCCGTCATACAGCAGCCGCACATCCACGCCCTGGCGGACCTTCCGTTCCAGAATCTCCAGCACCTTGCCCCACATGAGACCCTCCCGGAGAAAGAAGTACTCGAGGTATATATAGCGCTCCGCCTTTTCCAGCTCCGGGAGCATCCGTTCCCATTTGTCCTCACCCTGGGGGAAATAGGTGACACGGGTGTTGGTATAGACCGGAAAATTGCCGCAGGAGTGGATGTACCGCGCCAGCCCCGCCGCGCCGGGGTCCTCCTGCCGGAGATCATCCAGTACGTCCTGCTTCTGCTTGATCAGATGGTGGGAAAGCACCTCGCTGCGGTCAACCAGGGCCTGCAAGGTCCTGCGGCCCCATTCGCTCTGGGTCCAGACATACAGGGCGCAGCCGAACACCGGAAGGATGTCGATGATGACCAGCCAGGTGATTTTAGCGGACGCGTCCATGGAGCTGTTTACGAGAATCAGCATGACCGCCACGGTAAATAGGGCGCTTCCGCCCAAAAAGAGCGGTACATTGTCCTCAAACCAGAAATACAGCCAGAACAGGATCATAGCCTGAAGCAGAAGCGAGACAATGAGCAGGGTTTTCCGGTTAAAAACCACGCGGATCAGGTTCTTCTTACCCTTTTTCAAAAGCTGTCTGCCGTTTTGTGAGAGTTCTTTGCGATCCATAGACAGCCTCCTTTTGCTTGCTTTCTTCCATTATAGTCCCTTTGCCCATACAAATCAATGGAAAAATGGAAACAAATGGGCGGTGTACTTTTAAGAATTCCTTATTTTGCCCCGGAAGGTTTGCTTTTGGGGCAGGGCTATGGTATAATGCACCTAAGCATCCACCTTCTGCCGAAAGGAATATGATATGATTATTGGCATTTTTACGGATACCTTTTACCCGGAAGTCAACGGCGTGGCCACCTCCTGCCTGAATCTCTATCAGGAGTTACAGCGCCGGGGCCATACAGTCCATGTCTATGCCCCCAAGTGCAAGGGCTGGGAGGCGTTCCAGAGCGACACCGTCCATTATCTGGAATCGAAACAGTTCATTCTTCTGCGGGACCGGAATGTGGCCCTGCCCGGTATGGGCACCATCCGGCAGGCGCTGGATATGCATTTTGACGTGGTCCATACCAACAGCGAGTTCGTTATGGGCTTTCTGGGCGCCTATATTGCCCACCATACGGGCTGCATCCGGATCCACACCTATCATACGGTGTGGGAGGACTATACATACTACATTACCCATGGCATTGGGGACAATACGGCCAAAAGCTTTGCCAAGCGCTACAGCGAATGGTGGTGCGACCGGTTCGACCGGGTCATCGTTCCCACAGCCAAGACGGAGAATCTGCTGCGGCAGTACGGCGTGGAGGCCCCCATTGATATCATTCCCAGCGGTATGGACCTGCGGCGATTTGCGCCGGAAAAGCACTCCGCCGAGGAAAGGGCCGCTACCCGGGCGGAATGCGGTATTCCCGAGGGAAAGCGTGTGCTGCTGAACATCGGGCGGCTGGCCAAGGAAAAGAATCTGGAAAAAATTCTGCGGGTTTTCCCGGAGCTGCACCGGCGGCTTCCGGATGTGCAGCTGGTGGTCATCGGCGAAGGCCCTCTGAAGCAGACCCTTCAGGAGCAGGCGGAGGTCCTGGGCGTGGCGGACAGCGTGTCCATTGTGGGGTCCAGGCCCTGGGAGGAAATCGACCGGTACTATGCTATTGGCGACGTGTTCGTCAGCGCTTCCCATTCCGAAACCCAAGGGCTGACCTATATTGAGGCGGCCGCCTCCGGGCTGTGCGTCTGCGCGGTGGACGATCCCTGCCTCCTGGGCGTTTTCAGGGACGGCGTCAGCGCGGTTCTGTCCGGGGATGGCGATGAGCAGCTGCTGGAAAGCCTGATGCTTTCCTTCAGCCCCGTAGGCACCCGCATTCGCCGCAACGCTGTGGAGGCTGCCAGGCCCTACAGCACGGAGCAGTTCGCCCAGCGGGTGGAAAATTGCTATCTGACCGCCCTGGCCGAACGGCACAGAGGGCTGCTGTCGGTCGTTTTATAAAGGATGTCCCTGAAACGCGGCCCGCGTTTCAGGGACATTTTCTATCCGTTGGTTTTCAGCACATTGTCAAAGGCACCCTTGATGAACACATACCGGTGTTCCGGCCGGCCCCGGCCCGCACCCTGGGGAACGGGCAGTGGCTTTACCAGGCCCAGGGTATAGAGCCGCTGGAGGATCCGGCGGGCGCTGCGCAGGGTGACGCCCAGCAGGGAGGAGATCTCGGCGGCCGTCAGAACGGTTTCTGGCTTGTTGCGGTACAGGCCCACCAGGCGCAGAAAGTTCGTGTTGTCAATGCCCAGCCGGTGGGCGAATTGGACGGAATTCCCGTCCTGATAGCTGTAGCGGACGGCCTGGGCCCGGCTCAGGGGACCGGTCAGTACCTCCGGCTCGCCGCTGACCAGGAAGCCCTCGTTGAGGCCGTAGCGGGTGCTTTCCAGCAATGCACGCTCGGCGTGGTATTGGCTGGTCTGCTCACTGGGATGGATGCCGAAGCCTACGGAGAAGGGGAAGGGCAGCTCCTTGCGCAGAATGCCCATGAGCTTTTGCAGATTCAGACTCCGGCATTCCTCGCTGGGCAGGGTGGCATGGGCCACGAAGCGGTCAAAGCTGTGGTCAATGCTGAAGGAGAGGGCGTGCTCCTTCCGGAAATCCACCAGGAATTTGTAGAGGGTGGCCGTGCGGTATTCCCGCTCCTGCTCGGAAAGCCCGTCCTCTCCGGGCAGATGGATGATGACCGTGAGAACGCTGCTGTCCTGCAGGCTTTTCAGCCGCTCCCGGTTGACGGCCTCCGTAATGGCGCCGCAGACCATCTGCTCCGTAGGGTTCACAGGCGCATAGGGAATGCCCAGCTTTTCCCACTGCCGTAAATTATTGATGCTGCGGCTGACCACATAGTCGATTTTCCCGGCCTGCCACAGTTCATTTCCCCGCTGGGTAATGTGGGCATAGTCGTAGGTGTCCTCTTCGAAGAAATAGGGCAGCTGTTCCGGCGGCAGATAATCCTGAATGTTCAGGTAATTGTTCTGCGGCGTCAGAAAATCCAGGTACAGCCGGTTCAGGGGTACATCCGGGTGCCGCAGGTGAAACAGAAGCAGAATGCTCAGGACATCCGCAATGCCGTAAACGGTAAAGAGGCAGGGAATGGGGCAGTCCGGGTAGTGCCGGTGCATATAGTGGTAGCCCAACTCGCCGGAGAAGAGAATGATATCGCAGTCCGCCTTGCAGTCAGCGTAGATGCCGTCAATGTCTGTCAGACTGTCGTAGGTATAGGAACGGAAAGCACAGCCGAAGTCGTGGTCCGTAATGACCTTCTGAATGGTTTCCTGAAAACGGAAAGGACTTACGATGGCAACGGTGATCATGAGCGGCGCTCCTTTGTGAGGATTCTGGTACCAGTATAGCACGAATACACCGGGATGCAAATGTTTTTTGAAACCGCCGCGCATGCCGCGGCACAAAGAATTGAATTTTTACATAATATTGCGTTACCTTCAAATTATGTGAACTATTTGACAAAACGCCTCCCTTTTTGTAAAATATGGGCAAAAACAGCGATTAGGAGTTTGGCTTTGAGCAAAAAAAGAATCTTCTGCCTTTTCATGGCTGTGCTGTGTGCCCTGTGCCTTGCGCTCCGGGCATCTGCTGAAACGGCGGAGCCTGAGCTGGCTTCGGAGGCCGCGATCCTTATGGATGCCGGGACGGGGCAGGTCCTCTATGAAAAAAATGCCTGGACGCGGATGTATCCCGCCAGTATCACCAAGGTGCTGACCGGGCTTCTGGCCCTGGAGAATCTGAAAAGCACGGATATCCTGACGGTTTCTCAGTCGGCCGTCAGTCTGGTGCCCCGGACCTCTTCTCATATTTCTCTCCAGCCGGGGGAGACGCTGACGACGGCGGATGCCATGTATGCCCTGGCCATCAGCTCTGCCAATGACGCCGCGGTCGTATTGGCAGAGGGGGTCTCCGGCAGCGTGGAGGCTTTTTCCACCCGGATGAATGAAGCGGCCCGGGCGTGCGGAGCGCTGAAATCCAATTTTGTAAACCCCAACGGTTTGCCCTCCCAGCAGCACTATACCACCGCTTACGATATGGCGAAGATCACGGCAAAAGCCCTGGAAACTCCGGATTTCCTGTTGTATTTTGGCAGCGGGGCCTATGAATTGCCCGCGACAAACCTCTCTCAGGCCCGGTCTCTTGTGTCGAAAAACCAATTTACGGATGGAACCCGCAGCTGCCCGGGGCTTCTGTTCAGCAAGACCGGCTGGACCACCAGCGCCCAGGGGACCCTGGTCACTGCGGCAAGACGGAACGGTGTTACGCTGATCGCGGTGACGCTGAAGTCACCCATGCTGGAGGACAAATATCTGGATACCCAGGCTTTGCTGGACTATGGTTTTTCCAACTTTAAGATATTTTCCGTTGAGGAAGACTATGTTCTGGCTCAGCTGGAAGCCCAGGGGCTGGACCGGTCGGCGGAGCTGATCGATTTTGAAGCCTTTCCGGTCCTGATCCCACAGGATACCAAGGAGGTGCGGATCGTGGTCCCAGGCGGCGTTGACCCGGATTCCGGCGTGGCGACGCTGCCCATCTCTGTCGCGGCCCTTCGGGAGGACGGCAGCGAGACTGTAATCAAGGACGGCCTTCTGACCCTTGCCTATGGGGAGAAAGTGCCGGAATTGGGGCTTGCGTCCGCGCAGAGCGGCGCAAGCCTCAGCGCCGGATCTCATTTTCAGCCTTGGGCGCTGGTATTTGGGGGGTTGTTCCTGGGCGGAGTGGATTGGTTCCTGAAGAAGAGATACAAGAAAGGGAAGGCAGGGTAAAGCATTTTTTTCAAAGCTTCTGTTTCAGGGAAACTAGCGGAAGAATAAGGAGGCGGTTCTATGCCGGACAAAACATATGAAAGCGAGCATTACGTATTTCACTATGACGCGGGCACAAAGGCAGAACAGGACATTGCGGAGATTGCTTCACACCAGGAAGCCTGTTTCAGGCATATTTGTGCGGCGCTGGATCTGATACCGCCGTTTAAGATCGAGTATCATCTTTGCAATTCCCCGGAGCAGGTAGGACGGCTGTATGGAGACGACGATCCCTGCAACGGCTTCGCAGCCTTTCCAAATCAGATCTACGCGGTTTATAATGACAATATCCAGTGTATCGGGTTTCACGAGGATGCTCATATCATCATTGATACCTGGAACTGCCTGAATTGCCCTGCCATCTGTGAAGGATTGGCCATGTATTTTGACCACAAGTGGTGGGGAATTTCCAATCTGGACTGGACGATTTTCTACCGGAAAACCGGGCGGTATATCGGCATTGACAAGCTGCTGGATCAGGAAGTTTTTTTCTCCGTTGATTGCAGCGTTACCTACCCGATCATGGGTGCGTTCACCGCGTGGCTGATCGAGCTTTACGGAATGTCCGCCTATAAGCGCATCTACAAGCGGAGCAATATGGCTGACGCGATGGCGGAGGTGCTGCACAAGACCCCGGAGCAACTGAACCGGAGCTTTGAGGAATATGTTGGCTTGTTCCAGTGCGATCCGGTTGTGGAGGCACGAATGGAAAGCAGGATCGGCATGCCAAAAGGCTGAGATAGTTGGGCGCTATGTTAGAAGTGCAAAGCCTAGGTAACCTCTGATTTAATCAAAGCTACCATCCCGCTGCCGGATATGGTATAATAGAGC
>CAVLCF010000057.1:0-15095 GCA_963661735.1 bacterium | reverse complement strand
TTCGGTATGCGGAACTTCTCAAATTTCAGAAAAAGAATTCTGTTCTGCCATACATGACCCAATTATTTGCGTTTTGTCTCTACCCCAACTATTGACATAGAGCCTAAAAATTTACAAACAGCGGATTATCGGCAGATTCATCGTGGACTTTTACTGCGCTTCGTCCAGACTGGTCATTGAATTAGATGGTTCTCAACATTATGAACCCCAGGGGCTTGCTTATGATGCGGAACGTTCTCAATTTCTGACGGCTCTCGGTTTGGAGGTCCTGCGATTCTCCAACTGGGATATCGACCGGGATTTTCGTGGTGTATGCACACAAATCGATCTTATCATTCGAAAAAGACTGCAAGACCCTCTCAGTCACCTGCGGTGACAGCTCTCCCAAAGGGAGAGCCAAGGGGCTGCACCCCGTTACATAGTATGTTGGCATGAGAAATGGAGCGTATCTGTATCAATACGCTCCATTGACTGTTTTATGAACACCCATCTAATGGCAGGACTTTTCGTTCTGCCATTGCTCAGCATTTCAAAGTTCCATACCCCCCAGCTCCGGCAGCGCCAGCTTTGTTTCCAGTTCCAGCGGCTCACCGGTGATCGGGTGCGCGAATTCCAGGCGCTTCGCCAGAAGCAGCTGGGTCTCGAAGCCCCTTTCCCGGGAAAAGGCCATGGACGCCTCGCTGCCGTATTGGGGGTCCCCCAGGATGGGGAAGCCCCTGTAGGCGCAGTGGAGCCGCAGCTGATGGGTGCGGCCGGTAACAGGCTCCAGGGCCAGGCGGCAGACCTGCCGCCCCCGCTCCAGGCACAGGAATTTCGTAACGCTTGCCTTGCCGTCCGGGCGGATCTCCCGCAGGAGGCTGGGCAGCTCCCTCCGGGCGATGGGAGCGTCGATGATCCCCGCGTCCTCCTCCGGCCCGCCAAAGGTAAGGGCCTCATAGGTCTTCCGGGGCCTGCCCTGCTGCAAAAGGGCATGGACATGGGAATTTTTGGCAAGCAGGACAATGCCGAAGGTATCCCGGTCCAGCCGGGTCAGGGGGTGAAAGGCCCCCTGCTGGCCCGTTTGGGCATAGTAGCCCTGGACCAGGTTCGCCAGTGTGCCGGTGATCCGGTTCCGGGAGGGGTGGATCAGCATCCCGGCGGGCTTATCCACCGCCAGAAGCCACCCATCCTCATACAGCACGGTCAGCGGCCCGTCCTCCGCCGGATACTCCGGCGCTTCCTCTTCCAGAAGGACCGTAATGGTATCCCCAGGCCGCACCGGGTAGTCCGTATGGCAGCTGACCCCGTTGACCCGGAGGCCGTCCGCCCATTTGACCTTATTCACAAGACCTGTGGACATTTTCAGCTCGCCTTTCAGAAACGAGGAAAGCCGCCCGGCCCGCCGGGCGGTCAGGGTAAGTTCCATACGCCGCGCCTCCTTGGTAAAATCCGCTGCGGCTTTGAAGCGCCGCAGCGGGTAATGTTATTCTGCCGTCTCCTGGGGGAAGATCAGGGTAGCCTTGAAGAGGTCCCCGTCTACCAGCAGCTCCAGCGCGCCGTGCTGCAATTCCATCATGCTCTGGGCGATGTTCAGCCCCAGGCCGCTGCCCTCCTGGGTGCGGGATGCCTCGCCCCGGACGAAGCGCTCCATAAGCTCGTCGGCGCTGATGTTCAGGGAATCCCGGGAGATGTTCTTGAAGGAAATGCACACCTTTCCGTCCACCGCCACCATGTCCACATAGAGCCGGGTGTCCGGCATGGCGTACTTGGCGGCGTTGCTCAGAAGGTTGCTCATGGCCCGCCAGGCCAGTCTGCCGTCCGCGTGGATGTACAGCGGCTCCTTGGGCGCCCGGAATACGGGCATCAGGTGGGCGGCTTCCAGCTTGTCCGTGAATTCGCCCAGGGCCTGGTTCACGGTCTCCACCGCGTCCATGGCGGTGAGGTTCACCGTAATGTTGCCGGTGGATGCCTTGCTCAGCTCGATCAGGTCATCAATCAGCCGCTTCATACGGCCCGACTGCCGGGAAAGGACCTCCAGATAGGTTTTCTCGTCCTCCTCAGAATGGGGCTTCTGCAAAAGGTCCACGTAGTTGATAATGGAGGTCAGAGGCGTCTTGATGTCGTGGCTTACGTTGGTGATCAGCTCGGTACGCATCCGCTCGGAGCGCATCTGCTTCTGGGCGGCCACGACCACCACGTCGGACAGGCCGTTCAGCTCTCCGGCCATATCCTTGAAGCTGCCCACCATGAGCTTATCGTCCACCTTCACATCCAGATCGCCGCCCCGCATCCGCTTGGCGGCCTCCAGCAGGGTGCCGAACACATTGGCGCTGTAGAGCACAACAACAATTGCGGCGCCGAAGCTCACCACCAGCAGCAATTGGCTGTCCGTAATCAGTCCTGGGAATGTGCAGCCGCCCACGATCAGGCCGCCCACCAGCCATTGCCAGCTCAGGGGCAGCAGCCCATACATCCGCTTCAGCCAGCCCAGCAGCTTTCCGCAGAGCTGCCCCAGAAACAGCCATAGCTTTTGGATCAGCCCCCAGGCCCAGCCCAGAACCGCCAGGGCCACCTGCCAGAGAATCCGGTAAGCCCAGCCCAGGCACTTCCAGCCGAAATGCCAGCACCAGACGGCCGCCCGCCAGCACAGGCCCACCACACTGTGATGCCACCAATAGGCCTTCGGGGCCTTGAACTGGGCGGCGCAGGCAAAGCAAAAGCCAACAAACAGCAGGCACCAGGCATAGAGGCCATAGCCGTAAATACTGAAAAACGTCAGCAGACTCTGGGTGATAAAATAGCCCAGCCCTTCCATAGCGAGAAACAGATAGCCATAGGCGGCGACGATCACCATGCCGCAGTACAGGTCCAGGGGGATGCAGTTCAGCCCGCCGGGGCGAACCTCCTCCATGCCGGGCTTCCGGCCGGCAGCCATACACAGATACACGGCCAGCGCCGCGAACAGCACCAGGCTTACCCCCAATGCCCCGATGAACACAGGCTCATGCTGCCAGATCGTATCCGCCAAGGCCCAGGGCCGCTGCTCCTGGGTGCTGCCAATGCCGGTGGTATCGATATGGAACACCACCGTATAGTCCTCCGTTATGGGACGCTCTTCCACAATATAGTAGTTTTGCCCATTGGTATCGGGCACGCCGAAACCGACGGTGGTGAACTCCGCCCCCGGATGCTCTGTGCGGTACTCCTCCGCCATGGCCTCCCGGGTCTGCTCCCAATCCGGCCATTTGGCGTAAACGGGGCCGCTCACCGCGGCGTCATAGGAAACCGTTCCGGCATAGACCGTACAGGTGAATTCCGTAAAGCCGCCGGTCAGGGTGAAGCTTTCGTCTACGACCTTTCCCTGACCGTCCCGGATCTGGTAGTCGTAATTCAGGTCGGAATAGCGCCGCGCCAGAAACGTCTCGTCCGTCACGCCTTTTTTCCGGGTGACGCAGCGGGCCACATAGCTCCGGGCGTCCCATTGCAGGTTCTGCTCCAGAGACGCCAGCTGCTTGTCCCGGGGGGACTGGCCGTCCTCCAGCTCCAGAGACGCCAGCATGATCAGGCTCCCGCCGGAAACGATGGCCCCCATAAGGCACAGGGCGCACAGGGCAATGGCCAGGAACTTGAAAATCACATGGTTTCTCATTTTTTCTCCCCTTCCAGCTTATAGCCCTGGCCCCACATGACCTTTAAGTACCGGGGTTCGGAAGGATTGATCTCGATCTTTTCCCGCAGATGGCGGATATGCACGGCAACGCTGCCCTCGCTGCCCAGAGCGGCCTCCTGCCATACGGCCTCGTAGAGAGCCTTGGTGGAATAGACCTTGCCGGGGTTGGTCATAAGCAGGTGCAGAATGGAGTACTCCGTAGGCGTCAGGCTTACGGGCTCTCCCTCCACGGTGACGGCCTTGGTCCGGTCGTCCAGGGAAATGCCGCCGATGGTCAGTATTTCCTTGTCCTCCGTCCGGCTGTCCATGCGGGCGTACCGCCGCAGCTGGGAGCGGATCCGGGCCAGCACCTCCACGGGCACGAAGGGTTTTGTAATATAGTCGTCGGCCCCCACATTCAGGCCCAGCACCTTATCCTCTGTTTCGGACTTGGCCGTCAGCAGAATAATGGGCGCGTTGGAAAATTCCCGGATCCTGGCCGTGGCGGTGACGCCGTCCATAACGGGCATCATCACGTCCAGCAGGATCAGGTCCATCTGCTTTTCTTTGCATAGCTCCACCGCCTGCTGCCCGTTATAGGCCTCGTACAGGTCGTACCCCTCCGGGGTCAGGTAGATCTTCAGGGCGTTCACAATATCCTTCTGATCGTCACAAATCAAAATGCGGTACATATACCATTCCTCCATTTATTTTCCATCCATGGGTATTATACCATTCCCATCCTTAATAAGAAAGGGGGAGAAACATTAAGAACTTTTTAATTTGCAATTGCGGGCCGCCGCCTTTGAATAACGGCGTAAAAAAGCAGAATCACCCACTGGAAATTCTGTCCTTTTTCATGCATAATAAAAGAAGAAATATGAAAGAGAGGAATCGCTATGGCATACCGGATCTTCAGACCAATCGCGTCCGTACAGGGGGCGCTGTTCGACATGGACGGGGTCATTCTGGACTCCGAAGGACTTTACACCCGCTTCTGGCGGGAGGCTGCCATCGCCCTGGGCTACCCCATGACCCGCGCCCAGGCCATCGGCATGCGGGCCTTGAACCGGGAAGCCGCCACAGCTCAGCTGGAAAGCTACTTCGGTCCGGGCGTTGACTACATTCAGATGCGCAACAAGCGCATTGAACTGATGGACGCCTTTGTGGGCGACGGCGGCATCCCGCCCAAGGCCGGGATCTACGAGCTGCTGGACGCCCTGAAAGCGGCCCGCATTCCCACCGCCATCTGCACCGCCTCCCCCCGGGACCGGGTAAAGCAGTACCTGGAGCCTCTGGGCCTCTTTGACCGCTTTGACGCCATCGTCACCGGCTTCGAGGTGGAAAAAAGCAAGCCCGCCCCGGACATCTATCTGAAAGGCGCGGAGATCCTGGGCCTGCCCAGCGGCCGCTGCATCGCCATGGAGGATTCCAAAGCCGGCCTCATCTCCGCCAGCAGCGCCGGCTGCATGACCATCATGGTCCCGGACCAGGACCAGCCGGACGAGGAAGACCTTGGCCGCATTCACGCCCTGTGCGATTCCCTGACGGATGTGATCGGGCTAATACAGGAATAAGCCCGTTCCTTTTGGCTGCGGCCCTGACCATTGCTAGCTCCCGCCGCAGAAAACCATGCTTCTTTATGTTTTCACTCTGTGAAAACATAAGGGATTGCACCCCGTACTCGCCGGAAGGCGGCGCTGAAAGCTTCGTTGGTTTTGAGGCCGGGAAGGATTCTTAAGGGAGGGCGGCTTTGCCGACAGCGCCTCCCTTAAGCCGCATTCTTGCGGAGCTTCTTGGCGGGACAAGAAGCTCCCCGCCGGAGGCACCCAGGTGACGAATGGATAAGGCTATCGTCCAAAACCTCTATGCTTCCGGGTGGGCTGTCTGCCATTCCGCAAGGAAGCCTGTGCCACCCCTCATCCGCCCCTCATCCGTCAGGGCTTCGCCCTGCCGCCTTCTCCCAGGAGAAGGCTTTTTATTTTTTCCCTTGACTTTTCCCTTTAAAACCTGTATACTCTCGAATTGTACGATTTCGGACGAAACGGAGGCGCTTCATGCAGGAGAAATACGCCAAGGTGCGGCAGCTGAATTCCTATATCAGCGAGACAAATGCCGTTTATCATGATATCGCCCAGACTCTGGGCATTTCGGACAGCGTCATGCAGGTGCTGTATACGGCCCTGGCCTATGGGGGAAGCTGTACCGTCCGGCAGGTGTGTATGCTGACGGGCACCAGCAAACAGACCATCAGCTCCGCCCTGCGTCGTCTGGAGGCGGACGCCCTCGTGCGCCTGGAGGCCGTGGACGGCAAGCAGAAGCGCGTCTGTCTGACAGAGCAGGGCTTCGCTCTGGCGGAGAAAACCGCGAAAATCGAGCTGGACATGGAAGCCGCCATTCTGGACGGCTGGGCCGGCGCGGACCGGGACGCCTATCTGCGCCTGACCAAACGCTATTTAGAAGACCTCCGCCGGGGCGCGAAGCTGCTGCGGGCGGGGAGAAAGGAACCCAAATGAAACAAAAAATCCAATTGTCGGACCACTTTACCTACGGAAAGCTGTTCCGCTTCACCCTGCCCTCCATTGCTATGATGATCTTTACCTCCATCTACAGCGTTGTGGACGGCTTCTTTATTTCAAACTTCGCCGGCAAGACCGCTTTCGCGGCGCTGAACCTCATCGCCCCTTTTCTGATGATCCTGGGCGGCATGGGCTTCATGATCGGCACCGGCGGCACGGCCCTGGTTTCCCGGCATCTGGGGGCCGGAGACCGGGAGAAGGCCAACCGGTACTTCTCCATGATGATCCAGCTGACCCTTCTGCTGGGCGCGGCGCTTACCGCCATCGGCCTGATTTTTATGGAGCCGATTTCCCGGCTCCTGGGCGCTACGGAGGAAATGGTCCCCGACTGCATAGTCTATGGCCGCATCGTCATAGCCTTTAACATCGCTTTTATGCTGCAAAACGTTTTCCAGAGCTTTCTGATCGCCGCGGAAAAGCCCCGGCTGGGCCTTATCGCCACGGTGTCTGCGGGCGTCACCAATATGATCCTGGACGCGCTGCTGGTGGGCGTACTGCGGTGGAGCCTGGCAGGCGCGGCCCTGGCCACGGGCCTGAGCCAGACCATCGGCGCGCTGATCCCCCTGGTATTCTTCCTGAAAAAGAACAACGGCAGCGCCCTACGGCTGCGCCCCGTCCGGATGGAGGCGCGGCCTCTGCTCCAGGCCTGCGGCAACGGCTCCTCCGAGCTGATGAGCAATATTTCCGGCTCTGTCGTCGCCATGGTCTACAATTTCCAGCTGCTGAAATTCCTGGGCGAGGATGGCGTTTCCGCCTACGGCGTCATGATGTATGTCAGCTTCATCTTCGTGGCCATTTTCGTAGGCTACTCCATCGGCTCCGCCCCCATCGTCAGCTTCCACTTTGGCGCGGAAAACAAGCCTGAACTACAAAATATGTTCCGCAAAAGCGTCATTCTCATGGCCACGCTGGGGGTTCTTATGACCCTTTCCGCCATTCTGATGGCCAGGCCTCTGGCAAAGCTCTTCGTGGGCTACGACGCGGGGCTGTACGAACTGACCCACAGGGCTTTCCGGCTCTACAGCATCGCCTTTCTGTTCGCGGGCCTGAACATTTTCGCCTCTTCCCTCTTCACCGCCCTGAACAACGGCGTCGTCTCCGCCGCCATCTCTTTCCTGCGCACCCTTCTCTTTCAGATCGGCGCGGTGCTGGTGCTGCCCAGCCTGGTGGGCGTGGACGGCCTGTGGCTGGCCACCTTCGCCGCTGAGGGCTGCTCGCTGCTGGTCTCGGCGCTGTTCGTGCTGGGGAATCGGAAGAAATATGGGTATTTCTGAATACGACACTCTGTCAGGAGGCACTTTTCATGACACTCACGCAAATGCGCTATTACAGCACCGTATGCCAGACCATGAACATCACCCGGGCCGCGCAGCAGCTCCATATTTCCCAGCCGACTCTGTCCGGCGCAATCCGTGCCATTGAGGCGGAGTGCGGCGTGGAGCTGTTCCATCACAAGGCCAACTCTCTGACCATCACGGACGAAGGTCTCGTTCTTCTGGATGAGATCACGCCCATTCTGCAAAACAGCAAGCATCTGGATAAACTGATTTCCCAGCGCATGCTGGACCGGAATTATGTACGTCTCAGCTTTTCCACCATTGCGGGTGGGGACGTATGCCCTTTGCTGTGCAGGCAGTACCGGGAAGCCTATCCGGAAGTACAGATCATCAGTACGGAAGCAAGCACGAGCAAGCACTACGAGGATCTGGAAAGCGGCAAGGTGGACCTGATCCTGACAAGCCGTCACCGGGACATTTCGGACGAGGTCTGGCTGGAACATTACAGCCATATCCGCATCCCCGCCCGCTCCAGGCTGATGTTCTGTGTCAGCCCTCAGAATCCTCTTTCCGAAAAGGGATTCATCACCTGGGAGGATATTGTCAAAGAACCTCTTATCCTTCTGGATGAGCCCTTCTCCGTAGGAAAACGCATTGAGCGGGAGCTACAAAGCTGCGGCTTTTCACTCCGCTACGCCGTTCAGCATACGTCTCAGCTTTTTACCGTAGAACGCTTTGTAGAGGCCGACGCCGCCTGCGGCTTTTTACCGCAAAGCGCGGCATTGAACAATCCGAACATCGTTGCCATCGAAACACCCTACCATCACAACGACTACGTCTACCTGACCTGGCTGAAAAAGAAGGTACAGTTTTCCGCCGTCAAGAATTTTATCAGGCTGGCCCGCAGACTATATCCCCAAACATAAATGGCCCCCGTGCGGTTGCACGGGGGCCATTTATGTTTGTTAAACCAGTGGGAATACCAGGGGAATATAGATGCAGAAAATAATGAAGCGAGCGATGGCCAGAGGCAGTCCCATCTTAAAGTGATCCTTCATGCTGTAGCCGCCGGCCTCAGAACCCATGGTCATAGCAGGAGCTGCCATGGGAGCCAGATAGCAGTTGCCAGCGCCCTCGGTGGTAGCCAGCATCAGCGCCGTTGCGTCATAGCCGTTCTGAACGCAGATCAGAGCAGCCAAGGTCTTGAACGCATTGGTAACGGCGGAATTGGTAATGAACTGGGTGAGCACCATGCAGACCAGATACATGCTGACCATGATCATAATAGGGGACATACCGCGGGTCATGCTGTTGAAAACGTCCGCCAACAGTACATCCGCGCCGGTGGTTTTCAGGGCGGTGGCCAGAGGCAGCGTACCGACGGTGATAAAGATAACGGGGTTGCCCATAGCACCAATGGCTTCCTTATCGGTCAGTACCCCGGACAGAACTAGGGCCATAGCGCCAATCAAAGAGGGATACCAGGTGCTGATGCCCGTCAGTGCGCAGGTAACGATACCAATGACGGTCAGAACAAATACAGCGATGGTGAACTTCTCCTGACCGGCCGTCAGCTTGGAAGCGCGCTTTCTGCGGTTTGCGGCGGCATCGGCGTCAGCCTTCTCCTGGTCGGCCGAGGTCGGGATATTACCATAGTCGGGAGCCATCTTCACAGTCAGGAAAATGACCATGGGAATCAGGATCACCATAACGGGAATCTTGGAAATAAAGGTGGTGAAGTAGGTCCACTGCCCTACGCCGCCCAGATTCTCGACAATGGTATTGTTGGCAATATAACCGCCCGCGTTACCTCCGGTAGGCAGCCAGCCAACCCAGATCTGGGAAAGGACCGCGCAGGGATACATAAATTTGGACAGGGGCCTTTTCTGCTCGGCGCAAACGGAAGTGACCAGCGGGATCATAATCGCCATAGTGGCGGTGGCATTGACGAAGCAGCCCAGGAACAGAATGGGAACCGCCAGTCCAAGCATGATTTTCAGATCGGACGAACCCGGCTTGATCAATGTGGTACTCATATGGGACAGCAGACTGGTCTTTCCGATGGCGTGGCCAACCACAAACATGGACGCCATCATAATGACAGAGCTGTTGGCCAGACCGCTCCAGGCTTCCTTGAAGGACAGAACGCCGGTAATCTCCAGAATGATGGGGATGCACAAGGCCGCAACATGGATCTTCACCTTACCGGAGAGAATCAAGCCGATGAAAACTATAAACGTGACCAAAACAATACCGATTTGCGGTGTCATAACGTACTCCTTTCTTTTTGTCTCAGATTATCTGTCTACAATGGAGCCGTCAGCATGGAGATTGATGCCGCCGTACTCGCCCTTGAAAGGGAACCTTTCCGCGATATCGTCAATCAGCTCGATGCCCAGGCCGGGCCTATCCGGCAGGATGATATAGCCGTTCTCAACACGGAAGGGTTCCTTCATCTCCCGGTCCAGGCGGCACTTTCCGTTCATGGCAGGATACTCCTGAACCTCGAAATTGGGGATCACCGCGTCCAACTGCAAGCAGGCAGCGGTGGAAATGGGGCCCAGGGGATTGTGGGGGATTACATAAACGCCCTTGACCTCCGCCTCCGCGGCGATTTTCTTTCCGGCTGTCAGGCCTCCGCAAACGCACATATCCGGGCGGATATAACGCGCGTCTGTACGGCTCATCAAGGAATCAAATTCCGCGGGATTGATAAAACGCTCGCCGGTAGCCACAGGGACAACGCAATTGCGGATCACCGCCGCCATGGCCTCCTGGTTGTCGGGGATTGGGTCCTCGTAGAAATAGGGGTTGTACTTTGCAAGCGCCCGCCCCAACTCGATGGCCTCGGCGGGCCGCAGCCCCCGGTGGTTTTCGACGGCGACATCCATATCGTCGCCAACGGCCTCCCGAACCTTGCGCATAGTCGTCTCCACGCGTCTGACCAGTGTGGAAAAGTTCTCTCCGCAGCGGCCGTTCTCGTCCTTTGGGTGGCCGATGGAGAAGCGAATGGCATTGTAGCCCTGCTCCTTCAGATTCTTGGCAGCCTCGGCAATTTCATCTCCGTTTTTACCCCGGGCATTCACATAGATACGGATTTTTTCCCGCATCCTGCCGCCTAGCAGTTGATAACAAGGAACGCCAAAGTACTTGCCCTTCAGGTCCCACAGAGCGATGTCAATACCGGACAGGGCTGCCTGTGTCACGGAACCCCGGAAATGCAGGTTCCGGGCCAGGGCGTTCCAGATGAACTCGGTGTTCATGGGGTCCAGCCCCACGATCATCTTCTCCATCTGCTTCAGAACTCCCGCCGTCGCCTCCTGGTAGCCCCAAGCCCCGCATTCACCATAGCCGGTAATTCCCTCGTCTGTCGTCACCTTTAGGAACAGATATCGGTTGCCTGCTAGAATCGGTTCAATACCAGTGATCTTCATGTTTGTCTCCTTCTCTTTCAGGTCACGCACGTCTGCATGCCTCAAAGGTAAATTCTGTTCGCGCAACGCTTGCAATATGTATAGCACAGTAAATTCTGTTTGTAAAACAGGTAAAAGTAATCTACTATAGGCTAATCCTATAGTGATGAAATTTTCTGTTCATAATTGGTCAGTCTGTACAATAAAATATCATCCCACTATTTTCGCTTCCCAAAAGCCAAAAATACCCCCTGCCGTTTTTTGCGGCAGGGGGTAGGCGGCGTTTTTTACATCTTTTCCGGGGCGGAGAAGCCCAGCAGGTCGATGCATTCTTCCAGAATGTTCTTGGCCAGGCCGATCAGGGCGATGTAGCCCGCCTTGAGCTGCTCGTCCTCCTCGCTGAGGATCCTCGTCTCGTGGTAGAACTTGTTGACGCAGCCGGAAAGCTCATAGATGTAGGCGCAGATCAGATTGGGGCTGGAGGTCTTCTGGGCCTGCTCCAGAGTGGGGCCGAGCCTGGTGACGGAAAGCATCAGATCCTTGGCGTACTCGTTGGCGGGAAGCTGAATGGGCAGGTTCTCCCAGGCGCCGTAGCGGGCCAGAATGCTCTTGATCCGCACGATGGTATAGAGAATGTAAGGGCCGGTGTTGCCCTCGAAAGCGGCAAAGCGCTCCATGTCGAAATTGTAGTCCTTGGTGGGCTGGTTGCTCAGGTCGCCGTATTTCAGGGCCGCCATGGCGATCTTGGCCGTGGTTGCCTCCACCTCGCCGTCCTCCACGATCCGGTTTTCCACGACCTTGGCCCGGACAAAATCCGTCATGTCGGCAATCAGGGTCTCCAGCCGCAGCACGCCGCCGTCACGGGTCTTGAAGGGCTTGCCGTCCTTGCCGTTCATGGTGCCGAAGCCCACATGCTCCAGCTCGGTGGTGGGGGGCACAATGCCCGCCTTCCGGGCGGCCCGGAACACCTGCTCAAAATGCAGGTTCTGCCGCTTGTCGGTGACGTAGAGCACCTTGTCCGGGTGCCAGTCCTGCATCCGCTGGACCAGGGTCGCCAGGTCCGTGGTGGCGTAAATAGAGGAGCCGTCGGACTTTACCAGGATGCAGGGGGGCACCTCCTTCTTGTCCCCCGGTTCCGCCACGGGAATGACCCAGGCCCCCTCGGACTGGACGGCAATGCCCCGGCGCTTCATATCCTCCACCATGGGAGGGATATAGGGATCGGCGTCAGATTCGCCCAGCCACTTTTCAAAGTGGACATCCAGCTTGTCGTAATTCTTTTTCAGGTCTGCCACGGACACATGCATGATGTGCCGCCACAGCGCCCGGTAGCCCCGGCGGCCCTGCTGAAGTTCCAGTGTCGCCTGGTGGGCCTTGTGGGAAAATTCGGGGTCCGCTTTTTTTGCGGAGGCGGTGGGGTAGATCTCCTCCAGGTCGGTAACGGTAAAGGGGGCATCCTTGGGGTATTCCCCGGTAAAATCGGGGTCAAAGTAGGGCAGGTCCGGCTGCCGCTCGGAAAGCTCCGCGATAATCAAGCCCATCTGCAATCCCCAGTCGCCCAGGTGCACGTCGCCGATGGCGTTGTAGCCCAGGTACTTATAGAGCCGCTTCAGGCTTTCGCCGATGATGGCAGGCCGCAGGTGGCCGATGTGCAGGGGCTTGGCCACGTTGGCCCCGCCGTAATCCACCACAATGGTCTTGCCCAGGCCGGGCTGGGCAACGCCGAATTTGGGTTCTGTGCGCATCCGCTCCAGGTAATTCTGCAAAAAATGGCCGGAGAGCTTCAGATTGATGAAGCCCGGCATGACGGCCTCCACCATGCTGTAGTCGTCGGCATCCAGCTGTTCCGCCACGGCCCTGGCGATCTGAATGGGGGCGCAATGGTACTGCTTGGCGGCGGCCAGGGCCCCGTTGCACTGGTATTCGCACAGGTCCGGCCGGTTGGAAACCGTCACGCGGCCAAAGCTTTTATCATAGCCGGCCTTCTCAAAGGCCTGCTGCATTTTTTCGGTAATGATATCCAGGATTTTTTCCACAGGTTTTCCTCCTCATAAACTTTCTTCAAAGGAGTGTCGCCGTAAACGGCAAGCCTTCCCCTGGGAGGGGAAGGTGCCGAGCGAAGCGAGGCGGATGAGGTCGAAACTTCAAGTTTTGTCCCCACCCCATTTTATACATCCAGCCTCGACCTCATCCGGCCTGCGGGCCACCATCGCTTTTCAGAGTGTGATTGCCACAGGCAATCATTTCATCTGATTCGCTGCGCGATGCACCGCCCTCCCAGGGGAAGGCTTGGGACCGCACGCTTCGGGCACTCAAAATATGAAATCGCTTATTTCTCTTTCTGCTCTGCCAGCCAGTTGAGGTAGTCGTCGTAGGTGCCGTAGCGGTCCACGATGGTGCCGTCAGGCTGGAAGGCGATGACCCGGTTACAGGTGGAGGTCAGCAGCTCATGGTCGTGGGAGGCCAGCAGCACCACGCCGTTAAAGGCCTCCAGGCCCTTGTTCACCGCCTGGATGGACTCCATGTCCAGATGGTTGGTGGGCTGATCCAGCAGCAGCACATTGGCCCCGGAGAGCATCATCCTGCTGAGCATACAGCGGACCTTTTCGCCGCCGGACAGGACGTTTACATGCTTGAATACATCCTCATTGGAGAACAGCATCCGGCCCAGGAAGCCCCGGAGGTACACGTCGTCCTTCTTGGCGGAGTACTGCCGCAGCCAGTCCACCAGCTCCATTTCATTGCCCTCGAAATACTCGGTGTTGTCCTTGGGCAGGTAGCTGCGAATGGTGGAAACGCCCCACTTGACGCTCCCCTCGTCCGGCTCCAGCTCGCCCATGAGGACCTTGAAAAGTGCCGTCTGGGCCAGCTCGTTTTCGCCCACAAAGGCGATCTTGTCCGTGCGGCCCACGGAGAAATAGACCTTGTCCAGCAGCTTCACCCCGTCCACGGTGACGGAGACATCCTTCACGGTGAGCACGTCCTTGCCCAGGTCCCGCTCGCTCTGGAAGCCCACAAAGGGATAGCGCCGGGTGGAAGAGGGCATCTCCTCTACGCTCAGCTTGTCCAGCAGCTTCCGGCGGGCGGTGGCCTGCTTGGCCTTGGCCTTGTTGGCGGAGAAGCGCTGGATGAACAGCTGCAGCTCCTCGATCTTCTCCTGGTTCTTCTTGTTCTTGTTGCGGATCATGGCCTGGACCATCTGGGAGGACTCATACCAGAAATCGTAGTTGCCCACGTACATCTTGATCTTGCCATAGTCGATATCCACGGTGTGGGTGCAGACGGTATTCAGGAAATGCCGGTCGTGGCTGACGGCAATGACCATGCCGGGAAAATCCAGCAGGAAGTCCTCCAGCCAGTTGATGGCCTCGATGTCCAGGTTGTTGGTAGGCTCGTCCAGCATAACGATGTCGGGATTGCCGAACAGAGCCTGGGCCAGCAGTACCTTCACCTTCAGTCTGGGGTCCACGGCCGCCATCTGCTCATAGTGCAGCTCCGTGCCGATGCCCAGGCCCTGCAGCAGACGGGAGGCGTCGGATTCGGCCTCCCAGCCCCCCAGTTCGGCGAACTCCGCCTCCAGATCCGCCGCCCGCAGGCCGTCCGCATCGGTGAAGTCAGCCTTTTCATAGATGGCATCCTTTTCCTTCATGACGTCATACAGGTGCTTATTGCCCATGATGACGGTGTCCATGACGGTATAGTCGTCGTAGGCGTTCTGGTTCTGCTTCAGAACGGAGACCCGCTTGGTGGGGTCGATCTCGATGGAGCCGGTGGTGGAGTCCATCTCGCCCGTGAGGATGCGCAGGAAGGTGGACTTGCCCGCGCCGTTAGCGCCGATAATACCATAGCAGTTGCCGGGCAAAAATTGCAGGTCCACATGCTGGAACAGCCACTGCCCGCCGAACTGCATACCCAAATTGCTGACTGTAATCATTGAATGTCTCCTTGTTCATTGTAGAAATGTTTGTTAAAAACGGTGTCCCGCGGAGAATCAAATTGACAATGCGAATCAAGAGTTGAACAGGCTATTATTCAGAGAAAAATGTAGGAAAAGCGGGGTCAGCTTCCCTTTCAGGGCAATGTCATCGACTTGAGGATCCTATAAGCGAAAGATGTATGTATACCCAAAACGGGAAGCCGAAAAAGCCTTCTCCTGCTGGAGAAGGTGCCGCCCGCAGGCGGCGGATGTGGAGGGGAC
>CAVLCF010000056.1:0-12053 GCA_963661735.1 bacterium | reverse complement strand
GAAAAAAGTAGACACCCACACTTTTGCGAGTGTCTACTTTCATTTTACAGGTACACCCGGCGCGTATGCCGCAGCCGGGCGTCGGGGGAAGGGCTCTGATCCTTGCCGGAAGCTGCTCCACAGCCACCAACGCGCAGACGGCGTGGTTCCGTGCCCAGGGCGGCCGGTGCATCCGTCTGGAGGATGAAAAGCTGCTGAGCGGCGTACAGACCGCCGATAGTCTCTGGGCCGCCGCTGCCGCGTACAGCGAACCGGTCCTTGTATATTCCTATGAAACGCCGGAGGGGCTCCAGGCCAAACGCGGTGCGGAAGGACGCAGGCTCTCTGCCCTGATCGAGCGGACCCTGGCCGGGCTTGCCGTCCGGGCTGCCGCCGGGGGCGTCACGCGCATCATCGCAGCGGGAGGAGAAACATCCGGCGCGGTAACAAAGGCATTGGGGTATACGGCCTTCCGGATCGGAGAAAGCATTGCGCCGGGGGTGCCGGTCCTCGTTCCGCTGGACGCGCCCAATGTCCGGCTCGTACTGAAATCCGGAAACTTCGGGCAGGAGGACTTCTTCGGACGTGCTCTTGCCGTAACGCAGCAGGAGGGATAAGAAAATGCAGTTACAGGAAAAGCTTTCGCTTGCCTGCTGGATGGCAAAGCATTTCTTTGATCGCGGCATGGGAAGCGGGACCACCGGAAATCTGAGCTTTCTGCATGAAGGGAAGCTGTATATTACAGGCGGAGGCGCCTGCTTTGGTCTCCTGACGCCGGAACAGTTTTCCGCGGTGGACCCGCGGACGCTTGCCTGCACGGGACGAAAGCCCAGCAAGGAGCTGCCGCTTCATCTCACCGCGTACCGCAAGCGGGAGGATACCGGCGCGGTCATCCACATTCACAGCACCTACGCGACGCTCTGGAGCTGCCTGCCCCACGCGGACCCGCACGACTGCGTGCCGGACTATACCCCCTATCTCAGAATGAAGCTGGGACGCGTCGGCATTGTGCCCTATGCCGCGCCGGGCAGCCGGGAGCTGTTTGACGCGTTTGAAGCGGCTATGCCCCTGAGCGACGGCTGGCTGCTGGCGCACCACGGACTTGTGGTATGTGGAAAGGACCTGATGTCCGCTTTCGGATGCGCCGAGGAGCTGGAAGAGAGCTGCCGCGTCGCGTGGCAGCTTCAGGTGAAAAATGTTCCCACCATCTGAAGCAGCAAGGCTGCCGGTAATCGTGAACGCCAAAAAGCAAAGGCCGTGTTGGTTTCAATCGCCAACACGGCCTTTGCGTTACAGCTCGCTGACCAATTCGGACAGCTCTTTACGTTTCTTTTCCCGCAGGGGGTCCCCTTCTTTGGCGTAGCCCAGGGTGATGACCAGGCGGACGGGATGCTTCAGGCCCGCCAGGGCTTGAAGCTTTTCGCTGTCCAGCCAGCCCAGGATACAGGTGGAAAGCCCCAGGGAGGCCGCTTCGGCGGTCAGATAGGCCGTCAGAATGCCGATATCCAGAGACCGGTAGTCGTTCTTTTTGAGCTTGGCCCCCAGGGCGGCGGATTTGTTGTAGTCCTCTTCGGAAAGCAGCAGCAAAACCGGGGCCTGGGCGGCAAATTTGTTCATGCCCATACCGCTGACCGCCGCGGCGGCCTGCTTCGCTTTTTCACCCCGGCAAACCGTAATGTGGTAGGGCTGGCTGTTGCAGGCGGAGGGAGACAGCCGTCCCGCCTCCAGAATGGCCGCCAGCTTTTCCGGCTCCACATCCCGGTTTTCATCATAGCTGCGGCAGGACTGCCGCAGCTTTGCCAGTTCCAGGAAATCCATCATATTCTCCTTTTCTTACTCTGTTAAATCATCTTGCCGGCCCCCAGCTTTCCTCTGAGAGGGGAAGGTGCCGTCAGGCAATGACCATCAGCCAGCCCTCGGGGGCGGGGATGGCACCCATCTGGATGCCGGTCAGGGTATGGTGCAGCTTTTCGATCACAGGCCCCATGCCCGCATAAGTGTATTCCTTTCCATGGTCCACGATCTTGCCCACGGGAGAGATGACCGCCGCGGTGCCGCACAGACCGGCCTCGGCGAAATCGCCCAGCTCGTCCACATCCACCACCCGTTCCTCTACCTCCAGGCCCAGATAATCCTTTGCCACCTGGATCAGGGAACGGCGGGTAATAGATGGCAGGATGCTGTCCGACTTGGGCACCACCAGCTTGCCCGCCGCCGTAACGAACAGGATGTTCGCGCCGCCGGTCTCCTCAATATGGGTCCGGGTGGCGGCATCCACATACAGGTTCTCGTCATAGCCCTGCTCATGGGCGTCCACGATATTGTACAGGCTCATGGCGTAGTTCAGGCCCGCCTTGATGTGGCCGGTACCTCTGGGAGCCGCCCGGTCCAGGTCGGAGACACGGATGGTCAGCGGCCGGGCACCGCCCTTGAAATAGGGTCCCACAGGCGTTCCAAATACCCGGAACTGGAACTCATGGGCGGGTTTCACGCCGAGAACGGCGTCCATGCCGAACATATAGGGCCGCAGGTACAGGCTGGCTCCGGAGCCATAGGGCGGCACCCAGGCCTCGTTGGCCCTGACGGTCTGCCGGATGGCATCCAGGAAGCGCTCCTTGGAGAACACAGGCATCCGCATTCTCCGGCAGGAGGAGATCATCCGCTCGGCGTTCAGGTCCGGCCGGAAACAGACGGTCCTCCCGTCCGCGGTGGTATAGGCTTTCATGCCCTCAAAAACGGTCTGGGCGTATTGCAGCACACAGGCGCACTCGTTCATGGTGATGCTGGGGTCGGTGGTCAGTGCGCCGTCATCCCACGCGCCGTCCTTATAATTTGCCACGTAGCGGTAGTCCGTCCGGACGTAGCCAAAGCCGATATTACTCCAATCGATGTTTTTCTTTTCCATAGCCGTGCAGCTCCTCTGCTTTAGGGAAACTCTGATTAAATCGGCAAGAGCTGAGAGCGAGAGATTTTTTGACCGGTCGAAGCATCAAAAGCAGAGGAATACTTTGTGTATTTCCTGCTTTTGATGCTGAAGAGTGGGCGAAAAAGATCCGCTCTTCAGCCGCAGACGATTTATTCAGAGGTTCCTTAGTATTTTGCAATACTATCACATTCTGCCCGGCATTTCAAGAGGTATTTTTTGCTAACAGGAGATTTTTTTCGTTATTTATGCAGGATTAAGTCACTTGTCTTGCGTTTTGGCACATAATGGGTGTCGTTTTCATCCCGGTAGTAGGTGATTTTGCCATCCTCGCCCACGTCCGTGATAACGATCCTGTCCGTGCCCGCGCCCAGCGCCAGCAGGAGCTGGGGCTTCATGGTCTCCGGCAGGCCCAGCGTTTCCCGCAGCTGGCCCGCCGCGAAGGAGCCGATCATACAGCCGTTCAGGCCCATTTCCGCCGCGGCCAGAAACATGGTCTGTGCCGCAATGCCCACATCCCGCTGATAGGGCGCGGAATTTTCCGCCAGCGTACCGTCCAGGCAGATCACAATGAACGCCGCGGGTTCCGCACCCTTCCGGGGCAGATGCAGCTCCGCCAGCGCCCCGGCCCACTTGGTCAGCGGCAGAATGGCGGCTACGGTTTCAGGGTCCTCCGCCAGGTAGTATTTCAGCACCTGGGCATTCCGGGTAGAGGGGGTATACCGGGTACACTCCACCAGATATTCCAGCTCCTGCCGGGTCACTTTCCGGTCCTGCCGGAACCCCCGGTGACTGCGGGCCTGCTTTACAAGGTCTAAAAACATAGCGATTCTCCTTTGTTTATCATTTTGATCTGCGAAAACAGATCGATCACCAACTTTTTGCCCGGCGTTACCGGCGTGTCCGGATTCCAGGCCAGACTTACGTGAAAATTCATCTTGGGCGACAGCGGAATGGGCACCACATCCGGAATGCCCTCCGCTACGCTGTTGAACACAAAGCCCACGGCAATATTCCGGGCCACCATCTGGGAGATGGTGGAGAGCTGATTGGATTGCAGCAGCACATTTGGCTCCAGCCCGGCGCTTCGGAACCGCTCCAGGATCTGTTCCGTCTGGAAAAAGCTGTCCGAGAACAGCACCAGAGGCTCCTGGGCCAGATCCTGTACGCTCAGGCTTCGCCGCTTCCGCAGGGGGTGGACTCCGGACACGCAGCACATGGTCTCCATGGTGCCGATGGACTCCGTTTCAAACCGGGAAAGCCGTCCATTATGGGGCAGCAGCGCCAGATCGATCCGGTGGTTTTCCAGCATTTCCATCAGCGTCCCCCGGCCGCCCTCTACGATTTTCAGAGCGCAGCCCTGCCGGGACGCCTGGTACTCGCCATACAGCGTTGGCAGCACAAGGGAGCCGATCATGGGCGGCACGCCCAGACGGATCTCCTCCTGCCGGGACAGCCCCGCCATGGTCCGGGAAAAGCTCTCCGCGTGGGTCAGAAGACTCTGGGCATGCTCATAAAAAATATCCCCCTGGCCTGTCGGCCGGATACCCCGGCCCTCCCGGGCAAACAGGGTCATGCCGAATTCCGTTTCCAGCTCCCGGATGGCCGCGGAAATGCTGGGCTGGGTCATATTCAGCGCCTCCGCCGCTCGGCTCACGCTGCCAAGCCGGTACACCTGGCAAAAATACTCCAGCTGCGTCAGCTTCACAGCCTATCCCCTCCTTTTTGATATCATTGTATCCGGTTTCCGCCCATAAGTCAAGCGGATACCAGCATCTCTTCATGGGGAATCCTTTTTATTATTCTGTGCAATTCCATAGTTTTTTTCTATGAATAAACAAGAAAATAGTATTTTTCATCCGCCCCGATCTGTGCTATAGTGGAGTCAGATAGAAGAAAGGAGCGTACCCTATGGAATTGTCCTTTGGCCTCGGCACCGGAAGTCAGTCCGTCAGCGTCCCCGAAGAAAATCTTCTGGGGGTCCTCCATATGAATCCCGCCGCCCCGGAGCGGACCGGACAGGAGGCCGTGCGCTTCGCCCTGGAAAATCCCATCGGTCTGCCCAGGCTTTCGGAGATCCTGCCGAAAAACAAAAAAATCGCCATTGTCACCTCGGATATCTCCCGTCCCTGCCCCAGCTGGGATATCCTGCCGCCGCTGCTGGCGGAATTGGAGCGGGCAGGCGCTGACCTCGCCAACGTCACCCTGGTCTTCGGCCTGGGTTCCCACCGGCATCAGACCGAGGCGGAGATGCGCCATCTGGTGGGAGACGCCTATGACCGCATCCGCTGCGTGGATTCCGACTGCGGCGACTGCGTCCGCATGGGCATGACCTCCCGGGGCACCCCCGTGGACGTCACCCGGACCGTTGCGGAGGCAGACTTCCGCATCTGCCTTGGGAACGTGGAATATCACTATTTCGCGGGCTATTCCGGCGGGGCCAAGGCCATTATGCCCGGCGTATCCAGCCGGGACGCCATTCAGGCCAACCACCGGCTTATGGTCCGAAACGACGCCTGCGCGGGCCGTCTGGAGGACAATCCCCTGCGGCAGGACATTGAAGAAGCCGGACGCATCTGCGGCATTCACTACATCGTCAACGTGGTCCTGGACGAGCACAAGCAGATCATCTTTGCTGCCGCCGGAGACTCCGTGGCCGCCCACCGGGCGGGCTGCCGGTATCTGGACACCCTTTACCGCAAACCCATTCCGAAACAGGCGGACATCGTCCTGGTCAGCCAGGGCGGCGCGCCCAAGGACCTGAATCTGTACCAGACCCAGAAGGCCCTGGACAACGCCAAGCACGCCGTCCGCCCGGGAGGCATCATTATTCTGATCGGCTCCTGCAAGGAGGGACTGGGCGAAAAGTGCTTCGAGCGCTGGATTCAGGAAGCCAAATGCTCCCACGACCTCATCGACCGGGTGCAAGCCCACTTCGAGCTTGGCGGCCACAAGGCCGCGGCCATTGCCATGGTTCTGGAAAACGCCCGGATCTTCCTGGTGTCCGAAATGGACCCGGCGCTGGTCCGCAAATGCTTCCTGGAGCCCTATACCAGCGCCCAGCAGGCCCTGGACGACGCGTTCCGGATCCTCGGCCCCAGCGCCACCGTACTGGCCATGCCCTACGGCGGCTCTACGCTGCCAATCGCAGATAACAAATAAAATTATATACAGGAGGAACAAACAATGGATTACGCAAAGGAAGCCCTGCGGCTCCACGGCCAGTGGAAGGGCAAGATCGAAGTCAGGGCCACCGTGCCCGTGGCCACCAAGGACGACCTGTCTCTGGCCTACACCCCCGGCGTCGCCGCCCCCTGCCTGGAGATCCAGGCCCATCCCGAGAAATCCTATGAGCTGACCCGCCGCCACAACCTGTGCGCCGTCATCACCGACGGCTCCGCCGTGCTGGGCCTGGGCGACATCGGCCCGGAGGCCGGTATGCCCGTTATGGAGGGCAAATGCGTGCTGTTCAAGGCCTTCGGCGATGTGGATGCCTTCCCTCTTTGCGTGAAGACCAAGGACGTGGACGAATTCGTCAACGCCGTCTATCTGATCTCCGGCTCCTTCGGCGGCATCAACCTGGAGGATATCGCCGCCCCCCGCTGCTTCGAGATCGAGCGGAAGCTGAAAGAAAAGTGCGACATTCCCATTTTCCATGATGACCAGCACGGCACCGCCGTCATTACCCTGGCCGGTCTGCAAAACGCCCTGAAGGTAGTCGGCAAGAAGAAGGAGGACGTAAAGATCGTCACCTCCGGCGCAGGCGCCGCCGCCATCGCCATTGTAAAGCTGCTGCTGTCCGCCGGTTTCAGGAACATTGTGATGACTGACCGCACCGGCGCCATTTACGCGGGACGGGAAAAGCTGAACTGGATCAAGGAAGAGATGGCCCAGGTAACAAACCTGCAGAAGGAAACCGGCAAGCTGGCCGACGTCATCAAGGGCGCCGACGTATTTATCGGCGTCTCCGCCCCCGGCACCCTGACCAAGGAAATGGTCCAGACCATGAACAAGGACGCCATTGTCTTCGCCTGCGCCAATCCCACCCCTGAGATTTTCCCCGATGAAGCAAAGGCCGGCGGCGCTGCTGTTGTCTCCACCGGCCGCAGCGACTACCCCAACCAGATCAACAACGTGCTTGCCTTCCCCGGCATCTTCCGGGGCGCGTTCGACGTCCGGGCCTCCGACATCAACGAGGAAATGAAGATGGCCGCCGCCCAGGCTCTGGCCGACCTGGTCTCCCCCGAGGAGCTCAGCGCCGACTACATCATCCCCGCCGCCTTTGACGACCGGGTAGGCCCCGCCGTAGCCAAGGCCGTGGCCGAAGCCGCCCGGAGATCCGGCGTAGCAAGAATCTGACGCTTACAAGGATGTCTGCTGTCTGAGGGCGGGGGACATAAGAAAGTAATATCGTATTTTCTCAGAAACGGCGTGGCTTCGGCCACGCCGTTTCCTGTTTCAGCGGTTCTTCCACGGGGATAAAGCCCGCAAGGTCATTTCTCAATGGTCTGCGGCAATTTTTTCTTTGGCAAAGGTAGTCGATTCTGGGTAATCAAAAGCCCGCTGACTTTACACATACGGCATGGCCAGCGGACCAGAAGAATAATTGTTTCATTTGAGAATCAGGTTGTAAATTTTGCGTCATTCGATTTGTACCAAAGGCAATTATTGTATTGATAAGAGCCTCTGCAAATACTTGATTGCTTGCTCCTTGTCACAGGTGCTGCCTTTCACCGTTGACCACTGCCACACGAGGAACAGCGTATTGCTGTAATGGTCGGCAAGCAGTTCATTCGGAATATCCTTGTGCAGCGCATCCGGGCACTCCCTGAAGATCCGCCGCATCTGGCTGCTTAAAAAGTTGCGGAAGCTGGAAAACATATAGCCAATCTCCGGATTGTGAGACAATACCCGGCCGATCAATTCGCTATGCTGTTTTGTAAAGGCGTAGATCCGGTCAAAGAAAAGATACAGCATCTCATTTTCCGGTGCATGATGGTATTCCGAAAGTCCTATTTTCTCTGCAAGCGAGAGCCAGCAATAGTTCAGAAGGTCATATTTATCATCAAAATAATTGTAGAAGGTCGCACGGGGGTATTGCGCCTGTTCGCACAGCTCGCCAACGGTGATTTCTTCAAAGGATTTCTCCGATAGAAGGAAGAACATTGCACCGCTGAGGGCGTCAAGCGTCCGCCTGGCGCCCCGCGTGGTCGGTTTTGAGAGATCGTATTTCATGGCATTCCTTTTGCATTTTTTGAAATTTGTCCAAGACTGAACACACGCGCTATTCTGTGTCTTGAAATGGACTTGATGATATTGTACCATAAGAGCAATTGATTTGCAAGTGTCCAAATAGAGACGCTTGTTTAACTATGGAGGAACCATTATGAGTATTGCTGTGATTACCGGAGCATCATCCGGACTCGGAACCTGTTATGTGGACGCCGTGACCAAGGTGTTCCCGGAAATTGAGGAACTGTGGCTGATCGCAAGGCGGGAAGACCGTCTGAAAGAGGTCGCGTCGAAGTACCCGGACAAACGCTGTGTGGTGATCCCGATGGATATGTCGGATATGAACTGTTATGAGATGTTTGCCGAAAAACTGCAGCAGGAAAAACCGCAGATCAAGGTGCTGGTGGGCGATGCAGGAATCGCCGGTGGTGCGCCGTTTGAGGAAATGGAGCTGTCGCGGATGCTGAAAATCATTGACCTGAACTGTAAGGGCGCAACGGCGATCACAAGGGTTTGCCTGCCGTATATTGCAGACGGCGGTACGATTTTGGAGGTGTCCTCGACCTCCGCGTTCGTCCCCAATACCAACCTGATCGTTTACTGCGCGTCAAAGTCTTACGTGTCTGCGTTCTGTCTTGGCTTGCGCGAGGAATTGAAGCATCGAAAGATCAATGTATGTGCCATGTGTCCGGGGCTGATGCTCACGGAAATGAACCAGCATAACGGAAAAGCCGAACTGACCAAGGGGCAAAAACGGCTGCCGGTCATTGACCCAAAGGTTGCCGCTGTGAAGTCACTGAAAGCGGCAAAGAACGGTCGGGCGGTCTACACCACCGGGGCGTTCTACAAGTGCTACCGGCTGCTTGCAAAACTTGTCCCGCACACTTTACTTGTGAAATTTGCGGGCTTAGGTTAAGGAGATGAGAACATGATTTTCTATTTTTCCGCGACAGGAAACAGCAAATATGTCGCTGACCGCATTGCCGTCGCAACGGGCGATCAAACCGCTTCGATTACTGACTGCTGCAAAGATGATAGCTTCTCCTTTGAAGAAGCGGACAAAACGGTGGGGATCGTCAGCCCGACCTACGCCTGGGGCTTGCCGATCATTGTTCGGGAGTTTCTGCAAAAGCTGACGCTGCATACAAAACCGGATTATCTCTGGTTCGCCGCGACCTACGGCACAACGCCGGGACAGACCGGGAGATTTGCCGAGGATATTCTGAACGCCAATGGTCTTTCCGTCTCTGCGAAGTTCAGCGTGAAAATGCCGGACACCTGGACACCCATATATGATCTGAGCAACAAAAGCAAAGTACAGCGCATCAATGAAGCCGCAGAGCCGCAGATCGACCGTATCATCCGCGCAATACAGAATCGTGCCTGCGGCGATTTTATGGAGAACAAAACGCCGCTGTTTCTCGCAAAAGCGTTTTACGGTCTGGAATACGACTCCATGCGCAGGACAAGTCATTTCAGTGTAGAAGATACCTGCATCGGCTGCGGGCTGTGCGCACGGAATTGTCCCGTTTCCGCCATCGAGATCCGGGAGAAACGACCGGTCTGGGTCAAGGATGAATGCGTCATGTGCCTTCGCTGTCTGCACCATTGCCCCAAGTTTGCGATCCAGTATGGCAAGCGCACGAAGCAGCACGGGCAATATACGCATCCCACTTCTAAATGAGACCGGAGTAGCAGACCTTACATACAGGAAAAGCACAGATAGAAGGAATTTACGATGTCAAATGAAGAACGAAAAGAGCAGGAATTATGCCGGGAATCACCATCGGTGATAACTCTGTAATTGGTGCAGGCAGTGTTGTGACCAGCGATATTCCCGCAAATGTTGTTGCATATGGTGTTCCGTGTCATGTGCTGCGGGAAATCGGGGATAAAGATATGCAATATTATTACAAAGACAGAAAATTGGATGTCTGGGAATAAAACAAATTCATGCAAATGCTTCGTCCTTATGAGCACCCATGCTGCGCGGGTGGTATTTTTTCGCCGGTTTCCCGCCGATTTTCCTGAGAAAAACACAAATGCCTATTTACCTTTTCCCCGAAATGGAGTATAATGTCCGGCGGAGTAATCTACTTAAAAACTGTAAGGAGTGTTTGTTTTCATGGAACTGTCCCCTCTTCAGATGGCCAGATACCAGTATACCCCCAAGCTTCCGGGTATGCTGCGCAATGGCATCTCCGATATTTGCGTTTGTGACGGCGACGCCACCGAGAGCGTTGCCGATCAGGAAAAGATCAAAGCGCTGTTCCCCAATACCTATGGCAAGAACGAAATCACCTTCCAGAAGGGCAAAAACACCGCAGAGGCCAAGAAGCAGGTCGTGGGCGTGATTCTCTCCGGCGGCCAGGCCCCCGGCGGCCACAACGTCGTCTGCGGCCTGTACGACGCGCTGAAGGCCAGCAGCAAGGAGAACGTCCTCTACGGCTTCAAGGGCGGCCCCAGCGGTCTGCTGGAGGACAACTACGTGATCTTTGACGACGAATATATCAACCGGTACCGCAACACCGGCGGTTTCGACATCATCGGCTCCGGCAGAACCAAGCTGGAAACCGAGGAGCAGTTCGCCGTTGCCGAGGGCGTATGCAAGAAGCACGGCATTACTGCTATCGTCATCATTGGCGGCGACGACTCCAACACCAACGCCGCCGTTCTGGCCGAGTACTTTGCCGCCCATAACTCCGGCATCCAGGTCATCGGCTGCCCCAAGACCATCGACGGCGACCTGAAGAACGAGGACATTGAGTGCTCCTTCGGCTTCGATACCGCCACCAAGACCTACAGCGAAATCATCGGCAACATTGAGCGTGATGCCAACTCCGCCAAGAAATACTGGCACTTCGTCAAGGTCATGGGCCGCTCCGCTTCTCACGTGGCTCTGGAGTGCGCCCTGGAGACCCAGCCCAACATCTGCCTGATCGGCGAGGAAGTGGCCGCCAAGAAGATGTCCCTGGCCCAGATCGCCGATTACATCGCCGATTCCGTGGCCAACCGTGCCGCCAAGGGCTGGAACTTCGGTGTTGCCATCATCCCCGAGGGCATTGTGGAGTTCGTTCCCGAGTTCTCCGTGCTGATCGCCGAGATCAACGAGCTGCTGGCCGGTGAGAAGACCGCCGAGTTCAACGCCCTGCCCACCTGGAAGGAAAAGTACGACTTCATTGAGGCCGGCCTGACCAAGGCGTCCATGGAGGTCTTCGCCATTCTGCCCCAGAGCATCCAGCAGCAGCTCTTCCTGGAGCGCGACCCCCACGGCAACGTGCAGGTGTCTCTGATCGAGTCCGAGAAGCTGTTCTCCGCCCTGGTCAAGGACAACCTGGCCGCCCGGAAGGCCGCGGGCACCTACAACGGCAAGTTCTCCACCCAGCACCACTTCCTGGGCTACGAAGGCCGCTGCGCGTTCCCCTCCAACTTCGATGCCGACTACTGCTACTCCCTGGGCTACAACGCTTTCATGCTGATTCAGTATGGCTACACCGGCTACCTGTCCAAGGTCTCCAACCTGTCCAAGCCCGCGGAAGAGTGGGTCGCAGGCGGCATGCCCATCACCAAGATGATGAACATGGAGCGGAGAAACGGCAAGGACAAGCCCGTTATCCGCAAGGCTCTGGTGGAGCTGGACGGCAAGCCCTTCCAGTACTTTGCCGCGCACAGAGCCCAGTGGGCCCTGGATACCTGCTACGTCTACCCCGGCGCCATCCAGTACTTCGGACCCCGCGAGGTCTGCGACCTGACCACCCGCACCCTGGCCCTGGAAAAGGCTTAAATCCATAATCTTCACCCGGCACGTCAGTGCCGGGTTCAGACTGTCGAGAAACCCCAGTACTGCGTTAAGCAAGACTGGGGTTTCTTCTGTAAAATGGTAAAATAAACGATATAATCCAAGAAAAGCACATGGGGT
>CAVLCF010000055.1:0-14446 GCA_963661735.1 bacterium | reverse complement strand
GCTTTTTTGCAACTATTGGCTGGTTTGATCCCCCAAATAATACAATTTATTCTTCATTTCTCTATTGACATCACACCATTAGACTTTGCAAAGTTCACAGGGCCGGTCCGGGGAAAGCCAAAGGCTTCCCCGCCGGTCCGTTTTTCGTATGTTCACTGTAGCATTTGTCCGGCGCTTTGTCAACCGGGTCAAATCCATGCGGCCGGGGGCCGCGATCCCGCCCACGGTGCTGGGGCGGATGATGGGGCCGCTGGGGCAAAAATCCCGTCTGAGACCTCCTGCCGGATCCTGCGGTGCCGCCTTATTTTCCGAAGAGCTTCCCAAAGGCTGAGGACGTCTTTTCCATCTGCGCGGCAGTCTTTTCCAGAGACGCGATCAGGTCGTTGAGCTTCTCAATGTCCAGCCCCTGCAAATTTTCCGCGGCGTCCGTAAGGGCCTGAATGCCGTCGTTTACGGCGTTAATATCCGCGTCGGCCAGGTTTTTGGCAGCGCTCTGCAATGCCTCCACGGTTTTTGAAACGGAATCCATATCCAGACTCTCCAGCTCCGCGGCGGTGTTTTGCAAAGAGAGAATCAGGCCGTTGATCTTTTCCGCGTCGACGCCCTTGAAGACCTGCATGGCCCGGTTTACCTGTACCCCCATAAAAATGCCGCCAATGAGCAGCAGAAGCAGCACGGCCGCCAGCAGCGCCGTCTGCACCTTTGCCAGGAGCAGCAGCTGTTTTTCACTCGTTTTCTGTTCTTCCATAACAGAACCTCCTTGGAACACGCCGGTATCCGGCTTTTTTGTCATTCTATCCCACCGGAAGCCCTTTGTCAATGCGCAAAGCTATTGACATTTCCGGGGATTGTGCTACAATGCGTGTGGTCATCGGAGGGCCTGTAATCGCGTTTACGGAGCCGGATAAGATGCGGGGAGTGCCCCGGTCTTATCCGGCTCCTTTTAGGGTCTATCTGATTTTACGGGAAATAAAGGGGGAAGTGTTTTTATGAAGAACACACAGAATTTTACGGAGGGCGGGATTTTTGCCCCGCTGATCCGCTTTGCGCTGCCGGTTCTGGCTGCTCTGTTTTTGCAGACCATGTATGGCGCGGTGGATCTGCTGGTGGTGGGGCAGCTGGCAAGTTCCGCAGACGTCTCCGCCGTGTCCACCGGCTCCATGATTATGCAGACCATGACGCTGGTCGTTACGGGCCTTGCTATGGGCCTGACGGTGCTGGTGGGCCGGAAAATCGGCGAGGGCAGGCAGGCGGAGACCGGGGAAATCATCGGCGCGGGCATCTGGCTGTTCGCTCTGATGGCGGTTATTCTGTCTGTCGTCATGGTTTTTGCGGCGTCTTCCGTGGCAAGGCTTATGCGCGCTCCTGCGGAGGCCTTTGACAAGACCGTCAGCTATATCACCATTTGCTCTGCCGGAACGGTGTTCATTGTGGCCTTTAACCTGGTGGGCAGCATTTTCCGGGGGATGGGCAATTCCACGCTGCCGCTGGTGACGGTGGCCATTGCCTGCGTGGTGAATATTTTTGGAGACCTGCTGCTGGTGGCCGGGTTCCACCTGGGAACTGCCGGCGTGGCTATCGCAACGGTATTTGCCCAGGCGGTCAGCGTGGCGGTGTCGCTGGGGATCGTCCGCCGGCAGAAGCTGCCCTTTGCGTTCTCCCTCAGGGATATCCGCCCCAGGGGAGATCATATCCGGCAGATCCTGACCTTGGGCGCGCCCATTGCCCTGCAGGATCTTCTGGTGAACATTTCCTTCCTGGTGATCAACGCCATTGTGAACACCATCGGCCTGACGGCCTCTGCCGGCGTGGGCGTGGCGGAAAAGCTCTGCGGCTTTATCATGCTGGTGCCCTCGTCCTATATGCAGGCCATGTCCGCCTTCGTGGCCCAGAATATGGGGGCAGGGAAGCCGCAGCGGGCGCGAAAGGCCCTGCTGTGCGGCATCGGTTCCTCTCTGGCGGTGGGCGTCCTGATGGCCTACGCGAATTTCTTCCATGGGGACGTCATGTCGGGCCTCTTCGCGGTGGACCCGGATGTGATCGCCGCCTCGGCGGAATATCTAAAAGCCTACGCCCTGGACTGCCTGCTGACCTCCTTCCTCTTCTGTTTTGTGGGCTACTTCAACGGTACGGGGAGCACCCTGTTCGTCATGGTCCAGGGCATCGTCGGTGCGGTGGGCGTCCGGCTGGTGCTGAGCTTCCTTATCAGCCGGGCAACATCCGACCTGTTCTATATCGGTCTGGCCACACCGGCCTCCTCCCTGGTCCAGATCCTGCTCTGCGGCGGCTTCTTCGCCCTGACCCTGCGGAAGGAAAAGCGGGCGTGAATTGCGGATCAAACGCAAAAAGTGGATGCGGGAGAATGCCCTTCGTTTTGCCCCACGGGATGCTGCCGTGGGGCAGTCTGTATTCCTGACGAAAAACGGTCATGGACGTTATGCCGTTCCGGATACGGAAAAATATTGCCAATGCGGATCAAGCGTTGAAACTCTGCGGCGGCGGCAGGATCTCCGCCGCTACAGCGCCTCAAAAATTTTCGCGCCCTTTGTCATCAGCCAGCGATACAGCCAGAGCGCGGCCAGGAAAAGCGCCCCGCAGAGCAGCAGGAAGAACGTACCGGCGCTTACGGCATTCCGCAGAAGAACGCACGCGCCCGCCAGCGCGACGATCATCAGCCAGCCGCCGAACAGAGCGGCCGTCACCGGGGCGCTCTGCTTGAGCGGGACGATCTCGCTGGTCCAGTGGAAATTCGGCATTTTCAGATTCAGGGCCAGACCGATCTCCGCCATCAGCGCCGCGAAAGCGGCGGCGGACGCCGGGATCAGAACGCCATACAGCGCCCCCGGCTCCAGCAGCCATTCCACCGCGGCCACCAGGGGGATGGCCGGGATCCAGGTCAGCAGCAGCGCCAGCCTCAGCTTCGCCCGCAGCACCTGCCTGCCGGATACCGGCAGGGACCGGGCGATCCAAAGGTTCTTCCCCTCCAGAGAGACGGAGGGCGCGGCCATGTCGTTCATGGTCATCAGCAAACAGATCACGGCGGCGGCCAGCAGCGGGAAATAAGGCTGAAACTCCGGTATCGTGAGAAAATCCCGGATCGCCTCCGCTTTCCAGACCAGCACCGCCGCGAAAACCGGCATCAGGATGATGCCCAGGCCGCAGTTGAGCATATAGTTGGCGCTGCCGGTAAAGCGGCGCAGCTCCTTCCCAAGCAGAGCGCCGGAAACCGTGGCGGCCCTTACCGTCCGCTCCCTGTAAACGCTTCTGGTGCCGCCGCCTGTGGTTGTGGCCAGCTTCAGAAAGCTCCGGGACAGGACCCAATAGGTGATCGCCACGGCGGCGGCGATCATGGCCGTAAAGGCGGCCATGGAGGAAACGCTGCCCTGGGCGGCCATGCCCATGTGGTACAGGGGATAAAACACCGTTTTCAGCCTGCCTCCAACGGCCTCCGGATTCCGAAGGATCGTCTGGATGAAGGAATAGGCCCTGGCGTAAAGATAGTAGTAAGCCGCGATAAACACCAGGGAGATCAACACGGCGATGATATTTTTGTGCCGGACCTTTGCCGCGATCTGCGCCACTACCCAGCCGAGGACGGCGGACAGCACCAGGATCAGCAGGGACAGCACCAGGGGGATCAGCAATACGTGAACGGTCCCCATAACGGAAAAGGGCGCTTTCAAAAACCAGAGCAGCACCGTGGGGATCGTGACGATCAGCTCATACATCAGCCCCATGGCATACACGCCGGACAGCCGGACCAGCAGGATCCGGCCCGTGGGGACCGGCATGGACAGCAGCATATCGTTGTCCTTCGCCTGGTAGAGGGAGCTGTAGGTATTGAATACGCTTCCGAACACCCCGAGGAAAATGGCGATCAGCCCCATAAGGCACCAGTAAAGCCAGCCCATACCGGCGTCAAGCAGGGGTTGGCACAGCGCTGCCGCCGCGACCCCGAAGATCACGCCCAGAAATCCGAATATGAGCAGATACAGAAGGCTCCACCCGGCAACGCCCTTCGACGTGCGGTGCTTTCCCGTTTTCTGGTCCTGATACAGCCAGGAAAATACCTCCAGCATCTGCTTCCGAAACAAAGCCCTTGTCATTTTTCTCCCTCCAGTTCCAGGAACACGTCCTCCAGGGAGGTGTCGCCCCTGACCTCCTCCATGGCGCCGGACCGCACCAGCTTTCCGGCCTTGATAATGGCTACCTTATCGCAGAGCTTTTCCGCGACCTCCAGCACATGGGTGGAGAAGAAGATCGCGGAGCCTTTGTCGCACAGCTCCCGCATGATGGACTTGAGCAGATGGGAAGCCTTTGGATCCAGGCCCACAAAGGGTTCATCCATGATAACAAGCTTCGGCTGATGCACCAGCGCGGAAATGATCGCCAGCTTCTGCTTCATGCCGTGGGAATAGGCGGAGATCGGCTGCGCCAGATCCTCCGTCAGCTCAAAGGCGTCCGCGTAGCGGCGGATCCGGTATTTGCGGTCCGCCGCGCCGACCTCAAAAACGTCTGCCACAAAATTCAGATACTGGATCCCGGTCATGAACTCATAGAGATCGGGATTGTCGGGGATGTAGGCGATCTGCTTTTTGCAGCCAATAGGATCATCCCGGATGGAGCGCCCGCCCACGTAAACTTCCCCGCTGTCAAACCGGGCGATGCCGCAGCAGGATTTCAGCGTGGTGGTTTTGCCCGCGCCGTTATGCCCGATGAAACCGTAGATCTCCCCGGGCCGGATGTGCAGGGACAGATCGTCCACGGCTTTTTTCTCCCCGTAGGTTTTTGTCAGATGGTCAATTTTCAACATTTTTTGCTTCCTCCGATTGTTGTCGCAGACAAAAAAGACGCAGGGCCAACCGGCACGGGTCCGGTTCAGCTCTGCGTCTATGCGTCTGGCTTTTTTGCTTTTTCAATTTTTCCGTTGCGGAAGGCGATCACACATTGGTAATGGCATTTGGGGCAGAACAGCGGAAAATCCTCCAATACCGTGTGCTCCCGGACCTGGGTACGGGTCTTGCCGCCGCATTCCGGGCAGCGGACCCAGTCCGTTTTTTCAGGCGCTTCCATTTGATATCCCCACTCCCTCATGGCTGCTCCTCCTGCCCGTGCCGCCGGAGAAGCTGTTTGTTTACCTCTGTGGCCGTTCGGACGCTCTGGCCGAAATCGATAAGGTGCCAGAGGATCTTCGCCGCCAGAATAAACCCGGCATAGATGATCGCGTCCACCCGTCCGTACCAGAATTCCCAATGGTGGGCCAGGGGCAGCAGCGCCGCCTCCAGAAGGACGGTATGCAGCACGGTGCGCAGCCACCACGCCCCCGGGGACAGCTCCTTTTTGGACCAGTAAACGATCAGCGAAGCCATGCACACCAGCGTGAACACGATGCATCTGCCAAAGAACGTGACCACAGGCAGCTCGGAGGCCGGGTTGAACAGCAGACACATGAAAAATGTGCTGAGCATGATGATCCCATAGGCCACAACAAAGCGGTGCAGCCAAAACAGAACTTTTTTCATAAGCGCCTCCTACACCCCCAGCAGCCGCTTCAGCGCGCCCACATACTGCCGGGAGATCATCACCTTTTCATTGTTTATCAGTGTGGCCTCGAAGCGGCCGGATACCGAGGGGCGAATGTACTGGATCTTGTCCGCGTTCAGGATCATGGACTTGCTGCACCGGAACAGCATGGAGCCGCCGCACAGCGCCTCGAATTCATAGAGCTTCTGGCGGCACTCAAAGACGGATTTCCGGCAGTAAAGAAAGGAACGGCCCTCCACGACCTCAAAATAATAAACGTCGCTGAGCTTCAGCCGGTAAACCCTTTCGTCCAGAAACGCGCCGATGGCCACCTCTCCGGCGGCGGCCGCCCGGACCGCCTCTACCCATTTTTCCCGGGCGTCATAGCAGCGGACGATCACCTCTTCCTCGCCCTCCCGGGGAATCTGCTCCACAGACAGCTTCATGTCCACACCTCCCTCCGATCACGAAACTACTATAGCACATCCCCTTTTCAATATCCATCCCCGGAAGGGCAAGTTGTAAAAAACTGGCCCTAAGCTGTATTGCGAAAAAAGAAACCGGGATTTTGCTTTTTTTCTATTGCATTCGGCCGTTCCCTATGGTATAGTTTTGGTGTACACACCAAAATCAGAAAGAAGGGATTCCCATCGCCCTGACAAACGCAAGCCTGCCCGCGAAGAAGCGGATCCTGACCGTCTGCGTGAAGCTGTTTTTAGAGAAGGGTTATAAGAAAACCACCCTGGCGGAGATCGTCAAAAAAGCTGATGTGTCCTACAGCTCCTTCCAGAATATTTTCCGGGCCAAGGACGGCGTACTGACGGAACTGGTGGAATTCATGTTTGAAAACCAGTTTGCCATGGCCCGCGGCGCGACGGGCGCGAAGCTGCCGCCGGTCTGTGTCTACGCGGTGGAAACGGCGATCCAGATGACCCTTACGGAGCTGAACGAAAATCTGCGGGAGATCTACATCGAGGCCTACACCCAGAAGGAATCCTCCGAATACATTTTCCGGGAGACCGCCAAGGAGCTGTATGAAATCTTCGGCCCCTACCAGCCGGAGCTGACGGCCCGGGACTTTTACGACATGGAGATCGGCTCCGCCGGCATCATGCGCGGCTACATGGCCCACCCCTGCGACCAGGTCCTGCCCCTGGAAAAGAAGCTGCGGCTGTTTCTGACCATGAGCCTGCGGGCCTACGGCGTCCCGGAGGACACGGTGGCGCAGGCCATCCGGTTCACGGAGGGCCTGGACATCCGCGGGATCTCCGAAAACGTCATGCGGGAGCTGTTCAAGGCTCTGGCAATGCGCTTTGAATTTTCACTGACGGGCCTGACAGAGCCTGTAAAGGAATAAACGCCGATCCGTATCGCAAGGGAGGTCCCTTGCGCCGGGGGGACCTCCCGGCGCGATTCCCTTCCGCTGACGCGCCTCCCCCGGGGGACGGGAGACGCCGGAAGAAAGCGAGGAATGACTATGAAAAAACGATTGCTCAGCATCCTGCTCCTGTTCGCCATGGCGCTGACGCTGCTGCCGGTGGCGGCCCACGCGGAAAATTTTACGTTTCGTTGTCAGGTCTGCGGTAATTGGGTAAGCGCTCCCGGAACATATAAATATCTGGACGGAACCCATTGCACGCTTGTTACGGAATGTCCGGAATGCGGCGATGTCTCGGCAACCGGATTTTGGGAACATAGGGGCAGCGGAACGGCAACGTGTACAACGGGGATCACTTGTGATCTCTGCGGCGGCGAGTTTGGCGCCCTTGGCCATGACTGGAGCTGGACGTCCAACGGCGACGGTACCCACACCCGCACCTGCCAACGCGAGGGCTGCGGCATGACCGAAACGGCGAGCTGTACCGGCGGTACGGCCACCTGCATCGAAAAGGCGGTATGTCAGGATTGCGGCGCGGAATATGGAGAAAAAGCTCCCGATCACCACACCGGCGACCCTGCCACCTGCGTCGCGCCGGCAGTATGCAAGGACTGCGGAAAGGAATTCGAGGCGATAAATCCCGACAACCACACCGGCGGCACCGCCACCTGCACCGCAAAGGCGATATGCCAGAGGTGCGGAGAGGAATACGGAGATATTGCCCCCAACAACCACTCCGGCGGCACGGCGACCTGTGTCGCAAAGGCGATATGCGAGCTCTGCGGAAAGGAATACGGGGAAATTGATCCCGATAACCATGATTACAGACCTACCGATGTCACCGATCCCACTTGCACCGAACCCGGCAGCGCTACCCTCGTCTGCAAGTACTGTAACGACACCTACACCAAGACGCTCCCGGCGAAAGGGCACCTCTTTTACGGTTCCGGCTGGAAAGAGGTAAGCACGGCCGAGGGAAGCGGGATCGAGCTTGAATGTGCCGTATGCAGCGCCAAGGAAACCGTTCCCCTGCATGTCCTCGAATACAAAGCCGGGGAGACCTATACGGATACCGGATGGACGAACATTGATTTGTTGTCCAAACTGTTGACCTGGTCAGACAAATATACGTTTGAAAATGTCGGTGAAAAAGGATTCGCCGTGAAAACCACCGCCGGGAAGCTGCTTTTGACCGTAACCCAAACACAGGGCGATGGTGATACGGATGTCTTCACCATCCTTGTTGACGAGGGCGTCACCAGCGAGGACGGCGACACCGTGGTCCTATGGGAGGAAAGCTACGAACCGGAGTACGGGATCAAGTGCGTGTTCCTTGCCCATGCCCATAAGGCCGTTGACCGGAGCCAATGGGAAGCCGACGAAACGCGGCACTGGCAGCTGTGCGCCTGCGGCGCGAAGCTCAATATTGCGGCCCACAGCGGCACGGCCACCTGCACGGAAGCGGCAGTGTGTATTGTCTGCGGCCACCAGTATCTTGCTGACCATGCCTTTACGGCAGAAGTCGCGGACGCCAGATACCTGAGATCCGCCGCCACCTGTACGGAACGGGCGGAGTACTACAAGTCCTGCACCGGCTGCGGTCTGAGCTCCAAGGATACGGCGGAGGAGGCGACCTTCTTCTCCGGCGACGCGCCCAGCCATGACTGGGGCGACTGGACCCAGGACAGCGGCGGAAAGACCCACACCCGGGTCTGCAAACGCAACGCAGAACACACCGAAACCGGAAACTGCACCGGCGGCACAGCTACCTGCGTGGCAAAGGCCCTCTGCGAGACCTGCAAGGCGGAATACGGCGAAAAGGATCCGGACAATCACGCCGCCGGATGCGCGCCCCAGTGGACGATCACCGAAACGGAGCACAGCCAAAAATATTCCCGCTGCGGCAAAGTGACCGTCGCGAAAGCGCCCCATACCTTCGGCCCCTGGACCACCACCCAGGAGCCCGCGCCGGAGCAGACCGGCGAAAAAGAGCACACCTGTGAGGTCTGCGAATACAAGCAGACGGAGATCATTCCCGCCACCGGGTATGCCTACTACACCATCCGGGCCACCGCGTATACCGGTGGCTCCATCTCCCCCTCCGGCGACGTCAGCGTCCGGGAGGGTCTGGACCGGACCTTCACCATCACGCCGAACCGGGGCTACTCCGTTTCCAATATCAAGATCGACGGCGTAAACGTCGGCACGGCCCGGTCCTACACCTTTGAAAATGTCAGCGGGAACCACACCATCGAGGTCAGCTTCCAGAAAACCACAGGCAGTCCCCAGACCGGCGACGGCATCAATCTGCCGCTGCTCTGCGTCCTGCTGACCGCCAGCGCCCTGGGCCTTGCCGGTATCGCGCTTTTCAGAAGAAAGCGGACAAAATAACAATCGCCGAATGTGGGCCACAAGAAGAAAGTGAGGACGAACATGAAAAAACGACTGCTCAGCGCCCTGCTGGCACTGTGCATGGTGCTGGCAATGCTGCCGGTCCCGGCCTTTGCCGCGGAAAGCAGCGCCTCCGCGAAGGGCGGCGACGCCACGTTCACGCTCAGCGCGAACAGCTATTCCTGTGCGGACGGACATACGGGCGAGCTTGGAAGCATACAAGTAACCGGTGTTGACATTTCCCAGTGGAAGTCGAACAAAAAAATCACGATCCGGTACGATGTGCGGTATCGCTGCACCGAGCCTTCGTGTGCGTTATACAACAGCGGTGATTCGTTCTTTTCCTACAGTGGAGAACATACCTTCACAGATACGAATGTGGAGTTCTGCCACAAAAAGGTCAGCGAGACCTTCTTGGAGACGATCACGACAGCGCTTGAGTCCGGCGGCTCCAAAAAGTTCTCCGTTTCCTTTGCTCTGACCTCGGATAAGGGCATTTCCGAGGCGGTGCTTCATGAGCAAAATGTCGACCCCTGCACCAAGGATTATTATAGCGTGCGCTGCTGGGAATGCACCGGATGCGGATATTATTTTATGCAGGCCGATATGTCAGGCACGAAATTGACACTCGATCAGGTATTCTTCCCCCCGGCCGGACATAAGTTGACGAACGTCCCCGCGAAGGACCCCACCTGTATCGCCAAGGGCACGGTGGCGCACTGGCACTGTGAGCGCTGCGGCCTGAACTTCAGCGATGAGCAGGGAACATCCGAACTTACGACGATCGAAACCGATGAGCCGTTTGCAGCCCACCAGTACGATGCCAACGGCGTCTGCACCGTCTGCGGCGCGAAAGCCGCCGCGGGCGTCCGGACGGATACGGGCATGGTCTGGTACGACACCATGGCCGGGGCGCTGGCCGCCCTGACCCCCGGCGCGCAGCTGACGGTCAACGGGGACTATGCCGGTACGATCGCACTCGATAAGACCTGCACCGTCACGGTCAAGGCCGGTGTGACGGTTTCCGCAATTCAGGTAAGTGACGCGGAAAACTGCGTTGTCACCGTCAGCAACGACGGTTCTATCGGCAGCCTGACCGGCTATACCGGCAAGGTAACGCTCAGGAGCGGAAGCGGCGTCTACGGCAGCATTGTCAACGGCACCTCCGGCGGCACGGTGGGCGGCTTCCTGTCCCGGAACGCCTGCTATAAAACGGCGGACGGCCAATGGCTCCACCCGGACCAGGCGACGGGGAGCAGCATTCAGAATGTGACCGTGGCCTACGTGCCGCTGGCGTCCCTGACGATCTCCGGCGAGAACGTCACCGGCGGCGACGGCAGCTATGCCCTGACCGCCCAGAGCGGGGAAAACGTCACCCTGACCGCCGCCGCGGCCAACATGGACGGCGGCAGCAGCGAAAACGCGGCCTACATCTGGTACTATGAAAACGATCCCGATACCCTGCTTTCCCAGGCAGCGGAATTGACGCTGAAAAACGTCAGCGCCGGAACGCGCACCATCGTCTGCAAAGCGGCGGTGGACGGATACACCCTCACCGCCAAGCTGGCGTTGACGGTGACGGGAACAAAGGCGTCCCAGACCATAACTCTGAAACTCTCCAAGACTTCCGTCGGCATCCGGGAGAAGGTCCTGCCGTTCCTCTCCGCAGAGGGCGTTCAGGAAGAAGCGGCCGTAACCTATTATCGGATGCTCGGCGAGACCCCCGATCCGGAAAATGACGCCGTGATCGGCGAGGACTTTGCTTTCGCGGAGTCCGGCGAATACAAAATCTACGCCTATACCGCGGAAACCGACAACTACGCCGCGACGGCCTCCAAGCCGGTTTCCATCACCGTTACAGCCCACGCCAATCACTGCTACTGCGGCGGTACGTTCAATCACACCCACGAAGACAATGCGGAATGGCAGGCGTGGGACGGCAAGAGCGCAATTAGCTATGAATGGAAATGGATTCCGATCAGCGGCACCGGCGAACTGGCCTTTAAGGTTGCTTATGTCTATCTGACGGGCAATGTGTCGACCAACCTGACACTGGAGCCGCGGCAGATCCTGTATCTGTGCCTGAACGGCTACAGCTTTACCTGCGCCGATCCGTCCCAGCCGGCCATCACGCTGGCAGGCGAGAAGGGTTGGCCTGCGGAGCTGGATCTGTGCGACTGCGCCGGCACAGGCACGCTGGGCGGCTCCAATGCCGACGGCGGCAGCATCCGTATCGGCGCATACGCAAACGCCACCCTCTACGGCGGCACACTGACCGGCAACAGCACCACAGAAAACGGCGGCGCTGTGTCCATCGGGGGCAATGGCAGCTTCACGATGCAGGGCGGCGCGATCACCGGCAACTCTGCCGCCAACGGCGGCGGTATCTATGCCACTGCCGGGTCTGTCACGATCAACGGCGGCGTGATCTCGGATAACCATGCCGCCAACGGCGGCGGAATCTACGCCGCCTCCGGCGCACAGTTCCATCTCAACGGCGGCGGGATCCAGAACAACGTGGCCACCGAAGCGGGCGGCGGCGTTTACTGCGGGAATCTTTACAGCCAGAATAACGGCCGCTGCGAGTTCTACGGCGGCACCATCTCCGGCAACACGGCCCAACGGGGCGGCGGCGCGTATGTCAGCGTCTGCTATATCGGTTACCGGAACTGCCGGACCACCGGCAATACCGCCACCGAAGCGGGCGGCGGCCTCTATCTGGTGCCGTATGCGTCTGAAAAGATCATATACATGGGCAACGTATACGGAAGCGGCGGCACGATCGCTCCGTATATCTATGACAACACGGTCAATTCCGCCCAGAACAACCTCTATCTCAGCGATCCGGACACCCAGATCCAATTTACCGCCCGCATAGACACGGGTGCAAAAATCGGCGTCTACTTTACCGGCATCACCCGCAACGGCGCGTCTGTTCTTTTGAATTCTCTGCAAGTCAGTACAGAGTCTTTGGCGGAACAATACCGCCAGCGCATCTTCTGCGATAACCCGTACTATGGCCGGCTGGAGGCGCGGAAAAATGGATCCTACTACGGCCTGTATCTGCTCAGCGACACATACGTGGAGGAGTACACCGTCACAGTTGTGGCTGAGGGCAACGGTATCGCCTCCGCGTCCCCCGGACGCGCGCCGGAGGGCACCGAGATCACGCTGACCGCCGCGCCCGCCGAGGGCAGCCATTTTTCCGGCTGGCGAACGGATCCAGAAACCGTTGTAAACGGCAGCAAGTTCACCATGCCCGCGGGCAATGTGACCGTCACGGCGATCTTTGAAGTACACAGCTTTACGGAAGAAGCGGCGGAAGAACGGTATCTGGTATCCCCCGCCGACTGTGACCATGACGCAGTCTATTACAAGAGCTGTGTCTGCGGCGAAAAAGGCACCGAAACCTTTGCAAAGACCAACTCGGCGCTGGATCACGACTGGAGTCCGTGGACATCCAACGGAAACGGTACCCACAGCCGGGTCTGCAAGCGCAATGCGGCCCACACTGAAACCGAAAACTGCACCGGCGGCGCGGCCACCTGCACGGCAAAGGCCGTTTGCCAGGTCTGCGGCGGCGAATACGGCGAGCTGGCGGCCCATGCCTTTACGGCGGAAGTAACCGAAGAACGGTACCTGAAATCCGCCGCGACCTGCACCGAAAAAGCGGTCTATTACAAGTCCTGCGCGGTCTGCGGCTTAAGCTCCGAAGGAACAGCCGGTGAAGCGACCTTTGAATCCGGCAGCCTGCTGGACCACCACTGGGGCGCGCCAAACTATACGTGGACGCAAGTCCCGGATGGGTATATGTGCGCGGCAACCAAGGAATGCACAAAATGCGGCTATGATGTTTCTGAGATCGCGAGCGTTGCCTATGCTGTGACGAAGGAGCCGACCTGCCTGGATGCGGGCACCGGCACGTACACCGCGACATTCTCCGACGCGTTCGGCTTTACCACCCAGACCAAGGACGCGGCCATTCCCGCCGCCGGCCACAGCTGGGGCGCGGCGGAATATACATGGGCGCAGACCGAAACCGGCTACACCTGCACCGCCAAGCGCGTCTGCCGGAAGGACGAGACCCACACGGAAACCGAGACCGTCGCGGCGGAATATACGGTCGTCACCGAACCGACCTGCCTTACGGCCGGTCTTGGCAGATGCCGGGCTTCCTTTGAGGCCGACTGGGCGGAAGACGCCTCCCAGGACGTGCCCATCCCCGCCGCCGGTCATGACTGGGGCAACTGGACCCAGGACAGCGACGGAAAGACCCACACCCGGGTCTGCAAGCGCGACGGGGAGCACACCGAAACCGGAAACTGCGCCGGCGGCACGGCTACCTGTATGGCAAAGGCTGTCTGCGAGACCTGCAAGGCGGAATACGGCGAAAAGGACCCGGACAATCACGCCGCCGGATGCGTGCCCCAGTGGACGATCACCGAGGCGGAGCACAGCCAAAAGTATTCCCGCTGCGGCAAAGTGACCGTCGCGAAAGCGCCCCACGCCTTCGGCCCCTGGACCACCACCCAGGAGCCCGCGCCGGAGCAGACCGGCGAAAAAGAGCACACCTGTGAGGTCTGCGAATACAAGCAGACGGAGATCATTCCCGCCACCGGGTATGCCTACTACACCATCCGGGCCACCGCGTATACCGGTGGCTCCATCTCCCCCTCCGGCGACGTCAGCGTCCGGGAGGGTCTGGACCGGACCTTCACCATCACGCCGAACCGGGGCTACTCCGTTTCCAATATCAAGATCGACGGCGTAAACGTCGGCACGGCCCGGTCCTACACCTTTGAAAATGTCAGCGGGAACCACACCATCGAGGTCAGCTTCCAGAAAACCACAGGCAGTCCCCAGACCGGCGACGGCATCAATCTGCCGCTGCTCTGCGTCCTGCTGACCGTAAGCACCCTCGGCCTTGCCGGGATCGCGCTTTTCAGAAGAAAACGAACAAAGTAACAGGGCAAAAAATCGAAAAAGGCTCCGCAGGCCGTACTGATGGCCTGCGGAGCCGTTTTTTAGAAAAGAATATCACATTCCCTTGATGTGGCAGACTATCAAAGAACTACGTCATTGCGAGGCAGTGCGCACACCAATGCCATTAAGTTAAGCAATTGACCAATGGCAACGGTGTGTAGGATAACAGTG
>CAVLCF010000054.1:0-37967 GCA_963661735.1 bacterium | reverse complement strand
TCAGACCATTACCTTCCTATTCTAACAGCTTAGGCAACGAGATGTCTCGGCTCGTAGCTGGCTGCCACTTTTCCGAGGCAAATATATTGTAACAGGAGGAAATCGTGAAATGGATCAGCCGTTTCAAATACGGCAGCATCAACGACAAGGCCTATCAGCGCAAAATTATCGACACATTTTTGAACTCCGTATATGTGTACGATGATCGAATCGTTTTCACCTATAACTTCCGGGATCATGCGGAAACTGTAACCCTGGATGAAATTGAATACGTATTTTGTTCGGATGTGAACGACTGTCCCCCACCAGCAAAAAGGCATCACCGTCAGGTGGTGCCTTTTTGCTGGTGGGATAAAGGAAGTGGATCCGAACCCATTTCCATCCAGCAGGCCGGCGGCCTGCTGGAAAGGGGCTGCTGCAAAATTCGCTTTTTGCAGCAGCCTTATTTTCGCACTCAGAGCACTCCATTTCGGAGTCAAAATCAACGGCATTTCAACTATCGATTCGCATAATAAATTGGTATGTAAGCGTCCGGGACAAAGCTTTGTGCGTTTACATACCCCTATCCGCCGATCATTTTGCGCAGGAACCCTTCCAGCCGGTCCAGGCTTTCCTGAAGCTCCCGGTCGCTGTAGCAGTAGGACAGGCGGATATATCCTTCCGTTCCAAAACAGATGCCGGGAACGGCGGCCAGCCCCGCTTCCCGGATCATGCGTTCGCAGAATGTCCAGGAGGGAATGCCGAAGCGGGAGATATCCGGGAAGACATAGAACGCCCCCTCGGGCCTGGGATAGGCGAGGCCCATGGCGTCCAGGCGGCGGCAGACGTAATTTCTGCGTTTTTCGTAAATTTGCCGCATGGGCTCGGTGTCTACGGTCAGGGCCGCCTCGGCGGCGGCCTGGACAAAAGTGGGCACGGCGGCGATCTCCGCGGCGCTGAGCAGCAGCAGCCGGGACAGCAGCGCTTCCGGACAAACCAGATAGCCCACCCGCCAGCCGGTCATGGCATAGGGCTTGGAAAAGCTCTGGCAGAGAATGGTCTGGGGCCGCAGATCCTCCCGGCGTGTCAGGTCGCCGCAGGGGGCGTAGACCAGCCGGTCATAAACGTTGTCGCAGATCAGATAAATATTCTTTCCGAGAATTGCCTGGGCCACCGCGTCCAGGCTTTTTTTGCTGAGGATCACGCCGGTGGGGTTGCAGGGAGAATTGAGGACGATGGCCTTGGTCCTCTCCGTCAGGCAGGCGGAAAGGGATTCCTCCGTGATCTGAAAATCCGTTTTGCTGACGTCCAGAAACACCGGCTCCGCCCCGGCGGCCCTGGCGATGGTGGCATAGAGGGAAAAGGTGGGGGTGGGAATGATAACCTGGTCCCTGGGGTTCAGAATGCCGGTCAGGGCCGTGTAGAGGGCCTGGGTCGCCCCCACTGTCACCAGCACCTCCTGAGGCACTGTTTTTCGCCCCCGTTCCGTTTCAAAGGCCGCGATGGCGGCCCGAAGAGACGCCGTGCCCTGGTTGGGGGCATAGTGGGTCTCGTCCCGGGAAAGGGATTGGAGGGCGGCCCGCTTGATGGGTTCCGGAGTGGGCAGGTCCGGCTCGCCGATGGTCAGCATCCGGCAGTCCGGCGTGGCCTTGGCCAGATTGGTAAAGACCCGGATGCCGCTGCGCTCCAGTGGGTCCAGGTTGCGGTTGATGGGAATCATTGGAATTTTTCCGCCAATTCCTCAAAGAAATCGACGCCTTTCACCAGAATTTCCTCGTTGAAATTGAAGGTATCGGAGTGGAGGGCAGAGGTATCCCCCACGCCCAGGAAGAAGAACATGCCGGGCAGGGAACGCTGGTACCAGGAGAAATCCTCGGCGGTCATGGTGGGCTCATCCAGCTCGAAGAAGCCCACGGTCCGGCGGACCCGGTTGTAGAGGTCCGGCGGGTTCATGACGGCGGGGTAGCCCTCGGTCATATAGACGTTGACGGTGCAGCCGTAGGTCCGCTCGATGTCCTTGGCAATGGACACGATGCCCGCCCGGATGGAATAGAACACCTCGTCCTGGAAAGCCCGGAGAGAACCCTCCATATGGGTATGGTCCGACAGGGCGTTGCACACGGTGCCGCTTTCAAACTTGCCGAATTTCAGCAGCCGGAAAATCTTCCTGGGCAGAGCACCCTCCAGCTTCATGACCCGCTGGTAAAAGTCCACGCCGGCGGCCAGAGCGTCCACGCCCTCGGCGGCCTTGGCAATGTGGGCGGTCTTTCCGTAGACGTCCACCCGGACCTCGCAGGAGCGGGCCATCATCTCGTTTTTCCGGCTTGCGATCATGCCCTCGGTCAGCTGGGGCCACAGATGCAGGCCGAAAATGGCCTGGACCTTATAGGCACGGAACACGCCGGTGGCGCAGATGTCCTTGGCCCCGCCGGTGGTCTCCTCAGCGGGCTGGAAGACCAGAAGCACATTCCGGGGCAGGTCCTTCTTTTCGCTCAGACGCCGGGCCAGCTCCAGAAGGATCGCCATGTGGCCGTCGTGGCCGCAGGCGTGCATACAGCCCTCGTGCTCCGAGCGGTAGTCCACCTTATTGCGCTCCCGGATGGGCAGAGCGTCCGCGTCCGCCCGGAAGGCAATGGCCTCCTTTTTGCCGAAGTCAAAGAAAGCGCACAGGGCGCTTTCCATAGGGGAAAAGACCTTGCAGGTCAGCTTTTCCAGGGACGCACGCAGGTACTCCATGGTCTGGGGCAATTGCCTGTCCAGCTCCGGGATCCGGTGCAGAGCGCGGCGGTCATCGATCAGTTGCATAGAAAACGCCTCCGGGTACAGTAAAATTTCTATTATTATATGCCCTTTCCCGGGCGGTGTCAATTTCCCCTTGTGCTTTTTCCGAAAAAGTGGTAGGATGAAGAAAAACCAAAGGAGAAAGACCATGATGAACGCAGAAGAAATCATTGCCTATATCCGCGACGCGGAGAAGAAGACCCCTGTAAAGGTCTATGTCTGGGAAAAGGAGCCGGTTCCCTTCCCCAATTGCCGGGAATTCCCGGCGGGGGACAAGTGCAAGATCGTGTTCGGCGACTGGAAGGACGTGGCTCCCGTGCTGGAAAGCCACGCATTCGAGCATTACGAAATCGAGAACAACTGCCGCAACTCCGCCATCCCCATGCTGGATCTGAAGAATATCCCCGCCCGTATCGAGCCGGGCGCCATCATCCGGGAGCAAGTGACCATCGAAAAAAACGCCGTGATCATGATGGGGGCCATTCTGAACATCGGCGCCGTCGTCGGCGAGGGCTCCATGATCGACATGGGCGCGGTGCTGGGCGGCCGGGCCACCGTGGGTAAGCACTGCCATGTAGGCGCGGGCGCGGTGCTGGCCGGTGTGGTTGAACCCGCTTCCGCAACCCCGGTCATTGTGGAGGACAACGTGTTGATTGGGGCAAACGCCGTGGTCATTGAAGGCTGCCGCATCGGCCATGACGCTGTGGTAGCCGCCGGGGCCGTGGTGGTGGAGGACGTGGCCCCCAACACGGTGGTGGCAGGCTGCCCCGCCCGGGTCATCAAGATCAAGGACGAAAAAACAGCCTCCAAAACAGCGCTGGTAGACGCGCTGCGGAAGCTGTAACAGGAAGGGCGCGCCGATTTCGGCGCACCCACTTCATTTAGTCCTCTTCAAAGGTCAGAACGTCCTTGTAGCGCTCCTTGAAGATGTCGTACACGGCGTTCAGCAGGTCTTCGTCCTGGACGGACAGATAGTTTTCGTTCTCCTCGTCCACAGGCTCCACCTCCAGAATCACCACCTCCGTGGCGGCCTCGTCGGCGGGAAGCAGAACCAGGTACTCCTTCCCTTCATAGGGAATGCAGTCCAGGTATTCAAAGTCCGTATCCACACCGTTTTCGTCGGTGAGGGTCAGGATCTCGGTTTCTTCCTCTTCGTTGTTCAGCACTTCATTGTCCATAATATGGGCTCCTTTAGAATTGATAGGTCAATTATAGGGTATCGGTAAGGAAAAAGCAAGGGTTCTTACGCAAAAATCCAAAGCCTGAAGCAATACAGCAGCCAGGTAAAAGCCAGAGGGTACATCAGACTGTCGCAGCGGTCCAGAATACCGCCATGGCCCGGGAAGATCTTGCCGAAGTCCTTGACGCCCGCCACCCGTTTGACGGCGGACATGGACAGGTCTCCGAACTGCCCCAGAAGAGAAATTACCACAGTATACAGCACCAGAGTTCCCGGATCTGCGAAAAACCGTCCGAACACCAGCAGGATCAGTACCACGGTAACGCTCAGGCCCCCCAGCGCGCCCTCAAAGCTCTTGCCGGGGCTGACTCTGGGGGCCAGCTTGTGCCGGCCGAAACGGCTGCCAACCAGATAGGCAAAGATATCCGTCAGGGCGCAGATCAGCCCCGTCAGACACAGCCAGAACGCGCCGTTGGGGATCTGACCGTAGGACGCCAGTCCCCGGTACAGGCTCAGGGCCAGATAAATCTCCGCGGCGGGGGTCCAGAAGGGGACGCTTTTTCCAATACGGGTCATGAGGTATGTAAAATAGCCCATGGCCAGCAGGAGCATGGCAAGCATCCACCATTTGTTCTCCGTCAGGGAAAACAGGGGCAGGATCACCGCCAGGAAAGTGCCGGAAACGTAGGCTCCCTTTTTCGGAACGCCGTTGGCCCCCAAAATTTCCCAGACCGCGCCGCAGCCGATCAGAATGGCGGTAAGCTGAGGGACCCATGGCAGATGGAAGCAGCCCAACAGCACCATGGACAGCAGGGCCAGCACGATCCCCGTCAATGTTCTCTGCTTCATTCGGCGTGCTCCTTTTCATCCGTCAGGGTGGGGATATACCAACTCTCCCCCTTGCGAATGGAGAAGTAGCCGATCACGGAGGCCAACAGGGAGCCCAGCACATCCACAATGATATCCTTCATGGTGTCGGCCAGGGCCGCGTGGCCTACCATCAGGGTGCCGTCCGCCAGCATGAATTTCTGCATATTCATGCCGAAGAGACCGTCGGCGGCAAATTCGTAAATTTCCCAGATGGAACCCAGGGCCACGGAGAAGCAGAAAGCGAACAGGCACACAAAGAAGGGGGACAGACTTACGGCCAGATGCCGGTCACGGTTCAGAATGGTCACGACCATCAGACCGAAAAAGCCCATCATCATGCTGCTGCAAAAATGGCAGATGCTGTCCCACTGGGGTACCAGATAGTAAAAGCTTCTTACCTCTCCCAGGAAGATGGCGCAGTACAGGAAAACGATGTAGAACCCATACAGCAGGCCGGGCAGCTCAAAGCGGAATCTCCGCTCCAGAATGGTGGGCAGATGGATGGTGATCAGGCCCAGGACGCACTGCATGAGCATCAGCAGATAGTCCGATTCCGAATGGTAGCCCGCCTCGCTGGTGCTGCCGCTTCCGCCGAAGATCAGGCGCAGAATCAGATAGACGATGGGCACCAGAAAGCTGAGCGTTACGGAGATATAGAGAAATTTTCCGAACCGACTTGTCTTTTTCATAGGCCGCTTCCTTCCGCAGAGGGGATTTTCCCTTATTCTTAAGCATATCTTAAGCTTTTATTCTAAACCGAAAAGAAACAGGGCAATACAAAACCTAAGGAACCTCCGATTTGATCGGAGGTTCCTTAGAAGGGCGCTTTCCGAAGGACATTTCGCGGCAGCGCCTGCCGTCAGGAAAAGGCTGTCTTACGCTTTACTTTTGGAGACGGTTGGCTCCGTCAGGGAGAACTGATACTCCATCTCCAGTGCCCGGAACAGCTGCTGCATGACATCGTTGGCAACGGCGCGGATATCCAGGCTTTCGACGGTCCGGATGGCGGAATCGATCTCCTCCTTCGGCACCTCAAATACATTCAGGCTCGTCCGCAGGAAACGGGTCAGCTTCCGCTCCAGGGTAAAGTAAACATCGCAGGGCCGGGCCATGTAGGCCCGCATCAGGCCTGCCGTGCCGATCTCGATCTCATAAAAGCCGCTGCTGTTGGTGTCGGGCAGGTAGGGGGCAAAGATTTTCTGCAGCTCCGGCACGGTGTTCTGGTGAACCAGGTCCACCAGATTGGGCTGGGTATAAACCTCCACATAAATTTCCCGCAGGACCTCGCTCAGCTCCGCCAGGGTCAGCTGAATGCTGGTCTCCACCGCGTACAGCAGCACCGGGCTGGCATCCTTACCCGCAATCTTCCCGGCAAAGCCAAACTGATTGCCAAACATAAACCGGGTCAGATCCGCCAGCACATCACTTTTGCTCTTGTAGAGGTGGTAAAAGGTTCCCGCGCTGACGTCCGCTTCCTCGAATATCTGCTTGGGGGGCGTGTTGCTGAAGCCCTGCTCCAGAAACAGCCGGACGCAGGTTGACAGGATCCGCTTTTCCGTAGCCTGCCGGTCGTAACGTGTTCTGATGAGAATCGCCCTCTTTCCGTAATTTTTAGAATCCATTCTAATATTCTGGATTTATCATACTCCATCATCAGCCAAATGTCAAGACGCAGAGAGAAATTTCTTATAAGCAAGAATTTGCGCAGCAAAAAACGGCAGATCCAAGCAAATTCAGGCTTGGACCTGCCGCACATTTCTCTGTTACACTCTGACGCAGTCTCCGGTGATCTCCGCCAGGGCGTGGACGCCGCACATCTGCATAGCGTCGGCCAGCTCCGCCTGGAGCTTCTTCGTCAAGGCCACGGCTCCCTCCGCGCCGCCGCCGTAGACCGCGCAGACGTAGGGCCGGGCGATGATCGCCGCCTGCGCGCCCAGGGCCAGGGCGCGGAATACGTCCGTACCGGTGCGGATACCGCCGTCCACCAGCACGGGGACCCGGCCCTCCACGGCTCTTACGATCTCCGGCAGCACCTCCGCCGTGGCGGCGCAGCCGTCCAGCACCCGGCCGCCGTGGTTGGAAATCAGGATGGCGTCCGCACCGGCCTCCAGGGCCTTCAGCGCGCCCTTTACGGTCATAATGCCCTTAACGATGAAGGGCAGGCCCGCGATTTCCCGGATCTCCCGCAGCTGCTCCACGGTCTTGCTGCCAGCGGGGGGATTCATACCCTTCAGGAAGGGCAGACCCGCCGCGTCTACGTCCATGGCGGCGGCAAAAGCGCCGCTTTCCCGGACCAGGGCCATTTTTTCCCGGATCAGCTCCATGTTCCAGGGCTTGACGGTGGGCACGCCCATACCGCCCACGGCGGCAATGGCGCCGGTTGCCTGGATCATGACGTTGGGGTCCAGGCCGTCGCCGGTAAAGGCGGCAATGCCCGCCTGGGCGCAGCCGCTGACCAGGGCGGCGTTATAGGCCTGGTCGTTGTATCTGTCGCTGTAGTGCAGGGTAACGGCCCCGACGGGACCCGCAAAAATGGGGGCGGCAAAGGTTCTTCCGAAGAGGGTAAAGCTGGTATCCGCGTCGCCATAGGGGCACAGGGTGTCCATGTTCACCCGGATCTTCTGCCAGGCGTCATAGTTCCGGATCGCCGTATCGCCCACGCCCTTGGCGCCGGGGCCGGGGATCGCGTTGCGGCAGGCCTGGCCGTTGCAGACCGGGCAGGCTTTGCATTTGCCCATATTACCCTTTGCCTGGGCCATTACTTCCTGATAAGTCATGATGTATGCACCATCCTTATGTATTATAATCGGCTATAGTATAGCATAGGCCGGGCAGAAAGTACAGCCGCAAAGCAAAGAAAACCCGAAAAGCCCCGGAAAGAGGCTTTTCGGCAATCCGCAGATTTTAATCGCCCTCGCCCTTGTTGTCCAGGGCGAAAATAACCCACTCGGCGATGTTGGTGGCGTGGTCGCCGATGCGCTCCAGGTACTTGTTCACCAGCAGAAGATCCGCCGCGTACTCGCCGTACTCCGGGTTCTCACGGATGACCTGGATCAGTTCCGCCTTGACCTTCAGGAACAGATCGTCCACAATGTCGTCGTGGGCGATGACCGCCCGGGCCTTTTCCATATCCTTATTGACGTAGGAATCCACCGCGTCCAGCAGCATGACGATGGTCTCCGCCGCCATACGCTTGATGTTGTCTCCCCGCAGCCGGTAGGGGGTGCCCGCCATGGCCACGGTCAGCTCGGAGATATCCGCCGCGTGATCGCCGATCCGCTCCATGTCCGTGACCATTTTCATGGCCGCCGTAATGGTCCGCAGATCCCGGGCTACGGGCTGCTGCTGGATCAGCAGCTGAAAGCAGATGTTTTCAATTTTCTTCTGCTCCTGGTCGATGAACTCGTCCTCGGACATGATCCGCTTGGCGGTCTCCACATCCTGGTTCAGGAACGCGTGGGTGGCGTCCTGGATAGCGGACTCGATCATGGAGCCCATATGGGTCATTTCCTCGCCCAGAAGCCTGAGCTGGGCGTCGAATTTGATACGCATTAGCCGAACCTCCCCGTAATGTAATCCTCGGTCTTCTTCTCCTTCGGGTAGGAGAAGACCTGCCGTGTCTTTCCGAACTCGATCAGCTCGCCCAGCAGGAAGAAAGCCGTGTAATCGGAAACACGGGTGGCCTGCTGCATATTGTGGGTGACGACGACCACGGTATATTTCTTTTTCAGCGTCTCCATCAGGTCCTCGATTTTTGCGGTGGAGATGGGGTCCAGGGCGGAGGTTGGCTCGTCCATCAGCAGCACCTCCGGCTCCACGGCCAGGGCCCGGGCAATGCACAGCCGCTGCTGCTGGCCGCCGGAAAGGCCCAGGGCGGACTTTTTCAGCCGGTCCTTCACCTCGTCAAAGATGGCGGCGCCCCGGAGGCTTTCCTCCACGATCTCGTCCAGCTTTGCTTTGCTGCGGATGCCGTGGACTCTGGGGCCGTAGGCCACGTTGTCGTAAATGCTCATGGGAAAGGGATTGGGCTGCTGGAACACCATGCCCACCCGGCGGCGCAGCACGGTGGTGTCCACATTGGGGGCATAGATATTCTCCCCGTCCAGCTCCACGGAGCCGGTGATCTTCACCCCGTCCACCAGATCGTTCATCCGGTTCAGGGTCTTCAGAAACGTGGATTTGCCGCAGCCGGAGGGCCCGATAAAGGCCGTTACCGTATTGGGCAGGATGTCCATATCAATGCCCTTCAGAGCCTGATTCTGCCCATAAAACAGCTCCAAATCCCGCACACGGATTTTTGGTTCCATAAATAAATCTCCTGCAATATAAAAATCTTAAACTGGACAATGTGCGCACAGAATTGACAATGGACAATTGACAGTTGACAATTGAGGTGTTTCCTTCGGAAACAATTCAATTTCGTCCCGAAGGGACACCATAATTGTCAATTGTTCATTGTCAATTGTCAATTCGTTGCCACGCCATTCCCAAGTTTCCAAACGCTTACGCTCTCTTGCTCACATCCAGCCGCTTCGCCAGGGCCTTCGCGCCCATGTTGATGAGCAGGACTACCACCAGCAGCACCACGGCGATGCCGAAGGCGGTGGAAAAGTCGCCCTCGCTGGTGGCGCTCAGGTACAGCTGAATGGTCAGCGTACCGCCGGACTGGAAAATCTTGGCAAAGAACTTGCCCAGGGTCTTGGGCAGGGTCTTGGCCGCGCCCGCGGTAAAGAGCAGGGCGGCGGACTCGCCTACAATGCGCCCGATGGCCAGGATCGCCCCGGTGAGAATACCGGGCATGGCCGAGGGCAGCAGAATGGTGCGGATGGTGTACCACTTTCCCGCGCCCAGACCCACGGCCCCCTGCCGGTAGCTGTCCGGCACGGTTTTCAGGGCCTCCTGGGTATTCCGGGTAATGAGGGGCAGCACCATGAGCATCAACGTCAGCGCGCCGGTGAGCAGGGAGTAGCCCAGGCCCAGTGTTTCGCCGAAGAACATGGAGCCAAAAAGGCCGAAGAGGATGGAGGGGATGCCGGAAAGGGTCTCCGTGGCGAACTCAACGAGGTTCACCAGCTTTCCGGGCTTGGCGTACTCGTTCAGATATACCGCCGCGCCTACGCCGATGGGCAGGGCCACCAGCATGGTCAGCACCACGATCATCAGGGTATTCAGCAGGTTGCCCGCAATGCCCACGGTGCCCTTCAGCTTTGATGTCACCGTGGTCAGAAAGGACCAGTTGATGCTCCCCGCACCGCGAACCAGCACGTAAATCAGGATAAGCGCCAGCAGCGCCACAGACAGAAAGGCGCAGAAATAAATCAGACCATACAGCAGCATATCCACAGGACGCTTGCGGCGGACAGTCAGGGATTCACCCATTTTCCTTGCCTCCTTCCCGGCGCAGCCGCAGCAGCACCAGATTGACGATCATAATAAACAGGTACAGCACAAGGCCCACGGTAAACAGCACCTGCCGGTGGGTGCCCTCGGCATAGCCCATTTCACTGACAAGCTGGGTGGTCAGGAACCGGACGGAATTGAAGGGCAGGGGCAGATTCACGGAGCCGCCCGCCACCATATTGATGGCCATGGCCTCGCCCAAGGCCCGGCCGATGCCCAACACCACGCCGGTCAGGATGCCGGACTTGGCGGCGGGCACGGTGACGCGCCAGATGGTCTGCATTTTGCTGGCCCCCAGGGCCAGAGAGGCCGCCCGCATGGATCCGGGCACCGCCCGGATGGCGGAGGCGCTGACGCTGATGACCGTAGGCAGGATCATGATGGCCAGCACGATGACCGCCGCCAGCAGGTCAGAGCCGCCGGTAAACTGGTGGGTCGCGGACCCCGCGAATACCGCCTTTTCCAGCTTGTAGAGCAGGGGGTTCAGGAGCATCATGCCGAGCAGGCCATAGATGACCGAGGGAATGGCCGCCAGCAGCTCTACGGCGGGCTGCACGAGCTTCGCCAGGTGCTTTTCGGAGACCTCCGTCAGGAATACCGCCGTCAGCAGGCCAATGGGCACACCCAGAAGAACGCTGAAAGCGGTACCCACAATGGAGGAGAGAATGATATACGCAATGCCGAAGCTGGGTTCCGCCGCCGTGGGCTTCCAGACCGTGCCGAACAGCAGGTCCCCAACACCCACCTTATGCAGGGCAGGCAGGCCCTTGGCAAACAGATACAAGGTTATGGCGCATACCGCAAAAATCGCCACAACCGCACAAACCAAAAGAAGGGCCCGAGCCAGGCGCTCTGCGGTGAAAGCGCTCCGGCCCGGTTTGCCCTTGGGATTTGTCATTTACTGCGGCAGGATCAGGCCCATGGCGGTGATCACAGCCTTGCCCTCGTCGGACTGTACATAGCTGAACCAGGTCTTGACCAGATCGTTCTGCTCGTCAATGGTTCCCAGAGTCGCCATGACGAAGGGACGGGACAGCTTGTAGGAACCGGCTACAATGTTTGCCTCGGTGGGCTCCACGCCGTCCAGGCTCAGGGCCTTGACCGTGTCGTCAACCACATCCAGAGACACATAACCGATGGAACCAGGGGTAGCGGCGACCTTGGCCAGCACACCGCCGGTGGTGTCCAGCTCCTGGGCGTAGGCGCACTGATCGGCTACATCCAGCAGCTCCTCGAAAGCACCCCGGGTGCCGGAACCGGCCTCACGGCCCAGGACCACGATGGCCTCGTCAGCGCCGCCCAGGTCCTTCCAGTTGGTGATCTTACCGGTGTAGATGTCGGTCAGCTGCTCGGAAGTCAGATCGGACACGGTGTTGGAATTGTGGGTGATAACGGCGATGCCGTCAATAGCGACCACATTTTCCACAGCGCCGCTCTCCTTCTCGCTGTCCTTCAGGGCCCGGGAAGAGTTGCCGATGTCGGTCTTGCCGCCAGCCAGGGCCTCCAGGCCCGCGCCGGAGCCGGTGTACTCAGCGGTAACGGTGATGTCGGGGTAGGCCTCTTCAAAGCTCTCGATCATGGCCTCGCACAGCTTCTGCATGGAAGTGGAGCCAGCCAGAGTGACGGTGCCGGAGAGCTTGGCGGCCTCGGCGGTTTCGGCGGTGGTTTCGGCAGCCGCGGTGGTCCCGGCTGCGGTGGTGTCCGCGGCGGTGGTATCGGCGGCGTTATTCTGCGCGCCGCAGGCGGTCATGGCCAGCGTCAGGCATGCCGCCAGGGCAATTGCAATCAGTTTTTTCATTTTTCTTCCTCCTAAGATATTTCTTTATTTGGATTTCGGATTACGCGGGTATCATACGGCGGCCATGTAAATTGAGAAAGGTCAGGTTTGTAATTTGTGGGTAAAAATTAAAAATGTGAATCGTTAGTCGAAAGCCTATAGCTGCCTGTTAACTCAAAAATCTAGCTTCTTGTATTGGCCGTAAATCCTGTTTGCATTTCAGCTGGGTCCCTCCGGGGGCCCCTTTCTTGTCCCGCCAAGAAAGGGGGAAAGAATGCGGCTCCCGCAAAAATCCCGATTGACATTTCTGCCTCCCCATGGTAGACTTATAGAATAAAAATACCGATTAGGAGGAACCTTCCATGAAGCATATCCAGACCATCGAGACCCGCAATCTGTGCCAGAGCGCCAAGAACGGCGGCTGCGGCGAGTGCCAGACCTCCTGTCAGTCTGCCTGCAAGACCAGCAGCGGCATCGCCAACCAGAAGTGCGAGAACAAGAATAAGTAAGTTGTTTTTTTGAGAAAAGGCTGTTTGAAAGTCGTGTCATTCCGAGCCGGTGCGCACACCGGCGTGGGAATCCCCCGGATATTCCGGAAGCCTGGAAAAGCATCGGGGGGATTGCCACACCAGTCTGATGACTGGTTCGCAATGACAGGGGATTTTCGGCAGCCTTTTTTCATGCGAGGAGAATTACATGATCCATCAATACAAACTAAACGGCTATAACATCGTCCTGGACGTGTGCTCCGGTTCCGTCCATGTGGTGGACGAGGCGGCCTATGACCTGATCGGGCTCTACGAGGACCATTCCCGGGAGGATGCCGTGGCACAGGTCGCGAAGAAGTACCCGGAGATCGATCGGGCCGAGCTGGAGGAGTGCTACGATGATATTACTGCCCTGAAGGATGGAGGCAAGCTCTTCACCCCGGATACCTTCGCCCCCATAGCGGGCGAATTAAAGGCCCGGACCTCCGGAGTCGTCAAGGCCCTGTGCCTGCACATTGCCCACACCTGCAACCTGAACTGCTCCTATTGCTTTGCCTCCCAGGGCAAGTACCACGGGGACCGGGCGCTGATGTCCTTTGAGGTAGGCAAGCAGGCCCTGGATTTCCTGATTGCCCATTCCGGCACCCGCAGAAATTTGGAGGTGGACTTCTTCGGCGGCGAACCGCTGATGAATTTCGACGTAGTCAAGCGGCTGGTGGCCTATGCCCGGGGCATTGAGAAGGAGGCGGGGAAGAACTTCCGCTTCACCCTGACCACCAACGGCATGCTCATCGACCAGGATGTTATCGACTTCGCCAACAAGGAAATGAGCAATGTGGTCCTGAGCCTGGACGGCCGGAAGGAGGTCCACGACCGGTTCCGGGTAGACTACGCGGGTCACGGCAGCTACGATAAGATCGTGCCCAAATTCCAGGATCTCGTCCGCCAGCGGGGAAACAGGGACTACTACATGCGGGGCACCTTCACCCACCACAACCCGGATTTTCTCAACGACATCAAGACCATGCTGGACCTGGGCTTTACGGAGCTCAGTATGGAGCCGGTTGTCACCGCCAAGGGCGACCCCTCCGGCCTGACGGAGGAGGATCTGCCCATCATCCTGGAGCAGTACGAGGACCTGGCCAAGCTTCAGCTGGAGCGCTATAAGGAGGGACGTCCCTTTACCTTCTACCACTATATGATCGACCTCACCGGCGGCCCCTGCGTCTATAAGCGCATCTCCGGCTGCGGCAGCGGAACGGAATACATGGCCGTCACCCCCTGGGGGGACCTGTACCCCTGCCACCAGTTTGTGGGCGAGGAAAAGTTCAGGCTGGGCAACATCTGGGACGGCGTGACCAATACGGAGATTCAGCAGGAATTCGCCTCCTGCAATGTCTATGCCCGGCCGGACTGCCACGACTGCTGGGCCAGGCTCTATTGCTCCGGCGGCTGCGCCGCCAACGCCTACCACGCCACCGGCAGCGTGAAGGGCGTGTATGAATACGGCTGCAAGCTGTTCCGCAAGCGTATGGAGTGCGCCATCATGGTGCAGATCGCGGAGAAGCTGGGGGACCAGGCGTGACCGGCACCCCTGTCTGTGATTTCGTCCGGGAATACGCCTCCAAGGCTCCCGTCCGGCTCCACATGCCGGGGCACAAGGGAAAAGGGCCTCTGGGCTGTGAAGCCCTGGACATTACGGAGATCCGGGGCGCGGACGACCTGTACCACCCGGAGGGGATCCTGGCCGAAAGCGAGGCCAACGCATCCCGGCTTTTGGGCTGGCCTATGGTGTATTCCGCCGAGGGGTCCAGTCTGGCCATCCGGGCCATGCTGTATCTGGCCTATACCCAGGCGGGCTGCAAGGGAAGGTGCCTGGCCGGGCGGAACGCCCATAAGAGCTTTCTCCATGCGGCGGTGCTGCTGGACTTTCCCATTGCCTGGCTCTGGGCCGGGAACAATTACCTGAGCTGCCCCGTGACCGCCGAAACGGTGGAAAAGGCCATTGGGGAAGAGTCGGAAAAGCCCTTCGCCGTATATCTGACCAGTCCGGACTATCTGGGCAATATGGCGGATATTCAGGGTATTTCGCAGGTTTGCCATAAATACGGTGTGCCCCTTCTGGTGGACAATGCCCACGGGGCCTACCTGAAATTTCTGCCCGTCTCCCAACATCCCATGGACCTGGGGGCGGACCTGTGCTGCGATTCCGCTCACAAGACCTTGCCTGTGCTTACCGGCGGGGCCTATCTCCACTTCCGGGATGCCGGAATGGCAGAGCGCGCCAGGCAGGCCATGGCCCTTTTCGGTTCTACCAGCCCCTCCTGGCTGATTTTGCAGTCTCTGGACGCAGCCAACCCCTATCTGGAGCGGCTGCCCCAGGCCATTGCCGCCATTGCCCCCCACGCCGCCGCCCTGAAGGGGGCACTGCTGGCCCACGGGTTTGCGCTGGTTGGGGATGAACTGCTGAAAATCACGGTCCATGCATCTCTTTGGGGCTATTCCGGGGAGGAAATCGCGGAAATTCTGGAAAAGAAGAACATCTTCTGCGAGTTCGCCGACGAAGACTTCATTGTCTTTATGCTCTCTCCCCAGAACACCGTGGAAGAACTGGAGCTTCTGCGGGAAAGCCTCTGCGCCCTTTCCGGAAAGCCGCCCATCACGGAACCGCCCCTGCTTCGGACCCAACCGAAAGTGGTCTGCTCCCCCCGTCAGGCAGCCTTTGCCCCTCAGGAAACCATTCCCGCGGAAAAAAGCCTGGGCAGAGTCCTGGCCGCCGCCACTGTCAGCTGCCCCCCGGCAGTGCCCATTGTCATGTGCGGCGAGCGCATTGACAAAACGGCCATGGAGGCCTTCCGCCGCTGCGGTATTGCATACGTAACCGTCATGAAATAAAAAGCCGCCCGGCCCGGGCGGCTTTTCCCCTATCTCTCTCCCTCTGTCTTGCATTCTCTCTATCTTTTTGCTATAATTGCCCCGTATGAACCCTTCCGGACAGAACACAAAAATCTACACAAAGCAGGTGGAGCGGTTGAATACCAAAGAGGATTATATTGGGGTCTTTGATTCCGGCGTAGGCGGCATCAGTGTGCTGCGGCACCTGCGGCGGGTCATGCCCAATGAGAAATTTTTATATTACGGCGATTCCGCCAACGCTCCCTACGGTATCCGTACCAAGGCGGAGGTCCGGGCGCTGAGCTTTGCCGTGGCGGAAAAGCTTATGGCCCGGGGGCTGAAAGCCCTGGTCATCGCCTGCAATACGGCCACCTCCGCCGCCGTGAAGGACCTGCGGGAAAAGTACCCGGATCTGATCATCGTGGGCATCGAGCCGGCCCTGAAGCTTGCGGCGGACCGGTATCCCGGCGGCGGCATCGGCGTCATGGCGACGCCCATGACCCTGGCAGAGGAAAAATTCTCCCGGCTGCTGCACCGCTACGACATCACCTGCGATATCTATAAAATTCCGGCACCCCGGCTGGTGGAGATCGTGGAGGCGGGCAAGGTAGACACCCGCCGGACCATCGATATGCTGCAAAAGCTCTTCACCCCCTACCGGGGGCGGCTGGACGCCCTGGTTCTGGGCTGCACCCATTATCCCTTCGCCTCCCACACCATCTCCCGTATCTTAGGCGGCCAGGTGGACATTCTGGACGGCGGCGACGGCACCGCCCGGGAGACCCGGCGGCGGCTGGAGGAAGCCGGATTGCTGCGGGACGGCCCAGGGGAAGTCATCATTGAAAACAGCCGGAATTCGCCGGAGATCCTTCGGCTTTCCTGGCAGCTTTTGGAGAGAAAAAGTCAATCGGAGGAAGAGAAACATGGGGAATGAGGACATTCTGGTCATCGGCATCGCCGGCGGCAGCGCCAGCGGAAAAACGACCCTGATGAAGAATCTGATCGCGGACTGCGAGGACGAGGTCACGGTTCTGAGCCACGACAACTACTATAAGCGCCATGACGACCTAAGCTATGAGGAGCGCAGCCGTCTGAACTACGACGAGCCTGACGCTTTCGACACCAGCCTTATGGTTTACCACCTGGACCAGCTGCGCCATGGCCACAGCGTGGAGTGCCCGGTTTATGATTTTTCCGTTCACAACCGCAGCGAGGAGACCATTCATCTGGAGCCCCGGCGGGTCATTATCGTGGAGGGCATTCTGATCTTTGAGAACCGGGAGCTGCGGGACCTGATGGATATCCGCATCTTCGTGGACTCCGACGCGGATATCCGCCTGTGCCGCCGGATCAAGCGGGACGTGGAAAAGCGGGGCCGCTCCTTACAGAGCGTGCTTCAGCAGTACCAGCAGACGGTGAAGCCCATGCACGAGCGCTATGTGGAGCCCAGCAAGAAATACGCCCACCTGGTGGTCCCCGAGGGCGGCAAGAATGTGGTGGCCCTGGATATGATCGTCAGCAGGATCCGGGGACATCTGAAGGGGAACGGGTAAGAACAATTGACAATTGACAATTGACAGTTGACAATGAAGGAGTTTCCTTCGGAAACAATTTAGAGTAATCATTCAAATCCGTCCCGCAGGGACACAATAATTGACAATTGTGCATTGTCAATTGTCAATTTTTAAAGGAGAACATTTTGGAAAGTCTTATTTTCGATATCGACGGCACCCTATGGGATTCCCGGGCTTTGGTTGCCGAGGGGTATAATATCCAGCTGCGCAGGGAGGGCATGGCCGATCGCTGCGTCACGGCGGAGACGCTGCGGCCCTTGTTCGGCAAGGTCATGACGGAGATCGCCGACGCGCTGTTCGGGGATCTGCCCCCGGCAGACCGCTACCCCCTGATGGAGCGGTGCATGGCCACGGAAAACCGGCATCTCCACGAAAACGAATGCCGTATCGGCTATCCCGGGGTAAAGCAGACCCTTCTGGCCCTCTCCAGGACCCACCGGCTGTTTATCGTCAGCAACAGCCAGCAGGGCTACCCGGAGCTTTGCATCGAAAAGCTGGGGCTGGAGGGCCTGATTACCGGACATCTGTGCTTCGGCAATACGGGAACGGATAAGGGAACCACCATCCGCGTTCTTATGGAGAAATACGGCATTGCCTCCGCCGCTTATGTGGGCGATACCCAGGGGGATATGGAGGCGGCCTATGCCGCGGGTCTGCCCTTTATCTGGGCGGATTACGGCTTCGGAACGCCGGGAAAATATGATTTGAGGATATCCGCTTTTTCGGACCTTGTAAAATTGGAACAGGAGGGCAGACTTTGAGCATTTCCATTGATACCTACTGCATGGAGTGCCAGCTCCGCCGGAACGCCGCGCTGGTCAGAAGCCTGGGCAGCGAAGAAAAAGCCACGGAATTTCTGCGCCGCTGGATGAAGATCGCCCTGGAGCTTCCTGCCGCGTCCCCCTCGCCCTGCTCCGGCCCCGCCACCAACGCCCTGCTGCACGAGATGTACGGCCTGGACCTGGACCGCTATAAGGCGGAAAAGGAGGCCTCCAACGCTTTTGCCCTGGCCAATATGGACGCCGCCCGGGCGGAGATCGAGGCGGCGGCGGACCCGGTATTCGCGGGGCTGCAATTCGCGATCTTAGGCAACTATCTGGACTTTTCCGCTCTGGGGGACAAGGTCAGCTTTGACACACTCCGGGAAATGCTGGAAAAAGCCAAGCACATCCAGGTTGACCGAAAAACCTACGAAGCCCTGTGCCGGGATCTGGCGGCGGGCAGGAAGCTTCTCTACCTGACGGACAACGCCGGAGAGATCGGCTTTGACCGGCTCTTCGCCGAGCAATTGCAAAAAAGCTATCCCCATCTGACGATCACCTTCTGCGTCCGGGGCGGCAACGCCGCCAATGACGCCACCCGGGCGGACGCCGAAGCCGTGGGCCTGCCCTTTCCGGTCATTGACAACGGCAACGATGTGGCGGGGACCGTTCCCGAACTGCTGAGCAGGGAGGCCGGGCAGGCCATGGAGGAAGCGGACGTGATCCTCTCCAAGGGTATGGGCAACGTAGAGACGCTGCTTGGCTGCGGAAAAAATATCTATTACGCCTCCCTGGTCAAATGCCAGCGGTTTGTCAACCTCATGGGCAAGCCGCTGATGACTCCAATGCTGCTGCGGGAGCTGGAAAGCCGGGCCTGAAAAGCGGACAATGTCCTCCGCTGTGTATCAATTTCTTTGGCAAAGGTAACGAAATTCACGAAAAAGAAAGCGCTTTTCCAGAAATTGCTTGACAACGGATTCCGAAAACGCTACTCTATACACCGGACCCGCGCTTTGGCGGCGGCATTCCGCGCCGTCTGCCGCGGGCCAACGCGGGGGGGGACCGTCCCCCTGTTATTACGAAATCTTACGGCGGAAGCCGTATTGGGATTGGAGCATGAACATGAGTTACAACTGCACAAACATCCTCAAATGGACCGAGGCTCAGCTGAAATACACCTATGACGTCACATTGCAGGAGGCCACGCCCCAGGAGCTGCATGAGGCCCTGGGCGAGGCCGTTATGATGGCCATTTCCGACAACTGGAGCAGCAGCAAGAAGGCCCGTTTGCAGCAGCGGAAAGCCTATTATTTTTCCGCTGAGTATCTGATCGGCCGGCTGGTGTATTCCAACCTGTACAATCTGGGCATTCTGGACGAGATGAAGCAGCTTTTCGCCGCCCAGGGCGTGGACCTGGCCGTGCTGGAGGACATTGAGGATGCCGCTCTGGGCAACGGCGGTCTGGGCCGTCTGGCCGCCTGCTTCCTGGACAGCGCCGCTTCCTGCGATATTCCCCTGTCCGGCTACGGCCTGCGGTATAAGTTCGGCCTGTTCAAGCAGAGCTTCGACGAACAGGGCAGCCAGAAGGAGAATGCGGACGACTGGTCCAAGTTCGGCGACCCCTGGTCCTACCGCCGGTATAACCACACCGTGAAGGTCAAGTTCCCGGACCACACCGTGCTGGCCGTGCCCTATGATGTGCCCATTATCGGCTACGGTACCCACAACATCAATACCCTGCGCCTGTGGCAGTGCGAGGCTGAGGAAGAGCTGGATTTCAACGCCTTCAACGACCAGGATTATCTGCGTGCTCTGGACCAGAAGAACAAGGCCGAGGACATCACCCGGGTCCTCTACCCCAACGACTCCACCTGGGAGGGCAAGCGTCTGCGCATCAAGCAGCAGTATGTGCTGTCCTCCGCCTCCCTGCAGGATATGCTGCGGACCTTCAAAACCGCCCACGGCAACGACCTGAGCCGCTTTGCCGACTACTACGCCGTACAGCTGAACGACACCCACCCCGCCATGTCCATCCCCGAGCTCATCCGGCTGCTGATGGAAGAGGGCATGGACTTCGAGCAGAGCTTCTCCATCGCCCAGCGGACCTTCTCTTATACCAACCACACCGTTATGTCCGAGGCCCTGGAAAAGTGGCCTCTGGATTTGCTTGGCAGCGTCGTCCCCGAGATCGTGGACATCATCCGCCGTATTGACGAGAAGCTGAAGTGGGAGCATCCGGGCCTTTTCATCATCAAGGACAATACCGCCCATATGGCGAACCTCTCCGTCTACGTCAGCACCTATGTGAACGGCGTGGCCGAGATCCACAGCCAGATCCTGAAGGATGATCTGTTCCACGACTGGTATCAGGTCTTCCCCGACCGCTTCCAGAACAAGACCAACGGCGTGACCCCCCGGCGCTGGATGGGCCTGTGCGATCCCGAGCTGACCCAGATGCTGAAATACCGCATTGGCGGCGACTTCCTGAAGGATCTGGACAAGCTGGCCGGCCTGAAGCCCATGATCGATGATGACATGGTCCGGCAGTTCAATGCCATCAAGCGCCAGAAGAAGGAGCAGCTGTGCAAGGTCATTGCCGAGAAGGAAGGGGTCCAGCTGAACCCCGACTTCATCTTTGACGTCCAGGTCAAGCGGCTCCATGAGTACAAGCGTCAGCTGATGAATGCCCTGTCCATTGTGGATATCTATTTCCGCCTGAAGAACGGCGAACTGCCCGACTTCCACCCCACCGTGTATATCTTCGGCGCCAAGTCCGCCCCCGGCTATGCCCGGGCCAAGGCCATTATCCGTTATATCAACCGCATCGCCCGGATGATCAACAACGACCCCGCCGTGTCCGGCAAGCTGAAGGTGGTTTTCGTTCAGAACTATAACTGCTCCTATGCCGAGCATATCATTCCCGCCGCGGATATCTCCGAGCAGATCTCTCCCGCGGGCACCGAGGCTTCCGGCACCGGCAACATGAAGCTGATGCTCAACGGCGCTGTTACCCTGGGCACCCTGGACGGCGCCAATGTGGAGATCGCCCAGGAGGCCGGTATGGAAAACGAGTATATCTTCGGCCACACTGTGGAGCAGATCAACGCCGCCAAGGACAGCTACTACGCCCGGGGCATCTACGACACCGACGCGCATCTGCACCGCGCCATCGACACCCTGGTGGACGGCACCGTGCCCACGGACGATGCCCAGCGGGAGCTGTACCACGCTCTGCTGGACGGCGCTTCCTGGCACAAGGCCGACAACTACTTCGTGCTGCTGGACTACGCCTCCTATATGGACGCCAAGCTGCGGGTGAACCACGACTATGCCGACCGGCTGGCCTTTGGCCGCAAGTGCCTGGAGAACATCGCCTCCGGCTCCAAGTTCTCCTCCGACCGCACTATCCGCCAGTACGCCGACGAGATCTGGCACATCAAGCCCGTGAGATTCTGATAACGTGAAAAGATACCCCGCCGCTGTCCCGGATGGAGAACGGCGGGGTTTTCACAAGGGAAAACTTGAAGACCCACCGGGCAAGTGTGCCCTCGCCAACTGACGCTGTAGATATGGCAAAAAGCAATTTGCCTGTCAAATATCAGGATCCCTGAAAGGAGCTAAAAACATGGATGAAGTATTGCAGTTTTTGAAAGATGCCGGGACCTATTATCTGGCGACCGTTGAGGGCGATCAGCCCCGGGTGCGGCCCTTCGGTACCGCCCATATTTTTGAGGGCCGGCTGTATATTCAGACCGGAAAATGTAAGCCCGTATCCCGTCAGCTGGCCGCCAACCCCAAGGCGGAGATCTGCGCCTTTCACGGCGGCCGCTGGCTCCGCCTGGCGGGCGAATTGGTAGAGGATGACCGCAGGGAAGCCCGGCAATCCATGCTGGACGCCTATCCCTCCTTGCAGCGGATGTACTCTGCCGACGACGGCAACACCCAGGTGCTGTATTTTAGAAACGCCTCGGCAGTCTTTTCCTCCTTCACGGAGGCGCCCAGAGAGATTCACTTCTGACCTCAGCGCGGAAATCCCCACCACTTTCGGCAAAATAGCCAGAAGTGGTGGGGATTTCTTTTATCATTTTGACGTTTTGCACATACGACAAAATCCGCAGCCTGTCAGCCGCGGATTCTGCAACAAAAAAGAGGAGAGGAAAATGAAAAAGATCAAAATCAAATCTGATTTGCTTTTAGTATACCCGGAAGATGTGAAGAAAGAAAGGGGATAATTATTAAGTTCCTGTGAAGATGTAAACAAATTTTGTACATTTCAGAGAAAATGTCAAGCAGTAAAAAAATATCGAAAAAACTGTTTACAATCTGGATTTCTTGTGTTAATATGTATGTGGTGAAGGTTGGGCTTTCCAAAACCCGCTTTACCAATTTGTGTTAAAAAGCGGCGAGAACCGCTTCTGCTTAACGCCAATAAAAAATCAGGAGGAACCAATCATGGAAACATACGGCATTGAAAAGTATGGCATCACCGGTACCACCGAGATCGTCTACAATCCTTCCTACGAGTTTCTGTACGAGGAAGAGACCAAGCCCGGCCTCACCGGCTACGAGGTCGGCCAGAAGACCGAGCTGGACACCATCAATGTTATGACCGGCATCTACACCGGCCGCTCTCCCAAAGACAAGTACATCGTCATGGATGAGAACTCCAAGGATACCGTCTGGTGGACTTCCGACGCCTATAAGAACGACAACCATCCTATGAGCGAGTCCACCTGGGCCGCCGTGAAGGACCTGGCCATCAAGGAGCTGTCCAACAAGAAGCTGTACGTGGTCGACGCTTTCTGCGGTGCCAACAAGGACACCCGTATGGCCGTCCGCTTCATCGTGGAAGTGGCATGGCAGGCGCACTTTGTAAAGAATATGTTCATCCGTCCCTCTGAGGAGGAGCTGAAGAACTTCAAGCCCGACTTCATCGTCTACAACGCCTCCAAGGCGAAGGTCGAGAACTACAAGGAGCTGGGCCTGAACTCCGAGACCTGCGTGGCTTTCAACATCACCTCCCGTGAGCAGGTCATCATCAACACCTGGTACGGCGGCGAGATGAAGAAGGGTATGTTCTCCATGATGAACTACTACCTGCCGCTGAAGGGCATTGCCTCCATGCACTGCTCCGCCAACACCGATATGAACGGCGAGAACACCGCCATCTTCTTCGGCCTGTCCGGCACCGGCAAGACCACCCTGTCCACCGACCCCAAGCGTCTGCTGATCGGCGACGACGAGCACGGCTGGGACGACAACGGCGTGTTCAACTTCGAGGGCGGCTGCTACGCCAAGGTCATCAACCTGGACAAGGAGTCCGAGCCTGACATCTACAATGCCATCCGCCGGGACGCTCTGCTGGAGAATGTGACTGTGGACGCCAACGGCAAGATCGACTTCGCCGACAAGTCCGTCACCGAGAACACCCGTGTGTCCTACCCCATCGACCACATCCAGAATATCGTCCGTCCCGTTTCCGCCGCTCCCGCTGCCAAGAACGTGATCTTCCTGTCCGCCGATGCTTTCGGCGTTCTGCCTCCCGTGTCCATCCTGACCCCCGAGCAGACCCAGTACTACTTCCTGTCCGGCTTCACCGCAAAGCTGGCCGGTACCGAGCGGGGCATCACCGAGCCTACTCCCACCTTCTCCGCCTGCTTCGGCCAGGCTTTCCTGGAGCTGCATCCCACCAAGTATGCCGAGGAACTGGTCAAGAAGATGAAGGTCTCCGGCGCGAAGGCTTACCTGGTCAACACCGGCTGGAACGGCACCGGCAAGCGTATCTCCATCAAGGATACCCGCGGCATCATCGACGCCATCCTCTCCGGCGCCATTAACACCGCGCCCACCAAGACCATCCCCGTCTTCGGCTTCGAGGTTCCCACCGAGCTGCCCGGCGTTGATCCCGCCATCCTGGATCCCAGAAACACCTACGCCAACGTGGCCGACTGGGAAGCCAAGGCTGCCGATCTGGCCGGCCGCTTCGTCAAGAACTTCGCCAAGTACGAGGGCAACGAGGCCGGCAAGGCTCTGGTCGCCGCCGGTCCCAAGGCCTGATCGCCTGATCTTTGTTCGTTTTCATCATACCAGCAGGGGGATTTTCCCCTGCTGGTATCTGAAAATTACGGCGGTGGGGTGAATCTGTGGGGATAAATTGCCTGAAAGAAACCGTGTCATTGCGAGACAGTCCGCAGACTGTCGTGGCAATCCCCCGGATCTTCAGAGCGTACAAGCAACCGGGGGATTGCCACACCAGTGTGCGCACTGGTTCGCAATGACAACGGAGTCTGTTTATCCCCAGAGATTTCCCCATTTGCCGTGGATATATTCTTTTAACGGAGGTTAAAAACAATGGCTCAGAAAGTTCAATTCACTGAAACCGTCCTTCGTGATGCAAACCAGTCCCTGATGGCTACCCGTATGCCTTTCGCCGACATGGAGGGGATCCTCTCCACCATGGATAAGGCCGGGTACTATTCCGTCGAGTGCTGGGGCGGCGCTACCTTTGACAGCTGCCTGCGTTACCTGGACGAGGATCCCTGGGAGCGGCTGCGCAATTTCCGCAAGGCCATGCCCAACACCCGGCTCCAGATGCTGCTGCGGGGCCAGAACCTGCTGGGGTACAAGCACTATCACGACGACGTTGTGGAGAAGTTCGTGGAGCTGTCCATCAAGAACGGCATCGACGTTCTGCGTATCTTCGACGCTCTGAACGATTTCCGCAACATCCGCACCGCTCTGGAGGCTACCAAGAAGTACGCCACCGCCAACACCGTGGCTTCCGGCTGCATCTCCTACACCCAGTCCCCCGTGCACACCCCCGCCAAGTACGCCGAGATGTGCAAGGAACTGCAGAGCATGGGCTTCGATACCATCTGCCTGAAGGATATGGCCGGTACCATGAGCCCCAGCGAGGCCGAGCAGCTGTTCAAGGGCATTAAGGACGCCGGTGTCACCCTGCCCCTGATCCTGCACACCCACTGCACCACCGGTATGGCTTACATGACCGTTATGAAGGCCGTGGAGTCCGGCGTTGACATCATCGACACCGCTACCTCCTGCTTCTCCAACGGCACCAGCCAGCCCGCTACCGAGACCATCTACTACGCCCTCTCCGAGTTGGGCATCGAGACCGGCCTGAACGAGAAGGTCATCAACGAGGTCAACGACTACTTCAAGCCCGTGAAGCAGAAGTACATCGACAACAAGACCCTGAATCCCAAGTCCATGGGCACCGACGCCCAGGCCCTGGTCTACAAGGTCCCCGGCGGCATGCTGTCCAACATGATTGCCAACCTGACCGATATGCACGCCATGGATAAGTTCGACGCCGCTCTGGCCGAGATCCCCTCCGTCCGGAAGGACATGGGCTATCCTCCTCTGGTCACGCCTCTTAGCCAGATGGTGGGCAACCAGGCCGTTACCAACGTTCTGGTAGGTGAGCGCTACAAGAACATCTCCAAGGAAGTCAAGGCTTACTTCAAGGGCGAGTACGGCATTGCCCCCGCTCCCGTGGACGCCGGGCTGGAGAAGCGCATCCTGGACGAGGCCGGTATGGCCGCGCCTCTGGACTGCCGCGTGGAGGACAGCAAGCGCACCGGTAAGGAATTCGAGGACGCCAAGGCCGCTCTGGGCGATCTGGCCCGGTCCGAAGAGGACATTATGAGCTACATCTGCTTCCCCACCCAGGCCGAGAAGTTCCTGGAGGGCCGCAAGGCGAAGGAAGAGAACGTGGTTACTTACACCATCACTGAGGCCTAAGGAGGGTATCGCATTATGATGCTTGCTTCTGATATTTCCATCGGCGAGGCCGCCGTCTATACCCTGCTGGGCTACGCTGTTGTATTCTTCGGCCTGATCCTGCTGATGGCCGTCGTTGTCGCGGTGGGCAAGTACTTTGCGTCCAAGGACGCGAAGCTGGCCGCGACTGCCGTTGCTGCCGCTCAGGCGACTGCCCCTGCGGCCCCCGCAGCCCCCAAGGCTGTGGCTCCCGGCTCTGCCGGTGAGCTGAAGCTCCATGACGTTGAACCCAAGACCGCAGCCATGCTCATGGCCATTGTGGCCGACAAGATCGGCAAGCCCCTGAACGAACTGCGCTTCATTTCCATTAAGGAGGTCAAATAATCATGAAATACAAAGTGACTCTGAAGGGCCGTACTTACGAGATTGAGGTCGTGGCCGGTGAGGCCATGCTGCTGGACGAGTACGAAGCCATCGCGCCTTCCGCCCCTGCCGCCGCGCCTGCCGCCGCTCCCGCTGCCGCTCCCGCCCCTGCCGCCGCTCCCGCTGTCACCGGCGCGGGCGAGCCTGTGAATGCCCCCATGCCCGGCAATATCCTGAAGGTCAATGTCACCGCCGGTCAGGCTGTGAAAGCCGGCGACGTTCTGTGCGTTCTGGAGGCTATGAAGATGGAGAACGAGATCATGGCTCCCAAGGACGGAACCGTTACCCAGGTTCTGGTCTCCAAGGGTGTCAATGTGGATACCGGTGCGCCTCTGGTCGTGATCGGTTAAGGAGGGCTTCCAATGAATATTGGTGCTATCCTTGGAAAGCTGTGGAGCAATTCCGGCTTTGCCGCGATCATCGCCGGCTTTGTCTCCAATAACGGCTGGCAGAACCTGGTGATGCTGGCCATCGCCTGCGTGCTGCTGTACCTGGCCATTGTCAAGAAGTTCGAGCCTCTGCTGCTGGTGGGCATTGCTTTCGGCTGTCTGCTGACCAACCTGCCCAATGCCGGACTGTACCACCAGGAGCTGTGGGATGCCTTTATGGATCCCTCCAGCCCGGTATATCACAGCTTCGGCCAGATCATGCGGGAGGGCGGCCTGCTGGACATCTTCTACATCGGCGTCAAGACCTCTCTGTACCCCTGCCTGATCTTCATGGGCGTGGGCGCCATGACCGACTTTGGTCCTTTGATCTCCAACCCCAAGAGCCTGCTGCTGGGCGCCGCCGCCCAGTTGGGCGTGTTCGTGGCCTTCTTCGGTGCCGTCTGCATGGGTTTCACCGGTAAGGAAGCCGCCTCCATCGGCATCATTGGCGGCGCTGACGGTCCCACCGCCATCTTCCTGACCACCCGTCTGGCTCCCCATCTGCTGGGCGCCATCGCCGTGGCAGCCTATTCCTACATGGCCCTGATTCCTCTGATTCAGCCCCCCATTATGAATCTGCTGACCACTCCCGAAAGCCGGAAGATCAAGATGGTCCAGACCCGCACCGTAACCAAGACCGAGAAGATCATCTTCCCCATCATCGTCACCATGTTCGTGGCGCTGCTGCTGCCTGACACCGCCCCTCTGATCGGCTGCCTGATGCTGGGCAACCTGTTCAAGGAGACCGGCTGCACCGACCGCCTCAGCGACACCGTGCAGAACGCCCTGATGAACATCGTCACCATCCTGCTGTCCACCGCTGTGGGCTCCACCATGGTGGGCTCCACCTTCCTGACTGCCCAGACCCTGAAGATCGTTGTGCTGGGCGTGGTCGCCTTCGGTATCTCCACCGCCGGCGGCCTGTGGGGCGGCAACGTCATGTGCTGGGCCACCAAGGGCAAGGTCAATCCGCTGATCGGCTCCGCCGGTGTGTCCGCAGTGCCTATGGCTGCCCGTGTGTCCAATAAGGAAGGCCAGAAGGCCAACCCCGCAAACTTCCTGCTGATGCACGCCATGGGTCCCAACGTGGCCGGCGTTATCGGCTCCGCCATCGCCGCAGGCTTCCTGCTGAGCGTCTTCGGCGGCTAAGCAAATCCTCTTTCGCCCCGGTTTCGCTTCCGCGGAACCGGGCTTTTCTTTTCAGAATTTTCATTTCTTTTTCAGGTGCTTTTCAGGTCGGTGGGGTATAACAAGGCCATAAAAACATACGGCCCCAAGGGCCGGGAAGGAGAAACGATCATGTTTGAAAAATTGATTTCCATCGCGTTGTCCGCGGCCATGGCCATAAGCCTGACAGCCTGTACCCCCAGCGCCCAGGCCGACGCATCCATTGCGGAGACAACCCAAACCACCGAGCAGGCTGAGACCAGTCTGACCGGAAAGATCACCGCCATTGAGGGAAGCACCGTCACCCTGTCTCTGGGCAGTCTGACGGAGGGCCAGCCCGGCGAGGGCATGGACGGCCAGACACCGCCGGATATGTCCGGCAGCGGAAACGGGCAGACCCCTCCCGAAGCGCCCAGCGGCAGCAGCGGTCAGACGCCATCCGAAATGCCGGACGGCGACAGCGGACAGACGCCCCCTGAAATGCCCAGCAACGGTCAGGCCCCCAGTGGAAACGGCGGCCAGACACCCCCTGACAAGCCCGACGGCGACAGCGCCCAGGCCCCCGAAGGCGGGCAGATGCCCAGCGGCCAGCCTGGCGGCATGGGCTTCCAGGAAAGCGGCGAGACCCGCACTCTGGATCTGAGCAGCGCTGAGATCACCAAGGATGAACAGAGTGTCACCGTAAAAGATCTTACGGTAGACGACATTCTGGAGCTGACCCTGAACGCGGACGGCACCGTAAGTGCCGTGCAGGTGCTCTCTCTGCAGGGCCAGGGCGGCGGGATGCCCGGCGGAAACGGCGGCTTCGGCGGCAGCGGGGAAGTGACCCAGGGCGCCAGCGCCAATACCATCTCCGAGGACGGCAGCTATACCGGCGAATTCCTGTCCCAGGGGGATGATGAAAACGCCCTGCGCGTTGACGGCGCGGATGTGACCCTGAAGGATATCACCGTGAAGAAAACCGCCGGTTCCAGCTCCAACACGGAGGACGGCGACTTTTACGGCATGAACGCTGCCCTGCTCGCCACCAACGGCGCTACCGTCACCATTGAGAATGCCCAGGTGGAGTCCTCCGCCCAGAACGGCAACGGCGTGTTCAGCTACGGAGAAGGAACCACCGTAAACATCTCTGACTCCACCATCACCACCACCGCCGACAATTCCGGCGGCATCCAGACCACCGGCGGCGGCACCACCAACGCCTCCAACCTGACCGTCACTACCTCCGGCAATTCCGCGGCGGCCATCCGGTCCGACCGGGGCGGCGGAACGGTCAACGTGGACGGCGGCACCTACACCTCCAACGGCCTGAACTCCCCCGCGGTCTACTCCACGGCGGATATCACCGTGAAGAATGCCCTGCTGACCGCAAACAACTCCGAGGCCCTGGTCATTGAGGGGCAGAACAGTATCGCCCTTTCCGACTGCACCGTTTCCGGCGCCATGACGGACCGGGGCACCAGTTCCGACGAAAACGTCCACACCGTCATGATCTATCAGTCTATGTCCGGCGACGCTCAGGTGGGCACCTCCACCTTTACCATGGAGGGCGGCAGCCTGACGGGCACGGCGGGGGATCTGTTCTACGTTACCAACACACATAGTGTTATCACACTGAAAGGCGCTGCCCTGAGCAATCTGGATGAGACCGGCGCGCTGCTGCGTGTCGTGGGCAACTCCGCAAGCCACGGCTGGGGCACCGCCGGAAGCAACGGGGCCCAGGTGGAGCTGACGGCCCAGGCCCAGACCCTGGAGGGCAATATCCTGGTGGACACCATCTCCACGCTGAGCCTGACCCTGGAGGACGGCTCGGAATTCACAGGTACCGTAAACATCATCAACAACGCCCAGAACGGCACGGCCGTTGAAAACAACGCCGTCGTCACCATCGGCGAGGGCTGCACCTGGACGCTGACCGGCGACTGCGCCATCACAAGCCTTACGAACAAGGGCACCCTGAATCTGAACGGTTATACCATCACTCTGGCGGACGGCACCGTAATTCGCTGATGATTTCATCAAACCGGCCGGAATGCTGAAAAATACGGCAGCACCGGGCCAATGCTGAAAACTCCATCACCCCCGATTTTCTGTTCATAGTCAGAACGGAAAATCGGGGGTATACTAATGCCATCAAGAAAAACAAACGCATCCCGAAATGGTCCGATGGTTCCCAACGGCATCCGCTTTGGGGGTGCGGCAGTATCACAATGGAGGTAACGTTTTATGTATTATTCCGCAGGCACTTATGAAGCATTCGCCCATCCCGAAAAGCCCCAGGGTGTGGACAGAAAGTCCGCCTATATCATCGGCACCGGCCTTGCCGGTCTGACCGCCGCTTTCTATCTGGTCCGTGACGGCCAGATGAAGGGCGAGCGCATTCATCTGTTGGAGAAGCTGGAGCTGGCCGGCGGCAGCTGCGACGGCCGAAAGGACGTTTCCAAGGGTTTTTATATGCGGGGCGGCCGGGAAATGGACAACCATTTCGAGGTCATGTGGGATGTGTTCCGGGATGTGCCCAGCATCGAGACCCCCAATGTGTCCGTTCTGGACGAATACTACTGGCTGAACAAGCACGACCCCAACTACTCCCTGTGCCGGGCCACCGTCAAGTGCGGCCAGGATGCCCACACCGACAAGCAGTTCAAGCTGGATAGAGAGTCCGCCATGGCCCTTTCCAAGCTGTTCATCACGCCGGAGAGCCAACTGGAGGGCAAGAAGATCTCCGACGTGCTGCCTGATTCCTTCTGGGAGACCAACTTCTGGCTGTACTGGCAGACCATGTTCGCTTTCCAGCGCTGGTCCAGCGCCCTGGAAATGAAGCGGTATCTGTGCCGGTACGTCCACCATATCGACGGCCTGCCCGACTTCTCCGCCCTGCGGTTCACCAAGTACAACCAGTATGAGAGCATGATCCTGCCGCTGGTGAAGTATCTGGAAAGCCACGGCGTGAAAGTCGAGTTCGGCATGGACGTGAAGAACGTCATCATTGACCACGCGGACGGCAAGCAGATCGCCCGGAAGATCGTCTATGTAAAGGACGGCCAGGAGCAGTCCATCGACTTGGTGGAGGACGACCTGGTGTTCATCACCAACGGCTGCTGCACCGATACCTCCTGCTACGGCGACCAGACCCACGCCCCGGACCTGACCGGCATTGTCAACGGCTGCGGCGAGAGCTGGGACCTGTGGAAGAATATTGCCGCCCAGGCCGAGCACGGCGAGTACGGCAACCCCGAGGCCTTCTGTTCCGACGTAGAGGCCACCAACTGGATGAGCGCCACCGTGCAGACCAAGGACGAGAAGATCATCCGGCACATCATGGACATCTGCCAGCGTGACCCCCGTGCGGGCAAAGTCACCACCGGCGGCATCGTCACCGTCAAGGACAGCACCGACAACTGGTACCTCAGCTGGACCATCAACCGCCAGCCTCAGTTCAAGGCCCAGGACAAGGACACCGTGCTGGTGTGGGTCTACGCCCTGAATACCAACAAGCCCGGCCAGTTCGTCAAAAAGCCCATGCGGGAGTGCACCGGCGAAGAGGTCTGCCAGGAGTGGCTGTACCACATCGGCGTGCCCGAGGATGAGATCCCCGAGCTGGCGGAGAGCGCCTGCAACACCACCACCTGCTATATGCCCTATATCAACGCTTTCTTCCAGCCCAGAAAGGAATCCGACCGGCCCAAGGTCGTGCCCGACGGCGCTGTGAACTTCGCTTTCCTGGGCCAGTTCACCGAGACCCCCAGAGACACCATCTTCACCACCGAGTATTCCATGCGTACCGGTATGGAGGCCGTGTACACCCTGCTGAACGTGGACCGTGCCGTGCCCGAGGTCTGGGGCAGCAAGTATGACGTCCGGGAGCTGCTGCGGGCCTGCTACTACGCCATCGACAAGAAGCCCATCTCTCAGGCCCCGCTGTCCTTCGCCGAGAAGGAAATGCTGAAGATCCTGGTCAAAAAGACCCGGGGCACCGACATTGAGCTGCTGCTGAAGGAAAGCGGCCTGATCGAGTAACACGGGCAGACACTTTATAAGCCATAAAAATGCCATTGTGAAACCGGCCCGCCGTGAAAACCGCGGCGGGCCGGACACAATGGCATTTTTGATTTACAGCGCTTTCGCGCCCTGAAATTCCACATGCAGGGGAAGAATTTCCCAGTTGTGTTCCGTGATCCCGGGAAGCTTTTCCCTCAGGATCCCGGAAAGCCTGGGATTTCTGGTCATGACCAGCAGGGTGGGGCCCGCGCCGGAGAGGCAGAAGGCCGCGCCGGTGGTGCGGACCAACGCCTCAATTTTTTCGTAGTCCGGGATCAGCCGTTTCCGGTAGTTCTGGTGGAGCCGGTCCTGCATAGCGTTGCGCAGCAGCTTTTCGTCTCCCAGCTCCAGGGCTTTCAGCACCATGGCGCCATGGGAGATATTGTAAATGGCGTCCGCCCGGGACACCTGTTCCGGCAGCACGGAACGGGCCAGCGTGGTGGGCAGATTGAAGTCCGGCACCAGAGCCAGAAATTCCCAGCCGGGGTGCAGGGGGAAGCTGACGGTAACGGGCAGGCCGCTGTCCACCATGGAGGCGGTCAGGCCGCCGTAAAAGGCGGGGGCCAGGTTGTCCGGGTGGCCCTCCATGGCGTTGGTGATGTTCAGCAGGCCCTGGGTACTGAGCTTGTTGCCCCGCAGCACGTTTGCCCCCATGGCCCCGGCCACCAGCAGGGCGGCGGAGGAGCCAAGCCCCCGGCAGATGGGAATATGGGCGTCGATGTGGATTTTCACGCCCCGGATCTCCTCGCTGAGAGAGGCCAGCACGGCGCAGTAGGAGGTATAGGCCAGGTTGTCCGGCCCCGTGAAAGCCTCGTCGCAGCCGGTGATCTCCAGCCCCGCCTCCGTTTCCTCGAAGGTCACGTCGGTATACAGGCTCAGGGCACAGCCAAAAGCGTCAAACCCAGGCCCCAGGTTGGCCGTGGTAGCCGGAACGCGGATGGTAACTTGGTTTTTCATCTTTCTGTCTCCTTTTACAGGCGCGGGAAGAGATTAATGGTGTCCCTTCCGGGACAAATTTTAATTTTTTGAATTGTTTCCGGAGGAAACTCCTTAATTGTCAATTGTCAACTGTCAATTGTCAATTTCTTACTACCGTCCCAGCACGAATTCCAGCATCTTCTCCTTGGCAATGACCCCCGTGTGCCGTTCGGGCTTTTCCCGGAGGGCGGCGAGGTTCCGGGGGATGGGGACGCCGGTCATGGCCTGCAGGCGCTCCATGCGGTCGTATTCGCTGCCGGAAATGTTCCCGCCGATAGCCGTAAGAACGGAGGTGGAGAATTTATAAGGAGAGGCGGTGGAGAGGACGACCATGGGGCTTTCGCCCCTCTGCCGCTCGGCCACAGCCCAGCCGCAGGCGGTGTGGGGGTCCATCAGGTAGCCGTGATCTCGGTAGACCTTTCCGATACAGGCTTCCGCCTGTGCGTCGTTGCAGTATCCCGCGGCAAATTCCGCCTGAATGGCGGCAAGCAGGCTGTCCGGGACTCTGTAGCAGCCCTTTTCGTTCAGGTCCTTCATCAGCCCGGAGACCATCGCCGTGTCCCCGGAGAGCAGATACAGCAGCCGCTCCAGGTTGGAGGATACCAGAATGTCCATGGAGGGGGAGGTGGTCTTCAGCAGGGGTCGGCGGCGGTCGTAGACGCCGGTGGTCAGGAAATCCGTCAGCACATTGTTGGCGTTGGAGGCGCAGATCAGTCTGCCCACAGGCAGACCAAGCTTTTTGGCCAGATAGCCCGCCAGAATGTCGCCGAAATTGCCGGTGGGGACGGAGAAATCCACCCTGTCCCCCAGGACGATGGCTTGTCTGTTCAGAAGGTCGGCGTAGGCCCGGAAATAGTACATGATCTGGGGGGCCAGACGGCCGATGTTGATGGAGTTGGCGGAGGACAGCAGGAAGGGCAGCTCCCTCCCCTGGCAGGCGGCAAAGATATTCTTGACGCCGGTCTGGGCGTCGTCAAAATTGCCCTCCACGGCGCAGACATAGACATTTTTCCCCTCCTGGGTCACCATCTGGGCCCGCTGGACCTGGGAAACGCCGCCATAGGGGTAGAACACGCAGATGCTTACCCCGGGCACATCCCGGAAGCCCACCAGAGCTGCCTTGCCCGTATCGCCGGAGGTGGCCGTCAGGATGCGGATCTCTTTTTCAATGCCCTTTTCCTGCTTCGCGGCGGTCAGCAGCTGAGGCAGCATGCTGAGGGCCACGTCCTTAAAGGCGGAAGTAGGTCCCCGGAACAGCTCCAGCACCTGGAAATCCCCAACGGGAACCGTGGGGGTCAGGTCCTCGGTCTCGAATTTGCCGGTATAGGCGTTTTTTACCAGCGTCTCCATATGGGGAATGTCCGGCAGCAGGGTTTTCAGGATCATGGCGGACATCTGCTGGGCGGAAAGGGTCAGGCAGCGCTGCCAGTCAAAGGCCGGCATCGTTTCCGGCATATACAGCCCGCCGTCCGGCGCCAGTCCGGACAGCACGGCCTGGGCGCTGTCAACGGCCGGGGATAGCCCCCGGGTGGAAATATAATCCATAAGGTTTCCTCCTACAGGTTGAATTGCACAAAAAGCCCCAAAAGCAAAGGGGTGCAATTGCGGTTTGTTTCAATTGCAATTTTGGTAGGTATATGATATACTGACTGTTATAAAAAAGCAAGTGTTTTTCCCCCACAAACAAATCGTGAAAAAGGGATCGCAATTTGTGAAAAGAGAGTAGGTAGAGAGAAAAATGCGGATCGGACTTTTGGGCTTCGGCACCGTTGGCCGGGGCGTGTACGAGATCATCGCGGGCCGGGAGGATATGACCGTTGCCCGGGTGCTTTGCCGCCGGGATCTGGAGCTGCCGGACGCGGCCGTGACCCATAATTTTGAGGACATTCTGAACGATTCCACCATCGATACGGTGGTGGAGGCCATCGGCGGCCTGCATCCCGCTTACGAATATGTCCGGAGCGCCATTCTGGCGGGCAAGAACGTGGCTACCGCCAATAAAGCTTTGATCGCCACCTGTTTTGACGAGCTGATCCCCCTGGCCCGGGAAAAGGGCGTGGCCCTGCGCTGCACCGCCTCCGTAGGCGGCGGCATCGGCTGGCTCTCCGAGCTGGAGCGGGCGCGGCGTATCGAAACCATCCACCATGTGGGCGGCATTATGAACGGTACCTGCAACTACATTCTGGACTCCATGACCCGGCTGGGTCTTGGCTACAGCGAAGCCCTGAAGCAGGCCCAGGCCCTGGGCTATGCCGAGGCGGACCCCACCACGGACGTGGAAGGTATCGACACCTGGCATAAGCTTATTGTCTCCGCCAACGTCGGCTTCGGCGTCAGCCTGGATATCTCCGGGGTCCCCGCCGCGGGCATCTCCCGGATCGGGGCGGAGGACGTGGCCAATTTCAGCGCCAACGGCCTGGTGTGCAAGCTGGTATCCACGGCGGACTGCCGGTCCGGCAGCTATTCCGCCTATGTGCAGCCTGAATTATACCCTCTGGGCCAGCCGGAGGCGGCGGTGCCTGCCAACTACAACCTCATCACCCTGGAGGGCGATGTGTCCGGCCGCCAGAGCTTCTTTGGCCAGGGCGCGGGCCGGTACCCCACCGCATACAATGTGGTGCAGGACTGCGTGGACTTTACCCAGGGCAAGGGCTTCTATACTGCCCCCGGCCGCAAAGTCGCCGTAGACAACAGCGTAAAACTGCGCTATTATGTCCGTACGGCCCAGGAGGACCTGTGGCTCAAGGAAAACACGGAAAAGCACTGGGCCGGTGCGGTAGTAACGAAACCCGTAGAGGTCAGCGTCATGCACCAGTGGCTGAAAGCCCACCCGGACGCCTTTATGGCGGCGTTTGCGTGAAAGAAGGTCAAATATGAAAGTAGTCAAATTCGGCGGCTCCTCCATGGCGGACGCCGGGCAGTATCGGAAGATCCGGGATATCCTTCTGGCGGACCCGGAGCGGAAGGTGGTGGTGGTCTCCGCTGCCGGAAAGCGGAACAAGCAGGACCACAAGATCACGGATCTGCTGTACCTGTGCTATGCCCATACCCAGTACGGTGTGGACTGCTCCGGGGTTTTCGAGATGATTACCTCCCGGTATCGGGAGATCGCCCGGGACCTGAACCTCTCTATCGATCTGGAACCAGAGTTTGCCGCCCTGAAAGCCAAGCTGGACAGCAAGGCCGTCACCCAGGACGAACTGGCCAGCCGGGGCGAATACTTCTCCGCCCGGCTCATGGCGGATTACCTGGGCTTCAAATTTGTGGACGCGGCGGACTGGGTGTACTTCCGCTTTGACGGCACCGTGGACCAGGAGCGAAGCTATGAGGCCCTGCGCAATCAGGTGGACGGCATCGGCGTGGTGATCCCCGGCTTTTACGGCCAGCTGCCCGACGGCAAGATCAAAACCTTTACCCGGGGCGGCAGCGACATCACCGGCGCGCTGGCCGCAGCGGCGCTGGACGCGGACGTGTACGAAAACTGGACGGACGTCTCCGGCATTCTCATGGCGGACCCCCGGATCGTGGAAAATCCCCAGACCATCCCCGAAGTCACCTACGACGAGCTGCGGGAGCTGAGCTATTCCGGCGCCCAGGTGCTCCACGAGGGCACCATCTTCCCCGTGCGGGAGAAAAATATCCCTTTGAACATCCGCAATACCAACGCTCCCCAGGACCCGGGCACCATGATCCAGGAGCGGTTCGAGGGCAATTCGGATCCCCACCGGTTCATTACAGGCATCACCGGCAAGAGGGACTTTACCATCATCGCCCTGACCAAGCGGGGCATGAGCAATCAGGTGGGCGTGCTGCGCAGGGTCCTGACCGTTCTGGAGCGGCATAATATCTCCGTGGACTATGTGCCCAACGGCATTGACAATGTGTCCGTGGTGGTGCCTACGGAGGCAATCGCTTCCAGCCTGTATACCATTCTGGGGGAGATCCAGAAGGAAGTGGAGCCGGACAGCCTGACCGTCCACGACCAGATCGCCGTAGTTGCCGCCGTAGGCCGCAAGATGGCCTTCCGGCCCGGCGTTTCCGGCCAGATCTTCGCCGCCCTGGGTCAGGCGGGCATCAACATCCGCATGATCAACCAGGGCCCCGATGAGCTGAACATTATCTTCGGCGTGGATAACCGGGATTTCTCCGATGCCATCCGGGTGCTGTATAATAGTTTTGTAAAGTAAGTAAAAAAGCCTTCCCCTGGGGCGGTGCGTCGCGCAGCGAATCAAAATCACTATAGCTGCCAGTGGCAGCTATACCACAAAAGGCGATGGTGGCCCGCCGCAGGCGGGTCGGATGAGGGCCGCGACAGCTTCCCCCAGGGGAAGCCAGTTTTTAAGGAGGCAATATCATGAAACTGTACACCGTTGCCGTTCTGGGCGCTACCGGCGCCGTAGGACAGGAAATGATCAAGATCCTGCAGGAGCGTAATTTCCCCGTAGGGAAGCTCCTGCCTCTGGCCAGCGCCAGAAGCGCGGGCAAAACCCTGAAATTCCGGGGCGAGGACGTAACCATTGAGGAAGCCCGGGACGAGGCTTTCCAGGGTGTGGACATTGTGCTGGGCGCTGCCGAGAACGACATTGCCAAGCGGTTCGCCCCTGCCATTGTCAAGGCCGGCGCGGTCTTTGTGGACAATTCCTCCGCTTTCCGGCTGGATCCCAATGTGCCACTGATCGTCCCGGAGATCAACCCGGAGGACGTGAAGAACCACCACGGCATTATCTCCAACCCCAACTGCTCCACCATCATTACCGTGACGGCGGTCAACGCTCTGAACAGCCTCTCCCCCATCCGGACCATGACCGCCTCCACCTATCAGGCAGTCTCCGGCGCCGGTGCCGGCGGCCCCATTGAGCTCATGAACGAGGTAGAGGCCATCCGGGAGGGCAAAACTTACGCGCCGAAGGTATTCTCCTATCAGATCGCCTACAACCTGATTCCCCAGATCGGCGGCGAGCAGTTTGAGGGCTACACCAGCGAGGAAATGAAGATGCAGAACGAGGGCCGGAAGATCATGCACCTGCCGGAGCTGAAGGTCTCCTGCACCTGCGTCCGGGTGCCCGTGGTCCGCAGCCACTCCATTTCCGTAAGCCTGCGCTTCGATAAGCATATTTCCGTTCAGGAAGCCCGGGAGGTCATCGCCAAGGCCCCCGGCTGTAAGCTGGTAGACGATCTGGCGGGCAGGCAGTACCCCATGCCCCTGGACACCAGCGACCAGGATATCGTCTTTGTAGGCCGCATCCGTCCCGACCTGACGGACGACAACGGCCTCTGCCTCTGGTGCTGCGGCGACCAGGTCCGCAAGGGCGCTGCCACCAACGCCATCCAGATCGCGGAATTGCTGGTGAAGGAATAAGACAAAACGGCTGTCAGGGAACCTCTGATTAAATCGGCAAGAGCTGAGAGCGAGAGATTTTTTGACCGGTCGAAGCATCAAAAGCAGAGGAATACTTTGTGTATTTCCTGCTTTTGATGCTGAAGA
>CAVLCF010000053.1:0-5405 GCA_963661735.1 bacterium | reverse complement strand
AAATTTTTCTTTCTGTCAAGTCCGCTTTGGGGCTTGACTTTTTATTTGCAGGCTGTATAAAAATCGGCGGTTTTGACAAAATAATTTATCAAATTTGTACAAACCGTGAAATCTTCCAGGAAATAGGAAATCCTATTGAAAATTATGCGCTTCCGTGATATACTGTTTTGGCACTTAGAGTATTCAAATGTGTAAATATCGGGTAAAAAATATCGATTTGCGGTATTGCCCGTGTATTTTGAAAGGGGTATTGTATGTCTCATAAGTATGTTTATTTGTTCACCGAGGGTGACGGTTCCATGCGCGAGCTTCTGGGCGGCAAAGGCGCGAATCTGGCGGAAATGACCAGAATCGGACTGCCGGTTCCCCAGGGCTTTACTATTTCCACGGAAGCCTGCACCAAGTACTACGAGGACGGCCAGACGATCAATGACGAGATCATGGCCCAGATCATGGAGTACGTGGATAAGATGGAGCAGATCAACGGCAAGAAGTTCGGCGATCTGAATAACCCGCTGCTGGTCTCCGTCCGCTCCGGTGCCCGTGCCTCCATGCCCGGCATGATGGACACCATCCTGAACCTGGGCCTGAACGACGATGTTGTGGATGCCATGATTAAGGGCAATCCCGACCCCGCCTTTGCCCGGTTCGTCTACGACTCCTACCGCCGCTTCATCCAGATGTTCTCCGACGTCGTTATGGAAGTGGGCAAGAAGTACTTCGAGCAGCTCATCGACGAGAAGAAGAAGAAGAAGGGCGTTACCTTCGATGTGGAGCTGACCGCCGAGGACCTGAAGGAACTGGCTTCCCAGTTCAAGGCCGAGTATAAGGCCAAGCTGGGCGTGGACTTCCCCTCCGATCCCAAGGTGCAGCTGTATGAGGCCATCCGGGCCGTGTTCCGCTCCTGGGACAACCCCCGGGCCAACGTCTACCGTCGTGACAACGACATCCCCTATTCCTGGGGCACTGCCGTCAACGTCATGCCCATGGTATTCGGCAACCTGAACGACAACTCCGGCACCGGCGTGGCCTTTACCCGTGACCCCGCCACCGGCGAGAAGAAGCTCATGGGCGAGTTCCTGACCAACGCCCAGGGCGAGGACGTGGTGGCCGGTGTCCGTACCCCCATGCCCATTGCCCAGATGGCGGACAAGTTCCCCGCCGCTTTCGAGCAGTTCACCAAGGTCTGCGCCCTGCTGGAGGACCACTACCGGGATATGCAGGACATGGAGTTCACCGTGGAAAACGGCAAGCTCTACATGCTCCAGACCCGTAACGGCAAGCGTACCGCCAAGGCCGCTCTGAAGATCGCCTGCGACCTCTTAGACGAGGGCATGATCGACGAGAAGAAGGCCGTGGCTATGATCGAACCCCGGAATCTGGACACCCTGCTGCACCCGCAGTTCGATGCCAAGGCCCTGAAGGAGGCTACCCCCATCGGCCGCGGCCTGGGCGCTTCTCCCGGAGCCGCCTGCGGCAAGATCGTCTTCTCCGCGGAAGACGCCGAAGTTTGGGCTGCCCGGGGTGAGAAGGTGGTTCTGGTCCGTCTGGAGACCTCTCCCGAGGACATCACCGGCATGAAGGTCGCCCAGGGCATCCTGACCGTCCGCGGCGGCATGACCTCTCACGCTGCCGTTGTGGCCCGCGGCATGGGCTCCTGCTGCGTCTCCGGCTGCGGCGATATCCACATGGACGAGGAGAACAAGCAGTTCGCCCTGGGCGGCAAGATTTACCGCGAGGGCGACTTCATCTCCATCGACGGCTCTACCGGCAATATCTATGAGGGCATTATCCCCACCGTAGACGCCGAGATCGCCGGCGAGTTCGGCCGCATTATGGCTCTGGCCGACAAGTACCGCACCATGAAGGTCCGCACCAATGCCGACACCCCCACCGACGCCAAGAAGGCCCGGGAGCTGGGCGCCGAAGGCATCGGCCTGTGCCGTACCGAGCACATGTTCTTTGACCCCGAGCGGATCGCCGCTTTCCGGGAGATGATCTGCGCCGATACCGTTGCCGAGCGGGAGGCCGCTCTGGAGAAGATCCTGCCTTATCAGCAGGGCGACTTCGAGAAGCTGTACGAGGCTCTGGAGGGAATGCCCGTGTGTATCCGCTTCCTGGATCCCCCGCTGCACGAGTTCGTCCCCACCACCCAGCCTGAGATCGAGCAGCTGGCCGCCGCCCAGGGCAAGAGCGTGGAAGCTATCAAGGCCATTATCGCCTCTCTGCATGAGTTCAATCCCATGATGGGCCACCGTGGCTGCCGCCTGACCGTCACCTACCCCGAGATCGCCAAGATGCAGACCAAGGCCATCATCCGGGCTGCCATCAATGTGAAGAAAGCCCATCCCGACTGGGACATCAAGCCTGAGATCATGATCCCCCTGGTCGGTGAGACCAAGGAGCTGGCCTTTGTGAAGAAGGTCGTTGTGGAGACCGCCGATGCCGAGATCGCCGCCGCCGGTGTGGAGCTGGCATACGAGGTCGGTACCATGATCGAGATCCCCCGGGCGGCCCTGACCGCCGATGAGATCGCCAAGGAAGCGGAGTTCTTCTGCTTCGGCACCAACGATCTGACCCAGATGACCTTCGGCTTCTCCCGTGACGACGCGGGCAAGTTCCTGAACGCCTACTACGAGGCCAAGATCTACGAAAATGATCCCTTCGCCAAGCTGGACCAGAACGGCGTTGGCAAGCTGATGAAGCTTGCCATGGACCTGGGCAAGAAGACCCGTCCGAGCCTGCACTGCGGCATCTGCGGCGAGCACGGCGGCGACCCCGCTTCCGTGGAGTTCTGCAATACCCTGGGTCTGGACTATGTGTCCTGCAGCCCCTTCCGTGTGCCCATCGCCCGTCTGGCTGCCGCCCAGGCTGCCATCAAGCAGGAGGCCGCTCAGGCCGCTGCCGACAAGGCCGCCGAGGAGAGCAAGGCTGCCGATCGGGAAAAGGCAAAGGAAGCCGCCAAGGAGGCTGCCAAGGAATTCGCCGAGAACGCAAAGGAAGCCGCCGCGGTTGTGGCCGCTGACGTAGCCGATGCCGCCAAGGCCGGTCTCGCCGGCGCCAAGGCTGGCCTGGCTGCCGCCAAGAAGGCATATCTGGAGAACCGGAATAAGTAAACCCTGATTTTCTTCGGGCGGTCCCCTTTTCGGACCGCCCGATTTGTGCGTTTGGAGAAGTGTATGCGTCTTTTGTTTGAAATGGATACCAAGGATTACGATCCTAATGGCCGCGTCTTTGTGCGGCCCTCCGCTCGTGGCATTATCCTGCGGAATGGGAAGGTCGCCATGGTCCACAGCCTGAAATATGACTATTACAAGTTTCCCGGCGGGGGCATCGAGCCGGGGGAGACCCCAGTGGCGGCACTGTGCCGGGAGGTGACGGAGGAATCCGGTTTGCGGGTACTCCCGGACTCCATCCGGGAATACGGCCTGGTCCACCGGGTACAGAAGTCCGACCAGGAAGATGTTGAGATCTTTGTGCAGGACAATTACTATTACCTCTGCGAGGTACAGCCAGAGGCGGAGCCGCAGAAGCTAGACGATTACGAGGCGGAGGAACGCTTTACCCTGGAATTTGTGGATCCGGACAAGGCCATTCGCACAAATCGGGAAAAGGACCACGGCCCCAAGGACCAGCGGATGCTGGAACGGGAGGCCCGAGTGCTGGAGCTGCTGAAAGCCGGCGAAATGGAGCGCATCCATAGGGAGCTGGAAGCGCTCTGCCGCCGGTATCAGGTCGATTTGAAGATCCGGACGGACGAAACCATAGAACGCAAGTTCGCGGCGGAGGAAGGACCCGGGAAAATCATTTTGAAAATGAACCCCGGAAATATTGAATTCCCAGGGTACAGAGAAACGGCAGGGTACGCCGTCGGAAAACTGCTGCTCCCCCGGCTGCGGCTGGAAACGGACAGGCTTGTTCTGCGCCGGTTCAAAGCCGAGGACGCGGACGATTGTTTCGAGCTGTTGTCCGACCCCGTGAGTACCTATATGAATTGCTGCGAACCCTTTACGGAGAAAAACGCCGAATTCGAGCAGAGAATGCAATTCTTTGCGGACCAGCAGACCCGGTATATGGTCGAGTACAGAGAAAACGGAAAAGTGATCGGCACGATCTCTCTGCAGGAGGATGATTCCCGGGCGGTGACGGCTATGGAAATTGGCTATGGGATCCACCCGGCCTATCAGCGGAGGGGCATTGCCTTTGAGGCCCTTTCCGCATTGCTTGCGCTTTTGCAGGATGGGCTGGGCCTGTCGCTGGTGATCGCCGAGACTTTGCCGGAGAATACCGCATCCATGGGCCTTTTACGCAAGCTGGGCTTCCAACAGGAGGGCCTGCGGCATAAAGCCGTCTGGCATGATGTCTTGGACCGGCCGGTAGATATGCTGTCCTATTACAGGGATATGCTGTAATAGATTGCTTTGCTTCGTATTTGCGGTACACACCCCAAATACGAAGCGCAGGCGCGGTATGTATGCTTTCGGGACAGACGGGTTATAGCTGGATAATTCTCTACTATCCGCAAGATGTTCCGATAGCGCCAGAAAACGGATAAACCTGGGGAAAATCACGAAATGCTTGCCAGAAAGAGGGGCCAATGCAGAAAGAATAAAATCTTCGGGATAAAAAGAATTATTTGCAGCAATTAGAAATTCGCGAAATTTACACCCCCTGTTGCAGGACGCAATGCGTCACGATCAACAGGGGGTGCTTTTATGAATCAAAAACAATATGAGACGGTATTTCAAATCGGACAGACACTGGTTTTGATGAATGTCTGCCAAGTTGAACCATTCTCCGGGAATGCTCTATATTACCCTCGGGGGACTGGAACCATGGGGCAGCTTAAGACGGTCAAGGAGGTGTGTGCTTTGACCGGACTCACAGGAAAGCATTTGTACTATTTTCATCACGAAAATGTTGTGCGCGCTGTGGCCTACGCAAACTACTCGGTAGAGGGAAATGATGGCTACAAGCTGTACGATGAGAAAGGGGTGGAAAAACTTCAGCAAATTGCGCTGTTCTACCAATTGGGGTTAAAGCGCAATGAGATACGGGATCTCATGCTGGCTCCGGACTATGACAGCACGCTCGTTTGGGAAAAGCTGCTGGACAGAAAACGTGCGGAGAGAAAACAGATTGATTGGCAGATAGAGGCGCTGGACTACTTGCGGAAAACCGGTATGCAAAATGGCCTCACAGGAATCTTTCGGGGCCGTTCTCTGGAAGAACTGGGGAAAATGCTGGTGGACCAGCGAGGAAAAACCAATGCGGAGTTTCTGACGGATCCCCGGGTAGGGGTATAAAAGCCTGCAAATAAAAAGTCAAGCCCCAAAGCGGACTTGACAGGAAGAAAAATTTGCAAGCAGTAGGTAGAAAAAAGTGCAGCACAAAAAGGCCGCCGC
>CAVLCF010000052.1:0-52882 GCA_963661735.1 bacterium | reverse complement strand
GAAAAAAGTAGACACCCACACTTTTGCGAGTGTCTACTTTCATTTTACAGGTACAGGCTAAAACACCTTCGCTGTTTTCTTTTTCAAAAAACCGGACAGCAGGACGGCAAGGGAAGCTAAATCAACAGCCCCACCACCAGCCCAAGGGCAAAGGCCACAATGGCCGTCAGCGCCAGCGCTACTGGGTCCGGTCGATAGCGGTAGCGCAAGACCTTCTTGATTACAGGTTTCTCCACTACCCGTTCTATCGGAACCTCCTTGACCACAACCCTGGGCTTTGGCGGCGCATCCGGCTTTTCAATATAGACGGGCTTCTCTACATAGACCGGTTTTTCCACGGTTTTTTCGATATAAACCGGTTTTTCGACCACTTTTTGAATGTAAACTGGCTTCTCCTCCACAGAATGAACAATCATGGGAGGGGAGGGGACTGTGGCATGCTTTCCAGAGGCCAGATATTCGCTGTCCGTATCCAGGGCGTCCGCCAATTGGATGAGTCGCAGGGGATCCGGGGTGGACAAGTCATTTTCCCATTTGCTTACTGCTTGCCGGGTGACACCCATGCGCTCAGCCAGCTGCCCCTGGGAGAGGGAAGCAGCCCTCCGCAGTTCTATGATTCGCTCACCGATGGACATAGAAAATTCCTTCAAGAATTAATAATTCAATAGCAACTTTTGGTTGCATTCTATATTATATCAAATTATTTTGAAAAATCAAGCTTGGAAAGGGGATTGGCCTCGCTGGCAATTTTCAGCTCGGTGTTTTCAATATGGGTGTAGATCTGGGTGGTGTTCAGATTCTCGTGGCCCAGAACCTCCTGGACGGTTTTCACGTCCACACCGCCGGAGAGCATCATGGTAGCCGCCGTGTGGCGCAGCTTGTGGGCGGAGAACTGGGTGGAATCCAGCCCCGCCTGAAGGAGCGCCTTTTTCACCAGCCGGTGGACCGCCGTGACGCTGATGCGGTTCTTGTCCCGGGAGCCGAAAAGGGCCCGGTTGTCGGAGAGCTCAATCTGGTTCCGTTCCTCCAGGTAGGCGTCAATGGCCTTTCGGCAGGCAGAGCCGAAATAGACGAAGCGCTCCTTGTTGCCCTTGCCGATGACCCGGATGCGGTCCTCATAGACGTCCGTCAGATTCAGCCCCACCAGCTCGCTTCGCCGGATGCCGCAGTTCAGAAAGAGCATCAGGATGGCATAGTCCCGCTTTTCGTTGGGGCCGGAAACCGCTTTCAGCAGAGCGGCGGATTCTTCCATGGTCAGATATTTGGGCAGGCTTTTGCGCAGCTTGGGATATTCCAGGTCCGCTACGGGATTTTCGCTCAATTGTTTGGTCCGTACCGTCAAGTACTTATAGAAGGACTTGATGGCCGAGAGTTTCCTGGCCCGGCTGGCGGCCTCAATGCCGCGCTCCGGCACAGCCTCGTCGGGACGAGCCACACGGTCGTTGGCCAGGTAGGAGAGAAAATCGAAAATATCGGACTGGGTGACGGTGCCCAGAAAGTCCACGTCAATGTCCCGAATGTCGATGGTGTCCAGATCGGTGTCCACAGACATTTCATTGCGCATAAGCTTCAGAAAGCGCAGAAACATCCGCAGATCCAGATAGTATTCATGAATGGTCAGCGGCGATTGGCCTTTGATGTTTTCGTGGTAAGTCAAAAAGTTCCGCAAAACCTGCGGACAGTCACGGTATTGCTGCATAGGGCTTGCATAGCCCGTATTCAGTCGGAATCGCTCTGAATTGCGTATTGAACGCAACAAAATTTTTATTTTGTTGCGTTCGTTCCTAGGCTCTCACAGGGCCTTTCCAGTACCCTGCCCCTGCCTTTCCAGGCCATTCCAACGCTACGGGCTGTTCCTTTCTTAGAGTCTGCGCCTATCATAGCGTATTTCACAGAACTTTTCAAGCAATCAAATGAAAATTGAATCTCAAGATTCAATCGTCCGCACATAAAAAAACCGGGGTTCCCATTTCTGGGTTCCCCGGTTTGGCTTATAGGTAAATGTCCACACCTGTTTTACGTACTGTGAATGTATCGATTTTACAATCTTTGAATCTTTCTGGTACTTCTCTCATTGCACCTTCCCAGATGCAATATCCGGGATTTCCCCTATGAATGCGAATTGTTGTGCCAGCGTAAATGTTGTTGCAATCTGCAAGTAAACTGATAATTGTCATTTTTCTGCATCCTCCCATAGTGTTTTCTTCACGTAAATCCGAACTACTTTGTCTCGAATTTCTGTGGCTTCTTCAATCCTTGTGCGGTAAAGCTCTTTCAGTGCTGTATCTTCTTCTCCGCATTCCCTTTCTGCGTCCTCGTTCTCCATAATGAACTTTGTTATGATTAGTGCGATTTTGTGTAATTCTTCAATTCTCAGTTCGCTCAGTTCCATTTTCTTCGTCCTCCCAAGGTAAAATATTTTCCTCCCGGTCGTTCCGGGAAATCCATTCGACTGTTTCCTCGAAGGTCATGTTTGATCTCTTCGCAAGCTCTCCAATACCTTCGATGATTTCTGTGATTGTCATAATATACCTCCTTCGGGGAGGGCTGCCCCTCCCCTTTTGAATCTTAATCTTCAATTTCCATTGGAACGTTGCAAATTCCGCAAATCAGCGGAATTTCTTTCGTGGTTCTTGCTATGGCTTTGCAGTTTGGGCAAACGTGCTTCCAGCTGTTTTTCTTCGGCTTCTCTGCGTCCCCTCCCGGGGCCTGTGTGTCGCCTCCTTTCGTCTTTTCCCCTCCCGGACCTCTCAGCCCTGCCAGCGGGAACCGGCTCATCTGGAATTCTTCCCAGCCCTGAGAAAGAATGTACTCCAACAGATCATCTGTTGGAATGGTGATTGTCCAGCCGTATTTCTCATGCTTCTCAATGTGAATCATGTGCTTTTCGGCTTCCTCTTTGAACTTGCGGTTGTGGTACGTCCCTCCCCTGCTGCAATCCTGAATTCCCTGCTTGATGTTGTACAGGTGAACCATTTCGTGAATCAGGGTTGCCGTGATTTCTTCGATGGGCCTTTCCAGCCAATCGGCAGCAATGTTCAATTCATGTCTCCAATCATCCTTTCTTTTCCAGGTCTTTCCTACCGTGACGTGTCCGAAGGCCCCCGGGGTGCTCTGAATGGTGATAATGGGTTCCTCCAGCTCCCCACCGAAGCTGTCCCGGTTCAATGTCCGGAACATCTTCTCCAGCTGTCCTGCGGCTCTGCTTGTTTTGACTGTCTCTTTCATGGTTGATTTTCCTTTCTGGGCATGTTATAATTTTTCTGCGGGGTTTTGATTTTCCTCCCCCGCTGAGCCGGTACGGTTGTGTCGTACCGGTTCTCTTTTTTGCCTGCCCTAGCACACTTTCGTTCGAGCGAAAATAGCCCAGTGCGCACACTGGGCGGTTCTGATAGAAAACACGTATTTGCCGACACCCGGTCTGTTCTTCTGAGTATGTCGGCAAATACTCTTGCAGCGCAGCGGGTTTTCGGTCTGTCAAGGCTGATTGAAAAATATTCCAGTGCTCACACTGGTATATTTTTCAATCACATGCTTGGCCTTGACAGAATCAGAAATTTTGCTAGGATGAAAAGTGCTAGGGCGATAAAAAATGAATTGGCAAGCTGCACACGGTTACGGGATGAACCATGTCCGGCTTGCCAACTCATTTTTTTCCAAGAATGCGGCATAGTCCGCATTCAGGCCCCCGGCCCCCGCTTCCCTGCTGTACAACCAAAAGAAAAAACCGCTGCCCCGGGAACCATTTCCCACAAGCAGCGGTTTTGAATCTCAATATTCAAAAGGTTATTTCACGTAATCAGGCGGTTCCCATAGGCCGGTTTCCTCGTTCAGCTTCCAGCCGGATGGATACCAGGTCTCGCCCTCCCCTTTTCGTTTGAGGAGGTGTTTCCTTCTCTTTCGTGGCTGCTGTTTCGGCAGCAATGGAGGCAAAGAGTTTTTGAAGCGTATTTCCTGTTTTGCCTGTGCTCTGGTCAACCAATCATCTGATCGCAGCGGGTCAGCTCGTTTCCTTCTGCCAAACAGAAGGTTCCAGAAGCCTTTCAGTATTCGGAAGATAAACCGGACGATTCCCCACAAAATCCAGAGGACAACAACAACCAGAATCAGCTCGATTGCATCCCCCAGCAGCTGATTTCCAAAAGCCGCTGAATTCAGCTGAAAGCCCCTTTCAATCATTTCTCTATCCCCTTTTGAATCTTAACATTCAATTTTATTTTTGGGTGTTTTCCTTTTCAAAGTATTCCTTAATGTATTTTTCCAGAATCAGGTTTATTTGACTGCTTAGCGGTCTTGCTTCCCTGCTTGCAATTTCTTCAATTGCTTTTCTTGTGGATGGTGTAACTTTAATGCCAATTTGCTCTGTACGTTTTTCCATGGTAAATAACCTCCAATATCATGTTACCATATTTAACAAAAAAGTCTTAATAGATTTAGCCATATTTTACAAAGATAAATAAGATTAAATCTTTCTCTTGACTTTTGGCTAAATAAGGTTTAACCTTAGTATACCAGCTGTGAATGACTGGTAAACAATCTTTTAAGGAGGAACACCCAATGAGAACCAAAATCAAAGTAGTCGGTATCGGAAACCGCATGAGTGGAGTGAGCAAGAAGAATGGGAAAGCCTATGACTTCCTCCCCGTTTCTTTCGTGTATGAGGATCAGAATTTCCAGGGTTTCCGGGCTGCGACCGCCAATATTGACGGCCCCATGCTGGACGCTGCCGGTATGGTCAAGGTAGATGACCAGCGTGAAATTTTCTATCATACCTGGAACAACTCTCTGATTGTTGACGGTATTCTGTGATGGCTGACAAGCCGTCACAGTGGCAAGTAACGCTTCCTATCAGAGACCTTGTAGCTCTTCTGAACTTCTCGGAAGACCTACAAAAGATGAAAGACGAAAATAAGCAGCTCCGCCGTGAAATGGAAGGGCTGCAAAATATGTTCTCCGAAGTGTGCCAACAGTTCGGAGACGTCAAGAGGGAACTCAAGAGAAGATAAGCCCTTCTCACCTCTTGACACGGGCGGCGCCACTACGACATAGCGCCGCTTGTGCCAGGTGTCAAAATTGACACTCAAATAAAATTAGCACATTTCACCCCCTTGTGTCATGTGTCAAATATTTGGAGGTTCAATATGAGTGATTCCCAGAAATTCCGTGACCGCAAATTCGTGATGGTCCTCTACCCCGAAGACCCCACCCATGCCGCTGCCATTGAAAAGATGAAATCAGGCGGCTACAACTTCGCCGCAATCCTGCATGACAAGGACAAGACAGAAGACGGCCAGCCGAAAAAGCCCCATTGGCATGTGGTTGTCCGCTTCAAAAATGCCGTTTGGAATACGGCAATTGCGAAGGAACTTGGCATTGCCCCCAATTACCTTGAAGCCTGTAAGGACGTAGACGGCGCACTTCTTTACTTGGTGCATTTCGGGAATGAGGAAAAGTACCAATATGAGTTTGAAGCCGTTTTCGGTCCGCTGAAGGTCCGGCTTTCCACGCTGCTTGCGGAACCGGATGAAGGTGCTCGGGTACTGACCCTTGTGGACATTATCGAGAGTTCCCCCGGCTTCATCAGCTATTCAGAACTGCTCAAAAAAGCCGTTGCCGCTGGTGTGTATGCAGACCTCCGGCGTATGGGTACAATCGGTGTGGCCCTGGTACGGGAACATAACGATTCTCTGTATAACGATTTAAGAGGCCCTGCGGAATCTGAGGACACACGCCGTTTCCGGGATTTTGAGGAATTCACTTCTAATCGGACCGACAATATTCGACCACTGGACTGAGGTAGCACATATGCGGAATGCCGTCATTTCTATTCTTGCGCATGTAATCGTCTTTCTTGCCTTCCTTCTGCTTTCATGGCTGCATGAAAGGAAGTCTGGGAAATCTGGCCGCTTTGAACATTAAGATTCAATGGAGATGAACTATGGACGAGACAAGTACCCCTGATGTTACGGAATCTATGGATTCTATGCCGGAAACCACGGAAGCTTCGGCCTCTGAGGCCCCCACCGAAACGCAGCCCGATAGCTGGGAAATTGGTGGCGAAGAGTTTGCCCAAACCTATGGTGAGGTTTTTGAGACGATTGAAGAGACAACGGTTCCGATTTCTGAGGAACTTGCTCCGATTCAAGATTCCCTGCTCCTGCAAAACAACCTTCTGGTAATTCTCATTTGCGCCGTTGCCCTGTGCGCTGGTATTCAACTGGGGTCAACGCTTTGGAGGTGGCTCAAATGATGGAAATCCTTGACACTGATTTGATGGAATGGGGCTTCACGCTTATTGCACAGGCGTCCATTGCCGGCCTTTCTGCCTCCTGCATTGCTGCGGCATTATCTTGGGCGGTCTTGACCGTTGTCAAGTTATTGCATAAATTCTTTTGAGAAAGGAGAACGTATATGGAATCTATCGTTACCGCTATGACCTCTGCTGTCACCACTATCGCTTCTGACTGCACTAGCATGATCGCTGGTATCCTGCCCGTTGCGCTGCCTGTCCTGGGTATCGTGATCGCAACCACCTTCGGTCTGAAGTTCATCAAGAAAGTGATGAAGTAAGTGAGCGCTTGCGGCGGCTGAAAAAAGCCGCCGCAATTTTTATTTGAAGGGAGGGTTGTTTCCGTGTATGGGTTTGATAACGTGCTCGATATGACAGCATTTTCGACGAAATTCAGCGAAAATGTCAAAATGATTGCGCTGGTACTTCATGAGCAGGTCGTAAACATTTCGGAGAACGTTACCGGGATGGTAGAAAAAATCGTTCCGGTTGCGCTGCCTGTTCTGGGTATTGCGATTGCTGTTTTCTTTGGCGTCAAGTTCATTCGGAAGGTCGTAAAGTAGTATTCACGGAATGCGGCGGCGAAAGCCGCCGTTACCCTACGGAGAATTTATATGATAAGTCTATATTCTGGTACGCCTGGTTCCGGGAAATCGTTTCATATTGCGGATAAGGTCGCCAATGGTGCCCTTGTTGGGCGGCAATATATTTGTAACTTCCCTGTTGACTTGGAAGATTTTTCTATTCGACTGATTTTCCGGCCTATGGCAAAACATAAATGTTTTGAAAAATTATTTTCAAAAATTCCCCACAACATTACACACCGAAAAATCAAGGCCCCTCCTATCTACCTGGATACGTCCGATATCACGGTGAAATGGCTGATAGACTACGCTGAACAGAATCATTCCGTTGGGAAAGAGGGACAAACAACGGTTGTCATTGATGAAGCGGGAATTAAATTCAATTGCCGTTCTTTCTCGGATAAGGATAGACAGCCATGGCTTGATTTCTTCGCAAAGCATAGACATTACGGGTTTGATTTCATCCTTATTTCGCAGTCTGACCGGCAGTTAGACCGGCAGATAAGATACTGCATTGAGCAGGAATACAAGCATTACAAGCTTGCAAATTTCAATTGGTTCGGGCGGCTTCTCTCCTGGATTGCCGGTGGCGGCCTGTTTATCGTGCATGAATACTGGTACGGATTTCATGGAGAACGAAACGGTACGGACGTAATACGTTATTCAAGGAGGGTAGCGGGAATCTATGACACGCACTACAAATTTTAAGCGGCTGCTGTGCTGCATTCTGACTTTACTTATTCTGTTTGTATGCATCTTTCGGCCTATGGTGGTCTATGCGGACCCTGTGACGGCTTCCATTGTTGGAATCGGTCTACCCTGTGTCATTGGGGCAATTCTCATTGCACTAGGGGTTGGCCCCTCTGAAAATACGTCCGCTGCGGGGTTTAATAGTCTGGTCAACGATATTGTTACGCACATACCAACGGAATTTGTCGTTCTAAATACGACGATCGGCACGGTAGCCAAAATGATTCTATCTGATGGAATCACTTATGCCCCTAGGAATCTTTTGGAATGGGTCATTGATTATTTGGTTACTCCTGCGGATACTCCCGTTATTCCAACAGATACACCTATTGTTCCGGCAGTTGAAGCGGTTTTCAAACCGCCTGAGATGTCAGGGTTTCCGTATAGTACCTTTTTTGATTTTGTTGTCAATCGTGGTTCTGCTTTGGACGCTGCGTTTGTCACGGCGATAAATAAAATGTCACGCTGCGTCTTGATGCGGATGACATTGTATGATGCAAGTGATTCCTCTTCTTTCGCCTCGTATGGTTATCTGTGGTGTAATAGCTTGCCGTCTTTTTCCGCTGTATCTGGTATTACCATAAACGGGAAGTATTGTGAACGTGCGGTACGGGTTGCCTCCGATGTGGAATATGTGATTGCCTATTCTCGCTCGGGCCTAGCTGACGGAAATCTTGTTCGTATACATGCAGGCAGTGACTATGAACCATACTTGGAAAATGTGTCGTCTGTCAGGCTTGCAAGCCCTGTGGGACGAAGTGCCTATACTGCCTCTGATTCCGATTCAATAGCGCTGACAGATTTCTTTTCAGACAGTCTTGAAAACGCTGCGCATTCTGCCTGGCTTGCTCGTAAAATTACGGTTTCTGATAGCCTGATCGGAACCGGGGTTGTAGGTTTGCCGCTTTCCGTCCCTGCGACGGTTGCTGACGCTGCTGACCGGAGTTATACCGATACGATATCCGGCACGAAAACTGTTGCGGAAACAGTCTCTTTGACAGATACTGACGTGGGAACGGATACGGGCACAGACACCGGCACGGCATCATTGTGGGGTACGCTCTGGGGCTGGCTTGAAAAGATATGGACGGCAATCAAAAGCCTTGTGACCGGGATAACAGCGCCCATTGTCAGTGCGGTATCTGCGGTTCGTTCCGAAGCTGTGGCTATTTCGGAGTATCTTACAGGAACCACGCATGTAGAAAGTCCCCTGGTTGCAATCCATTTCGGAGATTTGTTCAATCTGTTCCCCTTTAATATTCCATATGGAATATATAACGCAATCACGTTTTGGAATGCCCAGGCTTCGCCGCCTGTCATAACCATCCCATTGCCAACCTATACGGGCGGCGGATTTGATATTTACGAATTTGAAATTAACTTTTCAGAAATTCCGGGTATGGACACTTTGGCTGCCATTATTCGTGGCGGTGAGCTGATTTTGTTCGCTATCGGGCTTCTGATTATCACACGGAAGGTGACAAAGTGGTGATTCTATGGAAATAAACAATGTTCTGGCTTCGTTTATAAATGGGCTGTATTCTACTGCGAATTTGGTAATTGGCGGAATTAGCGCCATTCTGCCGAACTTCTCTCTTTCGGATTGGCTTGCGTCCGCTTTCCAGCCGTTCGCAAACTTTCTGGGGGCTATAAACTATTTCGTTCCCTTCGGGATAATGATTGACATAGCGTCCGCATGGGTTGCAGCAATTGCGGTCTGGTATATCGTCCAGTTCGTATTACGCTTTATCCAGCTTGGCAGCTGACAGACAGGGGTAGGGGCAAGGGGTTCCTTGCCCCTGTCTGGCGGCTGTGATGCTGTGTTCCGTACATATGTATCGAACATAGCCCAGACCGCTGCGCCATGCGGGTGTTGCTAGTCCCCTTCTGTATAAACGCAATAAATATTTCTATTTTGTTGCGTTCGTTCATGGGCTATCGCAGGGTCTTTCCAGTACCCTGCCCCTGCCTTTTCCAGGCCATTCCAACGCTGCGGGCTGTTCCTTTCTTAAAGTCTGCGCCTATCATAGCGTATTTCACAGAACTTTTCAAGCAATCAAATGAAAATTGAATCTCAAGATTCAATCGTCCGCACATAAAAAACACAACCACCGGCTTCGCCGGTGGTTGTCATTTAACGGGCATAGCCCTCTTTTCCTCGCCTAACGCGTAAACGTGTAATACGATCTGCCAGCCGCGTATGGACTGTTACTTGCGACCCGTAAACGGGCTATCCGACAGAATCCTTAACTGTTCCCCTAGCTCGTCTTCTTTTAGCTGGTTCCTCACATACTCCGCAATTCGGCTCTCGTTCTTTCCTACCGTATCCACATAATACCCTCTGCACCAGAATTCTCTGTTGCGATACTTGTACTTGAGTTCGCCGAATTGTTCGTATAGCATTGTACTACTCTTCCCTTTTAGGTAGCCCATGAAGCTCGATATCGAATATTTCGGTGGTATTTCTACAAATAGGTGAATATGATCCGGGCATGCCTCTGCTTCTATTATTTTTACGCCCTTCCATTCACATAACTGCCGCAGGATCTTTCCCACAGCCTCTCGCTTTTCCTTGTAAAATACCTTCCTTCGATACTTCGGTGCAAACACGATATGGTATTTGCAATTCCACTTGGTATGTGATAAACTATTGATGTCATTCCCATAATGAATGTACCTCCCTGTTACTTTAATTTGGGCAGTTGGCAGACCGCTCAATTATTGTAGCAGGGTTTTTTACTCATCGCCATAGGCTTTTGGGAACCACGCGTCTAATGCGTGGTTTTCTCTATAAAAAAATTGTGCCGGAGTTCTTCACTCCGGCACAACCGAATTTTATTCACTTTCTGTCCTGCTCTAACTATCCGCATAACGCTCTTATCTTTCTTTCAGCAGGTCCGCCAGGGTGATGCCCTCGAAGAAGGCGTCGATCATGGCGTCCAGCTTATCCCACATGGGCCTGGTCTCGCAGCAGGAGCTGCGGGAGCAGGCGGAGGGTCCCTCCGAAGTACAGGATACGGCGCTCAGGCCGCCCTCCGTCAGCTTCAGGATGCTGCCAACCGTGTACTTTTCAGGAGGCCGGTTCAGGCGGTAGCCGCCGCCCTTGCCGTGTACCGCGTCCACCAGACCGCCCTTGGAGAGAATGGTCATAATGGACTCCAGGTATTTCAGGCTGATCTCTTCCTGCTCGGCAATCTCCTTAATGGGAATGTACTCATCCCCGCCCCGCTGGGCCATGGCTACCATCACCCTAAGGGCATAGCGTCCTTTGGTAGATACGATCATAGGCTTACTCGCAATGCTCGCAGTGGTCGCAGTCCGGGAAGTCCTTCTCGTCGTAGGGCAGGCCCGCGCGGTCATAGTAGTCCTTCAGGGCGTTTTTGATGGCCTCCTCGGCCAGCACAGAGCAATGCAGCTTGTGGGCAGGCAGGCCGTCCAGAGCCTCGGCGACGGCCTTGTTGGTCAGGGCCATAGCCTCGTGGATGGACTTACCCTTAATCATCTCGGTGGCCATGGAAGAGGAAGCGATGGCGCTGCCGCAGCCGAAGGTCTCGAACTTCACGTCCTTGATGATGTCGTCCTCAATCTTCAGATAAATCTTCATAATATCGCCGCACTTGGCGTTGCCAACCTCACCGACGCCGTTGGCATCCTCAATGACGCCAACATTGCGGGGATGGGTAAAATGATCCATAACCTTTTCGCTGTAAAGTGCCATTTTCTTGTTCCTCCCAATTACAGAATATAAGATCTCTTGCCGGTCTGCAGGTCCCTCCACACAGGGGACATGCCGCGCAGATATTCCACGACCTCCGGAACACACTTCAGAATGTGGTCCATTTCCTCCATGGTGTTCCGCTCGCACAGGCTCAGGCGCAGAGAGCCGTGGGCCACATCATGGACACGGCCAATGGCCAGCAGCACATGGCTGGGGTCCAGAGAACCGGAGGTGCAGGCGGAGCCGGAGGAAGCGCAGATGCCCTTCTGGTCCAGCAGCAGCAGCAGGCTCTCACCCTCAATGCCCTCAAAGCAGAAGGACACATTGCCGGGCAGACGATGGACCAGGTCGCCGTTGACGGCGCTGTGGGGGATCCTGGACAGGCCCTCGATGAGCTTGTCCCGCATGGCGGAAACTTTGGCAGCGTTCTCGTCAATGTGGTCGCAGGCCTCCTTCATGGCGGCGGCCATGCCGCAGATGGCGGGAATGTTCTCCGTACCGGCCCGCTTCCCCCGCTCCTGGGCGCCGCCCTCAATGATATTCACCAGGGGGAAGCCCTTGCGGACGTACAGCGCGCCAATGCCCTTGGGGCCATGGAACTTATGGCCGGACAGACTCAGCATATCGATATTCTGTTCCTTCACGTTGATGTGCAGATGGCCGACAGCCTGGACGGCGTCGGTGTGGAAGGGCACGCCCGCCGCCTTGCAGATAGCGCCGATCTCCGCAATGGGCAGAATGGAGCCGATCTCGTTATTGGCGTACATAGTGGTCACCAGGCAGGTATCGGGCCGGATGGCATCCTTGACCTGCTGGGCGGTAATGTTGTGGCCCTGGCGTACATCCAGCAGCGTGACCTCAAAGCCTTCCTTCTCCAGCTTCTTCAGGGTGTGCAGCACGGCATGGTGCTCAAAGGCAGTGGAAATAATGTGCTTCTTGCCCTTTTTCTCCCCCAGGCGGGCGGCGGAAATAATGGCCTGGTTGTCGGCCTCGCTGCCGCCGGAGGTGAAGATGATCTCCCGGGGCTCACAGCCCAGGCAGCTTGCCACGGTCTCCCGGGCGGCGTCCAGGGCTTCCTTTGCCCGCTGTCCCACGGAATGCAGGCTGGAAGGGTTGCCGTAGATGGTGGTCATGTAGGGCAGCATGGCATCGATGGCCGTCTGGCTCATCTTTGTGGTTGCCGCGTTGTCGGCGTAAACTTGCATAAATACCTCCTATGGTTTGAAAGGAATCCGAATATCCCTAGTACTCCTGTAGGGAGCATATCATATTTTGCCTACCCTGTCAATAGGTAAATGCCGCGTTACAGGTAAGCTTCGATCATTTTCGCCAGATTTTCCAGTCCCTGCCGGTCGCTTTCCGTAAAACGGCCCACATAGGGGCTGTCCAGATCCAGCACGCCCCAAAGCGCCCCCGCCTGATACAGCGGCACCACGATCTCGGAATTGGAGGCGCTGTCGCAGGCGATATGTCCCGGGAAATCATGCACATTCTCCACCAGGACCGTCCTCCCCTGCTCCGCCGCCCTGCCGCAGACGCCCCGGCCCCAAGGAATACGGATGCAGGCCGTCTTCCCCTGGAAGGGACCGAGCACCAGCGCGCCGTCCGTCAGCATATAAAAGCCCGCCCAGTTGAGGCCCTCCATCCGTTCCCAGATCAGGGCAGCGGTATTGGCCAGATTGGCGACGGTATAGGGCACATTCTCCGTCAGGGCCGCAAGGTCACGGCACAGGCTCTCATAATCCGTTTCAAATTTCATAATTTTTCCCGCCTTTCATGTTCTTTCCCTATTTTAGCGGTTTTTGCGGCCGCAATCAAGAAAAAACTGAGAACCCGGCCAGACCGTTCCAGATTTTTCGACTTTTTCTGCGGTTACATTGCCGTCAGTGCGGAATAGTAAAGACAGAAAGGAGGGATTTCATGAAACGCAAAATCGCGATTTTTGTTCTTTTTTTATGGATGCTGCCGGTCTCTGCATGGGCGGCGGACTATCTGGTGCCCGTGGGCAGTCTGGTGGGTCTGCAATTGCGCACGGACAGCATTACCGTCGCCGCCTTTGACGATACTCTGGGTGCCGCCGCCCGGGACGCGGGGCTGAAAATCGGCGACCGGATCACCGCCGTCAACGGTACTCCAGCCCAGAGCATCGAGGATATGAAAGCCATGCTGCAAAAAACCGACGGCCCGGTGAAGCTCAGCGTCACCCGGGGCAGCCGGAACCTGACCTTGCAGCTGACCCCCGGGCAGGAGGGCGGCCAGCGGGTACTGGGCGTCTACCTGCGCCAGGGCATCTCCGGCATCGGCACCGTCACCTGGTACGACCCGGAGACAAAGCAGTTCGCCGCCCTGGGCCACGGCGTCAGCACCGGCAAGGATGGACTCCTGCGGCTGGTCTCCGGCGACATCTTCCCGGCGGAGGTCTATTCCGTCCGGAAGGGCGCTGCCGGAAACCCTGGGCTTCTCAAGGGTCAGGCCCTCTCCCCCATTCCCATCGGCACTGTTTCTTCCAACACACCCAGGGGCATTTTCGGCACCACCGGCGCGGGCTTTTCCGGCTCCCCCATCCCCGTTGGGGAATGGGATGCCCTGCACACAGGCCCGGCCACCATCCTCGCCACTGTCAGCCAGGGCCCGCCACGGGAATATTCTGTGGAAATTCTGAAATTATATCCCAAAGACCGCACCACCTACCGAAATTTTCTTCTGAAAGTCACAGATCCGGAGCTTCTGAATACGACCGGCGGCATCGTGCAGGGGATGTCCGGCAGCCCCATCCTGCAGGACGGGAAGCTGATAGGCGCCGTTACCCATGTTCTGGTAAACGATCCAACTTCCGGATATGGAATTTTTATTGAAAATATGCTGAAGGCAGCGGGGTAAAATCAGGGTCCGGACTTTCCGGGCCCTGATCCTTCTCTGTATAGGGAGAAAGCCGGAGATGAAAAAGAGGGTGAGCGCAGGCCGTGGAAACGGTGTGTAAACCGTTTTTCGGTTTTCCACAGTTTTCATAGCCGCGGCGAGGGAGAAAAGGGAGAGGTGGCTTTACAGATTTGGTATACTCATGTGTTGCTGAAGCTGTCATTACAAAAGGCATATCGGAATTGGACAGTCCTTCCCTTTTGACAGTTGACAGTTCGCTGTGAATCTTATACAATTGACACAGAGAGAAAAGGCTCGGACTGTGCGATTTTGTCGGCCTTTTGGAAGGAGCTACAAATCATGTATCGTATTCTGGAACTGAATCCCCAGTTAAAGGACTTTGCCGGAGATATTGATCTGCGGATGCGGCTGTATCAGGACACTCAAAACCGAATTCTTTCCAGGGGGCAGACCCTCAGTGACTTTGCCAACGCCTATGAATACTTCGGCTTCCACCATGTGCCCGGCGGCTGGTACTACCGGGAGTGGGCCCCCAGCGCCTATCAGCTGTACCTTACCGGCGAATTCAACGGTTGGGAACCCACATCCCATCCCCTGACCAGCCTAGGAAATGGCAATTGGGAAATTTACCTGCCCGGTGACGACGCGCTCTGGGAGGGCTGCCGGGTGAAGACCGTGGTGGACGCTTTTATGCAGCGTACCTGGCACATCCCCCTCTATGCCCGCAGGGTGGTCCAGGAAAAGAACAGCGTCCAGTGGGTCTGTGAGGTCACGGACGATCAAAAGGTCTTCCCATGGACGGAGAAGGGTTTTTGCCGGGAGGATTCCCTCTATATCTACGAAGCCCATGTAGGAATGGCCCAGGAAGAAGGTAAAGTCGGCACCTACCGGGAGTTTGCGGATATGATATTGCCCAGGGTGAAGAAGGCGGGCTACAACACCATCCAGCTCATGGCCATTATGGAGCATCCCTACTATGGCAGCTTCGGCTACCAGGTGGCGAACTTCTATGCCGCCTCCAGTTGGTTTGGCAGACCTGAGGATCTGAAATACCTGGTAAACAAGGCCCACGAAATGGGGCTGTGTGTGCTGCTGGACGTGGTCCACTCCCATGCTGTAAAGAACACCACCGAGGGCATCAATATGTTCGACGGTACCACCTGGCAGTTCTTCCACGACGGCCCCAAGGGCGACCATCCCGCCTGGGGCACCAAGTGCTTTGACTACGGCAAAACCGGCGTCATCCACTTCCTGCTGAGCAATCTGAAATTCTGGATGACGGAGTACCACTTCGATGGCTTCCGGTTCGATGGCGTCACCTCCATGCTCTACCATGACCACGGTCTGGGTACGGACTTCAACACCAACGACAAATACTTCTCCTACAACACCCACACAGAGGCTATCACTTACTTGCAGTTGGCCAATCAGTTGATCCGTCAGGTAAACCCTATGGCCATTACCATTGCCGAGGATATGTCCGGCATGCCCGGCATGTGCCTGCCCATTGCCGACGGCGGTATTGGTTTTGACTATCGGTTGGGAATGGGCCTGCCCGATATGTGGGTCCGCACCGTGCGGGATAGGCGGGACGAGGACTGGGATATTTTCCAGATGTGGTGCAGCATGTGCATGCGCCGCCCCGGTGAGAATACTGTGGCCTATGTGGAGAGCCATGACCAAGCGTTGGTGGGCGACAAGACTTTGATCTTCCGGCTGGCGGACGCTGCCATGTATACGGACATGGATAAATCCATTCACAACCCCGTTATCGACCGGGCCATCGCCCTGCACAAGATGATTCGCCTGTTCACCCTGGCCGGTGGCGGCGAGGCCTATCTGAACTTCATGGGCAACGAATTCGGCCACCCCGAATGGATCGACTTCCCCCGAGAGGGCAACGGCTGGAGTTTCCACTACTGCCGCCGCCAGTGGAGTTTGCGGGACAACGGGTTCCTCAAATACGAATGGCTGGGCCAGTTTGATGAGGACATGATTGCTCTGGCCAAGCGTGCGGACCTCTTTAAGATGCGCTTCGGCGATCTGCGCCTGAACGACAGCGAAAAGAAAATCCTGGTTTTCTACCGTCAGGGACTTATGTTTGCTTTCAATTTTAATCCTACCCATTCCTATACGGATGTAAAAGTCAGCCTGCCCCATATTGCGGACTACGAAGTAGTTCTGAACACAGACGATCCCAAATACGGCGGCAGCGGCCTGATTGGCTCCGCTCCCTACCCTGCCATTGTGGACAAGAAGGGCAATTCCGTAATCTCCCTGTATCTCCCTGCCCGGTCCGCCGTGGTGCTGAAGGAGGGCAAGATTCGGGTCCTGCCCCCCGCACCCAAAAAGAAGCCGAAGAAGTGAACAAAACCGCCGTTTCCCGGAAATGGGAGACGGCGGAACTGTTTTAATAAAATAACAAATCGGAGTACGTAGGATAGGGCCAATAGGCCTTGGCTGTGTTTTTTTCCAGGATATCCGCCTGGGTGCGCAGCTCCCGCATCAGGGGAACAATGACGCTGTGGCAGTGATCGGCGGCGGCTTCCTCATCTGTAGGAATGCGGTTCAGGGCATCCTTCAGGCGCTCCACCGTGTCATAGGCCGTATCACAGGCGGCAGAAAGCTTCTGAATCAGGGCCATTTCTCCACGGCAGGAAACGCCAAGGCCCTTTTTGGAGGCTACGCCGCCGCACAGAGCGTCCGTGTATCCCATGGCCGCCGGCAAAATCTGCTGCACGGCCATATCCACCATAGTCCGGGCCTCGATGTTGATCTTCTTCCGGTAGTCGTCCAGGTAGATGGCGTGCCGGGCCCGGAATTCCGTTTCGGTGAATACCCCGTGATGGGTGACGAGGTCAATATTCTTGGGCAGCAGATAAGCCCGCATGGCCTCAGCGGTGGAGGGCAGGTTTGCCAGGCCCCGTCTGGCTGCCTCCTGCTTCCATTCTTCGGAATAGCCGTTTCCGTCAAAAATGATCCTTCTGTGGTCCGTCAGGGCCTTGCACACCAGCTTTTGCAGGGTAGCTTCAAAATCCGCGGCGTTTTCCAGCTCGTCAGCAAACCGACCCAACTCCTCGGCCATGATGGTGTTCAGGGCGATATTGGGACCGGCGATAGACTGGGACGAACCCAGCATACGCAGCTCAAACTTGTTGCCGGTGAAAGCCAGAGGACTGGTGCGATTCCGGTCCGTGGTGTCCTTGGGGATGGCGGGCATTACGTCCACGCCGATGCGCAGCAGGCTCTTTTCCGGCTCGGTGTAATTCGTCCCGTCAATGATGGATTTGACCACCGCGTTCAGCTCGTCGCCCAGGAAAATGGAGACAATGGCGGGCGGGGCCTCGTTGGCGCCCAGACGGGTGTCGTTGCTGGCAGAAGCCACAGTGCAGCGCAGAAACTCCTGGTACTCGTCAATGCCCTGGATAAAGGCCGCCAGGAACACCAGGAACTGGGCGTTCTGCCGAGGGGTCTTGCCAGGGCTGAACAGGTTTTTGCCGGAATCCGTAGACAATGACCAGTTGTTATGCTTGCCGCTGCCGTTGACCCCGGCGAAGGGCTTTTCATGGAGCAGGCACACCAGATTGTGCTTGGCGGCGCACTTTTTCATGGTACGCATAATGAGCTGGTTATCATCACATGCCTTGTTGGCGTCGGTATAGATGGGGGCCAACTCATGCTGACAGGGTGCGCCCTCGTTGTGCTTGGTCTTGGAGAGAATTCCCAGCCGCCACAGCTGTTCGTCCAGGTCCTGCATGAATTCGGAGACCCGGGTGCGGATGGCAGCGAAATAGTGGTCGTCCAGCTCCTGGCCCTTGGGGGCGGGAGCGCCGAAGAGGGTCCGCCCTGTCAGCCGCAAGTCCTCCCGCTGGGCGTACAGGTCCTTTGGCAGCAGAAAATACTCCTGCTCCGCACCCACACAGGCGATAATCCGGTGGGTCTCCGTGTCGCCAAAAAGTCGCAGAATGCGGATTGCCTCCCGGGAGACCTCCTCCAGGGACCGCAGCAAAGGGGTTTTCTTATCCAGAGAATCGCCGGTGTAGGAGAAAAACATGGTTGGGATGTACAGGCTTCCATCCTTGACAAAAGCGCAGGCCGTGGGGTCCCAGGCAGTGTAACCCCTGGCTTCAAAGGTGGCCCGCAGGCCGCCGGAGGGAAAAGAGCTGGCGTCCGGCTCGCCCCGGACCAGCTCCTTGCCGGAGAACTCCATGATGACCCGGCCGTCTCCCGTGGGGGAGATGAAGGAATCGTGCTTTTCGGCGGTAATGCCTGTCATGGGCTGGAACCAGTGGGTGTAGTGCGTAGCGCCCTTTTCCAGGGCCCAGATCTTCATGGCCTCGGCGATCTCGTTGGCCACGTCCAGCGGCAGTGTAGAGCCGGTCTGGATACAGTTCTCCCAGGCCCGGTAGACCTCCGCAGGGAGCCGCTGCTTCATAACTGCCTCATTGAATACGTCGCTGCCGAAAATCTCGGGGACATTCATGGTTTCAGCCATTTTTCGGAACATTCCTTTCCAATTTGAATGGGAACACTATTCTATGCTGATTGTAAGCCAGCGGGCTCCAAAAAGCAAGGGACGAATCTGTTCAAAATAAGCGGATCTCCGCTGAAATCTTTGTGAAAGGCGACAGCAAAACTACTGACCCTTCTGCATCTGGATCCTGGCCTTTCTGGCGGCCTTCAGGAGGCTGTTCAGGTCCGATGCCAGGTATTTGCGGATCAACTCTGAGCCGCGAAGCCGCGCCACGTAGTTCACAAGGCTCTTGGGCTGCAAAATGTCGTCCATAAGGGCAACGTCCCCGGAGGTCAGCAGGTCGTAGAGCATATTGACCAGACGCATCCGATCGTCCATATTGAATCCGGCCAGCCAGTTCTCAATGGTCAGGTGGAAAAACACAGCATTGCTTACCAGGGCATCCATGCGGGTCAGTTCCGTACCGCAGAGTTCCCAGCTGAAGGGGTCATGCTGCATAATACCGGTTTCATGGCTTTTGATGATGATGGGCGTCTCTTCCCGATAAAGGATCATGCCGATCATGGAACCCTGGGGCAGATAGGTGCGGATTTTCGGCAGAATGGCCTGATAGCCTGGGGATGCCAGAAATTCTTTGGAAAAGCCGGGGCCATCGTGGTTATAGATTTCCAGCACCCGGTTCCGAAGCACGGGGGCACTCTGTGCCACGGCATATACCGCCACGTTGCCGCCCTTGGAGTGGCCGCTGACCCGGACAGGACCAGCGTGGCTCATGAGTACATCCTGCAGGTATTGCTTTGCCAGTGCTTGGGATGGAATCACAGACCGGAAGGACATACTGAAATCCTCCTTCCAGCCTACCAGCGTGTTGTCCGTCCCCCGGAAGGAGATGAAAAGGCTGCCGTCCCCCAGCAAAAAGGTAACAGCGGCAAATTGGGTATCCCGCTCCTCAATGAATTTTGTGCGGTATTCCGTGACCCTCACAGCACCGAAACGGATGCTCTCCCCTGCCGCCTTGAACAGATCCAGATCACCGTTTCCCCGAACATAGTCCGGCGGCTCCGGGAAGGAGAAAAATTCCTCTGCCGCGTCGTGAAGGGTGATCTCCTCCTCCGGGTGAATTTCCACCCGGCCGCGGAAGGTGATATAGCTCAGGGTGGAAAAAATCAGCGCATCCACTTCGTTGGGCGGCGAAACCGCAAAGGGCAGATCTCCCCGCCAGCGGACATAGTCCAGCATATCAGCCATCGTAGAGAAACCTCCTTTTTTGAGACAAGTATAGCATCCATGTCAAAAGAATTCAAGGTTGACAATGGGGCTGCGGGAAACTAGAATAAAGGGCACGACAACGGCTTCCCCCAGGGGAAGCTGTCACAGCTCTAAGAGCTGTGACTGATGAGGGGCGGCAGGCAGGGGCGATACGGAGCATGCTAAGCATCTTTTTATTTGGCAGATCGCCATTGCGGAAGATTTCTCCGCATCGGTTCTGCATCCCGCCCCACATCCGTCAGGTCTGCGCCCAGCCATCTTCTCCAAGGAGAAGGCTTTTTTCGAAGGAGGAAATACAAACATGCAAACCAAAATCACCCGTTCTCAGGCGCTGGCTCTGCTGCGGAAGTACAACCAGGAGCCTTTTCATATTCTTCACGGCCTGACCGTAGAGGGCACCATGCGGTATTTTGCCCAGGAAATGGGGGAAAATCCCGACTTCTGGGGCCTTGTCGGTCTGCTGCACGACGTGGACTTTGAAAAATATCCGGACCAGCACTGTCTGAAAGCCCCGGAGCTGCTGGCAGAAATCGACGCCGAACCGGAACTTGTCCATGCCATCTGCTCCCATGGCTACGGGATCTGCTGCGATGTGGAACCCGCCCTGCCCATGGAGAAGGTACTTTTCGCCGCGGATGAGCTGACGGGTCTGATCGGCGCGACGGCAAGAATGCGGCCCAGCAAGAGCGTCATGGACATGGAGGTATCCAGCCTGAAAAAGAAATTCAAAGACAAGAAGTTCGCCGCCGGCTGCTCCCGGGAAGTCATCACCCAGGGTGCCGAGCGTCTGGGCTGGACATTGGAAGAGCTGATGGAAAAGACCATTCTCGCCATGCGCAGCTGTGAGGCACACGTCGATGAGGAATACAAGGCGCTCTGCGGAGAATAAAAGAAATCGCAGCAGAATGCCTTTTTCAAAAGCAGCCTAATATTTTAGCGGTAGAAACCACCAATATTCGTGGTTTCTACCGCCTTTAAATATTAAAAATTTATAACTGCATTATTTCTTTGCTTTATTTTCCTCATCCCAAGTCCGCTCGCTGATGATGTACCGGGGACGGCGCTTGGTTTCCATATAGATCTTGCCGATGTACTCGCCGATAACGCCCAGGCAGATAAGCTGAACGCCGCCCATGAAGCAGACAATGCACACAGTGGAGGCCCAGCCGCTGACTGTGTTGCCTGTCAGATGGGCGATCAGCGCCCAGATCACGGCGATAAAACTCAGCAGAGACACCACAACGCCGAAGCCTGTAATCATCCGGATGGGCTTTACGGAGAGGCTCGTGATGCCGTCAAAGGCCAAGGCCAGCATCTTCTTCAGAGGATAGTGGCTCTCCCCCGCAATGCGCTCGGCCCGCTCATAGTAGACGCTGGTGCTCTTGAAGCCTACCAGGGGGATCATGCCCCGCAGGAAGATATTAACCTCCTTGAAGTTTGCGAACTCCTGCAAAACCCGGCTGGAAATCAGGCGGTAGTCCGCGTGGTTGAAGACCACCTCGGCTCCCATCCAGTTCATGAGCTTATAGAAGCCCTCGGCGGTGAAACGCTTGAAGAAGGTGTCCGTGTCCCGCTTGCTGCGGACGCCGTAGACAACCTCGCAGCCGTCTAAGTAGGCATCCACCATGGCGTCCATGGCATTGATGTCATCCTGACCGTCGCAATCGATGGAGATCGTTATATCACACTTGTCCTTGGCCTCCATAAGCCCCGCCAGAACAGCGTTCTGATGGCCCCGGTTCCGGCTCTGGCAAATGCCAATATAGTGGGGGTCGGACTTGGACAAATCCCGAATGATGTTCCAGGTACCATCCTTGGAACCGTCGTTGACAAAGAGTACCCGGCTGTCCGTAGAAATTTTTCCGGCAGCGGACAGATTGTTGATTTTCTTCAGAAACATGGGGGCCGTAATGGGAAGGACTTTTTCCTCATTGTAACAGGGAATGACGATGTAGAGAATGGGCTGCATGGTGTTTTCTCCTTTCATTTTGCCTGGGGTGAGATATACACCCGGGCGCAGGGGTATTTCCGGCAAACATAGCCGTTTTGCTCCATATAATCCCAGAGCCAGCCGCTTTCCGTGTTTTCATTCAGCAGCGGCTTATCGGGAGACTCCCCCACGTATTCGTCCAGCACCACCACAAGGGTGGGAACAGACCCGCCATGGGTCCCGTAATAATCCCGGAGTCTTGGGCTGTCCAGACGGGTCCGCCAGGCTGTGGGCGCACCGCAGGGGAAATCCGCTGCCACATAGCCCCAGGGCAGGATGCTGGTAAAGAAAATCGGATTCTCCGGTTCAAATTCCCGCTCCAAATCGTACAGCATGGAGAGAATCTGACTGTACTGCTCCGCGTGCTCCGGCGTGGTGTAAAGCCCCGCCGCCGGACCGGAGGTCATGGGCTCTGTCAGGGTATTCAGCGGACCGTCCCGGAAGACGGAGAATATCCGGGTCCCGTAGGTCACGCACAGCACCACGCAGGCCAGCGCCGCGCCAAAGGCACGAAGCGGCAGCTCCCCCTCCCCGGAAAGACAGTCCAGCTGCAGCAGCACACCTATGGCATAGACCGGCAGCCCTACCGTAAAAGTAATGGCCTCCGTATTGGAGCTGAGGCCCATGGCAGCGGCCATCAGGATGCCGAGAATGCGCAGCAGCAGCGCAGGCAGCTGAACGCGCCTGTGTACCCAGCAGAGCAGCATAGCGGGCAGGCAGAAGAGGGCAAACTGGTAAAAGGCGAAGCCTGTCTCCCCCGGCCAGTACCGCCGCAGAGAGACGGCAGCCCCCGCCGCGGCGATCAGCAGCCCCGGCAGCGCCCCGAGCCGCTTCGGCAGCAGCCTTACGCCCAGCAGAAGCACCAGTCCCGCAAAAAGGGACAACAGTATCTCATAGAAGTACAGCAGCTTCACGTCCCGCACCGCTGCCAGGAGGTAAGCCAGCGGTCCGCCGCTGTGCTCTGGGTCAGAAAGAATTTCCTTCAGATTGGCAAGCACCGCTGGGATATCCTTCGGCAGAAAAAAAATCAGAAACACCGCCGCCAGCAAGCAGACGCCAAATGTGCTCCAAATGGCACTTTTGCGGGTTCTGCGGACCCAAAGTCCGACAATCAATCCCGGGATGACGAACAGAGCAAAATATGGCACGCACAGCACCGCCCCGGCCAGGCATACACCGGCAAACAGGTTCGGAAGCTTCTTCCCTTCCCTGCCCCGCGCCGTCAGGCACGAAAAGAGCAGGCATAGGGTCAAAAACAGATTGTAGTAGCTGATACCCCAGATATTTCCCCGGGAATAGCTAAGATACAGCGCCGCGCTCAAAAAAGCGGTCAGGGGCTTGCAGCCGCAGCAGAGGGTGAAAAAGAGGAACATCGCCGTACCGAAGGCCGCTGCCACATAGAGCTCTCTTGCGAAGAGATAGATGCCCGTGGTGCCGAAAAAGGCCCTGTACAGGCTCAGAATGGGGTAAAACAGTACGGAATAGAACTGCACCGGGTGCCATTCGTCCAGAATAAGCTTTTGTCCATGCCACAGCCGCTGGGCGAAGGTCAGGTAAAAGCTCTCGTCCGACCAGCAGAAGCCGTAAAGCGCCCGCACCGCCAGCACCGCCCCCAGCGCCGTCAGCGCCAGGGCATACCAGAGCCTGGAATCCTGCTTTTTCAAGGCATTTCCTCCAAAATATCTTTTTCCTAATTATACACCCCTTTGTAGGAATATGCAAGCACAGGATTAGGAGGCGCAGCTGTGGTGTTCACGCAAAACTTTACTTTGAGCCGGATAGCCGGCATGTCATCGGTGTCCACCAGCAGCATCATGTCCTTTGGCTTGTTGCGTTCCAATGCCGCGGCCAGCAGTTTCCGGCCAAAGCCTTTGCGGCGCCAATCGGCGCTATCATAGCACTTCCCTTTCTTTCGGCTTTCTTGCCATTACGCAGTACCAGTCGTCCTCGTCCGTGTATGCGCCCCACTGCGCCGGAACCAAGCGTATTTCCATATCCATATACCCCATGGCGCGCAGCTCTTCCAGAAGCGGCCGCTGAGACACGGGATTGTAATGCTCAATGAAATGCTCCTTTTGGAAGATGCGGTTTTCTTTCTCAAAGGTAAAAAGCAGATTGAAATCAATAGTCCCATCCGGATTGTGATCCCAGACCTGCACAAGATTGACACGGGTATCTCCGTGAAAAGACGGGTTATAGGTATAAAATCGCTGCTTTGTTCTGCGAATCTTGTCCCAGTTCCGAAGGTCAAAATACAGATAGCCACCAGGAGCAACCAGAGCATCCATTTGGTGCAGCGCTGTGATGACCTCTTCGTTTGTTACGTAGGCAAGGCTATTTCCGGTGCTGGCGACGCAATCGAACTGACATGTAAAATGCCGCGAGACTTCCCGAAAATCGCTGCACCGCAGAGAAACTGGATACCCCTTTGCCGCTGCCTTTTTGGCGCACCTGTCCAGCATTGTTTCACTGAGATCGGAGCCGTACAGGTCAATACCTAATTCCAGAACTGGTAGCGTCATATTCCCGCTGCCGATGCTCACATCCAAAAGCGAGCGGACAGGCTTCCCCTTCAGGAGGTATTGCCAGTGCCCTTTTGTGATCTCGTATCTGCTATCGTTTTCCAGCAGATCATAGATATCCGCACGATCATATAGCTTTTCCATTTGTTTCTGTCTCCTTTTCCGCTGCTTTTCGCAGATTCCCAATCAATCGCATTCAGTACCTCCAGGGGGCATTCCGGGTTTGCGAACACGCAGACAAACGTATCTCTGCGCTTGAGCCGTCCAGGACAAGGGTTTCAATTCCCGGCAGAGCTTGCAGCGCCGCAAAATACACTGGCCATCCCTCCCGCCTTTTGGATACCTTCATTATACAATTCCGCTGCCAAAAAGCAAGCGGAAACCGGAACTCCATCAAAGAAGTGAAATTGATACAAAAAAACGAGAGAATTTGCTGATTTTTATCTTTACATTAACTGCGCTTTCCGCTAAAATAAGACTATAGCTATTAACCCATAACTAGGAGGTTCTATTATGAGCGTTAGAAGAATCGGTGTGCTGACCAGCGGCGGCGATGCCCCAGGCATGAACCCCTGCGTTCGCGCAGTTGTACGTACCGCGCTGTACCACGGCCTGGAGTGCTACGGCATCCGGCGCGGTTGGAACGGCCTGATCAACGGCGATATTGTCCGTCTGGACGAGAAGAGCGTGGCCCACACCATCAATCGTGGCGGTACCATCCTCTATACTGCCCGAAGCTCGGAGTTCATGACCGAAGAGGGGCAGCGCAAGGCGGTTTCCACCTGCAAATTCCTGGGATTGGACAGCATCATCGCCATTGGCGGCGACGGCACCTTCCGGGGCGCTCTGGCCCTGAGTAAGTACGGCATCAACGTCATCGGCATTCCCGGCACCATTGATAACGACATCAGCTGCACCAACTACTGCATCGGTTTCGATACCGCTGCCAACACGGCCATCGAGTGCATCGATAAGCTGCGGGACACCATGCAGTCTCATGAGCGCTGCTCTGTGGTTGAAGTCATGGGCCGCAACGCGGGCTACCTTGCCATGTATGTGGGTCTGGCCTGCGGCGCAACCGCCGTTCTGGTGCCCGAAGAGCCCATCGATTTTGAGAAGGACGTCATTGAGAAGATCCGTCAGGCCCGCTTCAACGGCTTCACCCACTATATGATCGTGGTGGCAGAGGGCGCCGGCAAGGCCACGGAGATCGCCGCCCAGATCAAGGAAGCCATCGACCTGGATCCCCGTGTCACCGTTCTGGGCCACATCCAGCGGGGCGGCTCCCCTTCCGGCAGAGACAGAGTCAACGCCACCAAGATGGGCTATCTGGCCGTCGAGCTGCTGCTCCAGGGCAAGACAAACCGGATCGTCTGCACCCATGAGGGCGGCTTTACCGATGTGGACATTGATGAGGGTCTGGCTATGAAGAAGGGTATCCAGCAGATGGAAGTAGATGTGCTGGCCGCCATGACAGGCATTTGAACGCGATAATAGTCAAAAGAGCTTACGGCATTCAAACCGTAAGCTCTTTTTATGCCTTTGGATGGCACTTTTGATAGACGCTTTTGATCTTTTGATTGATCAGGTGGGCATACATCTGTGTAGAGGAAATGTCGCTGTGGCCCATAAGCTCCTGCAAAGAACCGAGGTCCGCGCCGTTTTCCAGCAGATGCACCGCAAAGCTGTGGCGCAGAGTGTGGGGGGTGATCTCCTTTTCGATCCCCGCCTTGCTCTGGTAGTATTTCAGGATCTTCCAGAAGCCCTGGCGGCTCATGCGGGTTCCGCCAATGTTGACAAACAGAGCCTGCTCGTTGGCATCCAGAATCATGGCGGAGCGTACATCCTTCAGATATACGGCCAGTGCCCTCTGGGCCGCGGGATACAGAGGAATTACACGGGATTTCTTCCCGCTGTGGCATTTTACAAGCCCCAGTTCCAGGTTTACATCCTCCACATTCAGGCTGATAAGCTCTGTGACCCGCATACCGGTGGCGTACATTACTTCCAGCATGGCCTTGTCCCGGTAGCCCTTGTGGTCCACGCAGGCGGGCTGAGCCAGCAGAAGCTCCACTTCCCTGCCGGTCAAAATCTGGGGAAGCTTCTTCTCTCCACGCTCCACATGGATGTCACCGCCAATAGGAGACTCTTCCAGAAAGCCGCCGGACACAGCATAAGCGTAAAAGTTTTTGAGGCTTGCCAGAGAACGGGAAGCCGTGGCCCCTGACTTTCCCTGGGCTTGCAGATACGCAAGGTAGTCCCGGATATTCATTTGTGTTACACTGACAAGATCGGGGACACCGTTCTCCGGCAGCCATTCGGAAAACTGCCGAATGTCGCGCATATACGAAGAGACGGTATTCTCCGATGCCTGCTTGACCTTCATGAGATAGTTCTCATAAGCCCTGATAATATCCAGCATGAACCGAAGTACCTATCCTTATTTTTATTCTATCAGAAATGCCACGAATGGCATGACCAAACATAGATCCGCAAGCCCAATCACCACTGCCGCCGCGGCTGCCAACAGATACGTGTTCCTGCTCCGCCTTCCGCCGGAGAGTTGAAGCCACGCAAAAAAGAGGAACGGATAAAGCAGAAGCTCTGGAAAAAGAAATACAACCCACAACAGCCATCCCGCACTGCCGAATCCAGCCCGGATGCCCTGTGCCGTATAGGAAAGCGCAGCGCCACCAAAAAAGGCAGCAACGGGGACCCCTCTAGGGAAAGCCCATTGCAGTACCGCGGAGCAAAGGACCCAAGCCAGCGGTCGGCCCAAACAGAGCCAGACTTTTACGCTCTGAAACCCAGGCTTTACTTGAATCCGAAACGCCCAGGCTGCGGCAAGCCCTGTTAACAGCCCGCAGCACCAGGCAGTCATCAAAAGCGCCAGACGCCTGCGACCGGAAAGATCTGTTCTTCGAGGGGTACCACTCATGACGCGTCACCCAGCACCCCTGAAAACCATCTGAAAAAGAGGCAGAATCCCCCTGATTTTGATACAGACATACTATACTCCGTTTTTACCAAAAATTCAAGTATCATTAGCCAAAATGCGTTTTTTTGTAGATTCTGACAATTTTTATGTTAATATTGTTATGTCAACATTCTTCATAATCAAACAAAAGTTTTTGCAAATTTCAACTATTTCCATTTTTTCTTAGGTAAAGCACCCAGAAACAGGGTGAAAGATTGCATTGCAGTTTTTCTTGCATAATCTTGCGATAGGTAAATATTTTTTACCTATCGTTGGTTTTTGTGCAAATTAACGAATTTGACGATATTTTTTTGACCGTCTTCCCCCTTTTCCGGCTCGTGCGGACAGAAGAAACGCAGAGCCGCTCCCCCCGATTATCAGCATTGCCGTAGGGAAAAATCCATCAAACTGCCCGCCGAAAAACAGCGCCGTCAGTGCTGTCAGAGTGACGAGATAGCACACCGCCGCCCCTAAAAAGACCAGAGCTCGTCTATGTTTGATCCGTCTGTAGGCAACAAAGCCACCCAGCGCCGCGGACACAAACAGCAGCGCCATGACGCCATAGCCAAGATTTCCTTCACATACAGTCCCGCTGACAATCAGTGCCGCCAGCAGAGCAGACAGCGCCAGTGTGGACGCCATAGCCGCCAAAGTGCCCACCATCAGGCCCTTCGGAAAACTGGCCGCCAGACCGGATGGTTTTCGATCAACGCGCATTTCCCTCTCCCCTTTCCCTGTCAGCCTATTCACAGCAAGGCAAAAAAATCACCACCGCGGAAAAAACACGGTGGTGATTCGGGTGTGCGCTTGAAATTTACATTTCCACATCCACATTGGGGGCGGCCTTGCGCTGCTGCGCCTGGGCTTCGGTAACGGTGCGGAACTTGACCCGGGTATCCCGTACCTCGTTCAGGGCCTTGGCAATGATCTCCTCGGTCTCCTTCAGTTGGGCGTCCATATATTCGTTGCCCGCCTTGCGGAGCTGGTCAATGCGGTTCTGGGTCTGGGCTACCAGCTCCTCGCTGCGCTTTTTGGCCTCCTCATAGATAGCCTCCTTTGTGACGAGCTGGGCCGCCTGCTCCTGGGCCTGACGCAGGACGCCCTCCGCCTCCCGGCGGGCCTGGTTGATGAGGTCGTTCCGGGACTCCACAATGGTCCGTGCCTGCTTCAGCTCCCCGGGCATCTGGGCGATGACCTCGTCCAGCATATCCAGCACCCGATCCCGCTCCAGAATGCACTTGTCTGCCGCCAGGGGCATGGTACGGGCATCCTGAACCATATCGTAAAGAGAGCCAATGATGTCTTCAATGTTGCTGCTCATGTATATTCCTCCTGTTTATGGTGCTTTCCGTTCTTCCAGACGGCGTCGGAAGTCCGGAATAATAGCTTCGGGGATAAAATCCCTCAGATCCGCATCGTAGCTGCCAAGCTCCTTGACAATGCTGGAGCTGAGGAACATATACTGGCTGTCCGCCGTCAGGAACATGGTGTCCAGATCCGGGTTGATCTTCCGGTTGATAAGGGCCATCTGGAATTCGTTTTCAAAGTCCGATCCAGCCCGCAGACCCTTGACCACCACGCAGCTGCCTCTGCGCCGGGCGTACTCCGCCAGCAACTCAGAAGAGCCGTCCACTTCTACGTTGGGCAGGTCCTCCGTCACCCGGCGGATCAATGCAACCCGTTCTTCCAGAGAGAACATGGGGTGTTTGCCCGCGTTGACCATAACGCAGACGATCAGCTTGTCAAAAATATTGGCCGCCCGCCGGATAATATCCAGGTGGCCGCTCGTGACCGGGTCAAAGCTGCCCGGATAAATGGCTGTTTTCATAGTTCACCGTTCTCTTTGCGGTAAATCGCAAGGAGGGTCTTTCCATATTTGTAGTCTTTGGAGCGGGTGTAGCCGGGAAATTCGGCAAAAAGCTCCTTCCCCAAGGGCCGCTCTGTAACTATTATACCACCGGAACGCAAAATGTCAATTTCCGTGATGCGTTTTAGGGCCGTTTCCAGAAAAACCTCCGCATAGGGTGGGTCCAGAAAAATGATATCGAATTGCTCCCGACAGCGGTTCAGGTAGTCCAGATAGTCGCGGCGGACTACGCTCCCCTGCTCCGAAAGCCGGGTGCGTTTCAGATTTTCCCGGATAAGGGCGCAGGCATCCTCCCGGGCATCCACAAATACGGCACGCTCGGCGCCCTGGCTCAGTGCCTCAATGCCCAGCTGCCCGGTTCCACCGAACAGATCCAGCACCCCGGCGCCAGCCACATCAAAGCGGATAATGCTGAACAGTGCCTCCTTCACCCGGTCCGCTGTGGGCCGGGTCAGCATCCCCTGGGGCGTTTTCAGCTGAATGCCCCGGGCCTTTCCTGTAATCACACGCATATGCTTTTCTCCTAATGATTTCCTGAATCTGTAAACTTTATACCTATCTACGCCTGTTCCTGCTCCTTGTCCCGAAAATGGCGGTAAACCGCGTTGGCAGCATCCTTTGGCAGCAGCCGCTCCAGCTCAGGCAGTGTTGCCTGGGACATGGCGGTCAGGGATTTGAACTGCCGCAGAAGCTCCTGCTTCCGCTTGGGTCCGATGCCCGGGATGCCATCCAGCTCGGAATAGTGGAGCCGCTTGCTGCGCAGCTGCCGGTGATAGGTAATGGCAAACCGGTGGGTCTCCTCCTGGATATTGCCGATAAGGGCGAAAATCGCCTGATTGTTGTCGATGCGGATCTCCTGTCCCTGTGGCGTCACCAGCGCCCTGGTACGGTGCCGGTCGTCTTTTACCATACCAAACACGGGAAAACTGAGTCCCAGCTCTGTCAGGGCGGCCACCGCCACATTGGCATGGTTCACGCCGCCGTCAATGAGCAGCAGATCCGGCGGGATGTCAAAGCCTTTGTCCCCGTCTTTATAGTGGGCGAAGCGCCGCTTCACCACCTGGTGCATGGAGGCATAGTCATCCTGGTCCGTCAGGCCCTCTACCTTAAAGCGCTTGTAGTCGCTTTTCCGGGGACGTCCGTCCTGGAAAACCACCATACTGGCCACGATGTCCGTACCCGAGATATTGGAAATATCGAAAGACTCCATGCGGCTGGGCGTGGGAATGGAGAGCATCTTCCCCAGAGTCACCAGAGTGGCGTTCAGCCGCTCCTCCTTGTCCGTTAAGCGCTGGGCCTCCTCAAAGGCATTCTTGTTGGCCAGCTCTACCAGGCGCATATTGTCTCCCTTTTGAGGAACGCGGATCTTGCTGCGGCGACCGTATTGCTGCTCCATAAGCTGAGAGAACAGCTCGCTGTCCTCCACTTCAAAGGGCAGCAGCACAATTTTCGGAGCCAGGCCCCGGCTGAGATAGTACTGCTTCATCAGACTGGAAACAGCCTCCTGTCTGTCCTCCGGAACAGGGAAAACATCATAGTCCTTGTCCAGAAGATTGCCGCCGCTGAAATGCAGTACGGCAAAGCATGCCTTGGCCTCTGTCTCACCGTAGCCTACCACATCCGTATCCGCCAGGGAACCGGCAGTTACCAGCTGCTTCTGTCCCAGGGCCTCTACAGCGTTCAGGCGGTCCCGCAGGGCCGCCGCGACCTCGAATTCCAGATTGTCCGCGGCGGCAAGCATATTGGTCTTGATCTCCTCCGCCACACCCTTATAGTTCCCTTTCAGCAGCTGCCTGGCCTGCTCCATGCGCTGCCGGTAGGTAATGGCGCTGACGGATGTCTGGCACCAGCCCTCGCACTGGTTCATATGGTAGTTCAGACAGGGCCGGTCCTTGCCGACGTCTCTGGGGAATACCTTGCTGCATCCCGGCAGCTTCAGCGTCAGCCGGATGGCCTCCAGCAGACTATGGGTCACGCCCCGGCTGCCGTAGGGGCCGAAATACTCCGCCCCGTCATCGGCAATCTTGCTGACAATGGTAATGACAGGGTAGATATCCTTCATATTGAGCCTTAAATAGGGATAGCCCTTGTCGTCCTTCAGAAGGATATTGTATTTTGGCATATAGCGCTTGATGAGGGAGCATTCCAGCACCAATGCCTCAAACTCACTGGCCGCCACAATGGTATCGAAATGGTGGATTTTACTCACCATCATCTTGGTCTTGGGCGTGTGGGAGGCTGTGTCCTGAAAATATTGGCTCACCCGGTTTTTCAGCTTTTTGGCCTTGCCCACATAGATAACCTTGTCCGTCTTGTCCCGCATGATATATACCCCAGGGGCATAGGGCAGGGACAGGGCCTTTTCCTTCAATTCGTCAAATGTCATTGCCTTCTCCAAAAAAGAACCGCCTCTGCGCAGACGGACAGAGGCGGCCGGTGATGTTACTAAGGAATCAATACACGTCCCGCTGAAGCAGCGCATCCAGAGCGGTCACAGCGGCTTCCTCGTCCGCGCCTACGGCGCTGAGGGTGACGACAGTACCGGAGATAATACCCAGGGACATAATGCCCAGCAGGCTCTTGGCATTCATCTTCCGGCTGCCGGACTCCAGCCAGATGCTGCTTTCAAATTCGTTCGCCTTCTGAACGAAATATGTAGCCTGCTTATTGTGCAGACCGGACTCACAGCGAACAACAACTTCCTTGCTATACATAACAAACACTCCTTTTCATCATGCCGGTCAGAAGCACGATGGGTCTGGAAATATAATACCTTTTTTTCTGCTGAATGTCAACCGCTTCCTGAAAAAGCCCCACTGGAAATCCGAGGAAACCAGGAGAAATCACGCAAATTCCGCAATAGTAACGCCATCTTCTCCCTCGCCATACTGGCCAAGGCGGAACTTTTTCACGAATTTATTCTTTTTAAGATCCTGCTGCACCGCGGCACGGAGAGCGCCGGTGCCCTTGCCGTGGATGATCCGCACGGAGCTGAGCTTGGCCCGCATGGCCTCGTCCAGATACCGGTCCAGCACGCAGATGGCTTCCACACAGTCCATGCCCCGCAGGTCGATCTCCGTGGGCATGGCAGTCATCTTCATCTCCCGGCCGGAGTGTTTGGGGTGGCCGCCCTTCTGCGCATAGGGATTCTCGTTTTCCAGCAGGTAAATCTCGTCCGCTTTGGCAGTCATTTTCAGAATTCCTGCCTGGAGCTGGTACGTGCCGTCCTTATTGATAGCCAGAACGCTGGCCTTGGTGCCCAGCTTCAGCAGCTCCACGGTGTCCCCCACCAGAATTCCCCTGGATGCTTTTGGCCGTTCCTTCTTGGGGGCCTGGGCCCGGATTTTGTCCTCAGTCTCGTTCAGCACCCGGCGCAGCTCTGCCTGGCGCTGGTTGATGCCGGTGGTGTCGGCGCTGTCCTCCAGCTGCCTGCGCAGCGCCTTCAGCTCTTCAGAAGCGGCGTTGGCGGCGGCTCTGGCCTCCTCAATGATGCCCTGGGCCTCCCGGCGGGCGGTCTCCATAGCCTTGTCCTTCTCCTTCTGGAGCTGAAGGTTATATTCCTCGCTCTGCTGTTTGATTTTTGCCGTCTCCTGCTTTAAACGCTCGGCTTCCAGTCTTGCGGCCTCCATCTGCTGCCGCTGCTGCTCCAGCTGGGAGATCACATCCTCAAAGTCCTTGTCGCTCTTACCCACCAGATCGCTGGCCTCTTTGATAATATCCTCCGAGAGTCCCAGCTTGCGGCAGATGGCAAAGGCGTTGGATTTGCCGGGAATTCCAATGAGCAAGCGGTAAGTAGGCTGCAATGTTTCCACATCAAACTCGCAAGAGGCGTTGATGACGCCCTTGGTGCGCATGGCGTAGAGCTTCAGCTCGGCGTAATGGGTGGTCGCCACCACCCGGGAACCCATCTTCCGACTGAATTCGATAAGGGCGATGGCCAGAGCCGCACCCTCGGCGGGGTCCGTGCCCGCGCCCAGCTCATCGTATAGGACCAGGGTCCTATTGTCACACTGGGCCACTACGTCTACGATGGTGCGCATATGGCCAGAGAAGGTGGACAGACTCTGGGCAATGGACTGCTCGTCACCGATGTCCGCCAGAATAGCGTCAAAGGTGGAAAGGGTGCTGCCGTCCCCCGCGGGCACGTGGAGGCCGCATTCGGCCATGAGGGTCAGCAAACCGATGGTTTTCAGTGTCACGGTCTTGCCGCCGGTGTTGGGGCCGGTGATAATCATGGTATCAAAGTCAGAACCCAGGCGCAGGGAAATGGGGACCACCTTTTTGGGATCGATCAGCGGGTGCCGGGCTTTGCGCAGCTCAACCCTGCCCTCATCGTTCATGATGGGCGCCCAGGCTTTCATCCGGTAGGCCAGCTTTGCCTTGGCGAAGATCACGTCCAGCCGGATCAGCATGTCCACATCCAGCCGGATGTTCTCGGCGTAGCCTGCTGCCTCGGCGGAAAGCTCGGCCAAAATCCGCTCGATCTCCTTCTTCTCCTTGAGCTCCAGCTCCCGGAGGGCATTGTTGGCGTTGACGGCGGACATGGGCTCCACAAAATAGGTAGACCCTGTGGCAGACACGTCATGGACCATACCAGGCACATCGTTCTTGCACTCAGCCTTTACGGGCACCACATAGCGTCCCTGCCGGATGGTAATAATCGGCTCCCGCAGGAATTTACTGTAAGCAGGCGACGAGATCACCTTTTGCAGACTGTCCCGGATCTTGCCGGACTGAATGCGCATATGGCGGCGGATATCCGCCAGGGCGGAGGAGGCCGTGTCCGCAATCTCCTCTTCGGAGAGGATCGCGCCGAATATTTTATCCTCCAGGTATTTATTGGGGGTCAGGGCGTCAAACAAGGGGTCCAGGACCGTTTTGGGGTCATCCTCGGACACATAGCCCTTGATGGTCCGGGCGCAGCGCAGCACCCCGGCGATCCGCAGCAGCTCAATGGGCTGCAGGCTGCCGCCCCGGTCCGCCCGCTCCAGGCTGGCGGACACGTCCGTTACGTTGGCAAAGGTGGGATTCCCCTTTCGGGCGCAGAGGTCCGAGGCCGCCGTGGTCTCCGCCAGCAGTTCCCGCACCGTATCCAGGTCGGAATCCGGCGTCAAGGCCAGGCAGGCCGCCTTGCCGCCCTCGCTTCCCGCACACTGGGAAAGCATAGTCAGAACCTGTCCCAGCTCCAGCTTAGACAGGGATTTTTCATATAATTCCGTCATGTTTTTTCTCCTAGGTCGTAAGGTCCCGCAAACAGGGACTTATAAAAATCCAACGCGGAAAACCCGTGCTCCAGCTGGGTCTGTAAATACCCTTCCGTGAGAGAGCCCAAGGCCGCCATGGCCCCGTCTCCCAACCGAAAGGAAAACAGCCGCTTTGGATCGCACAGGCAGATGTAACGCATGGCTTCCAGAATCTCCGGCGTTACCGGGACCCGGATGCCCGAGGACTCCGGGTCCCGGCAGGCCCGGCATTCCAGCTGGCCTTGAGAAAGGTTAAACCGGTCCGGGGTCTGATTGCCGCAGACGTGGCAGCCAAAAAGCTCCGGCGTATAGCCAGCCAGACAGGCGGCGCGCAGCTCGAACACGGCCTTCACCTGATTTTCCGGCAGATTCAGCCGGGAAAGGCCATAGAGGCTGTTCAGCAGAAGGGCCTGAAGCTCCGGGTTCGGCATATCCTCCTGGGAAAGCAGCTCCGTCACCTGGGCAAAATAGCTGCCGAGAGACAGCTTCGTCAGCTCCCGCCTGAGGCCCTGGAAGAGCTCCAGCGCGTGGGCCTCGTTAATGGTGTATTTCCCTTTGTACTCGAATAGGGTAAATTCCCCGTAGGCAAGCAGCTGGCAGGGGGCAATCAGCGGGCTGTTTTTCCGCCTCAGGCCCCGGGCTTTGATGGTCAGCTTGCCGTAATTCTGGGTCAGAACCGTCAAGAGGGCATCCCGGTCATTGTAGTCCGTCACCCGCAGGACAATGGCCCGAACCGTCAGATACATGGTGTTCCTCCTGACGCAGGCTTTGGGTATAGAGCAGATAGGCTTCCGGCGCGCCGGTTTCCAGAAAAAGCTTCCAGTATTCCGAAGACAGCATGGTCATCCCTCCCGGGAATAGCTTTTGCAGGACACGGGGGCCATAGTCTGGGAAATTCTGGCTTCCCCCGGGGGAAGGCTCTTACTCCCGGTAGCCGAAATTCTTCACGAGAAAATCGCTGTCCCGCCAGTTTTCCTTGACCTTTACCCAGGTGGTCAGATAGACCTTGGTGCCCATGAACTTTTCGCAGTCCTGGCGGGCCATGGTGGAGATTTTTTTCAGCATCTGGCCCTGTTTGCCAATGATAATACCCTTGTGGCTGGCCTTTTCGCAGTAGATCGTGGCATCCAGATCGATGACGCCGCTGTCCCGTTCGGAGAATTTGGTAATCTCCACGGCGGTGCCGTGGGGAATTTCCTTGTCCAGGCACCACAGCAGCTTTTCCCGGATGATCTCCGCCATGACCTGCCGCTCCGGCTGGTCGGTAGTCACGTCCTCCGGGAACAGGAAGGGACCCTCTTGGGCGTACTTGCCGCAGAGGCGCAGAAGTTCCTCTACCCCGTCGCCGGTCTTGGCGGAGATGGGCACGATTTCGTCAAACTTCGCGGCCTGGGAATACTTGGCAATGATTTCCAGCAGGGTGTCCTTCTCAACCGTATCGATCTTATTGATGACCAGAATGGCGGGGCAATGGCTTGCCTGGATTTTCTGAATCAGCCCCTCCTCCTGGGGACCGATGGAGGCGATCGGCTCCACCACCAGCAGCGTCAGATCCACATCGGCAATGGACTCCTGGGCCACGTTTACCATATAGTCGCCAAGCTTGGTCCGCGCCTTATGAAAGCCCGGGGTATCCACGAACACATACTGGGTGTCGTCCCGTGTAACGATGCCGCAGATGCGGTTTCGGGTGGTCTGGGGCTTATTGGAAACGATGGCGATCTTTTCGCCCACCAAGTAGTTCGTCAGCGTGGACTTGCCCACATTGGGCCGCCCGCAGATCGTAATCATAGCGGTTTTTGTCTTCATAGTCTCTCCTTATTCTTATCAATCCCGGCTCATGCCCGGAATCTCCGAAGCAATGGCCTCTTCCCTTGCCCGCATCTGCCGCTTCTGGGGACCCTCGTCCATGTGGTCATAGCCCAGCAGATGCAGCATGGAGTGGATGGTCAGATAGCCAACCTCCCGGCGGGTGGTGTGGCCGAACTCCTTGGCCTGGGCAATGGCCCGCTCCAAAGAGATGCACATATCTCCCAGAGGCACCAGGCCGGTGTCCGGGTCCTCGTATTCCGTCCAGTCGGCGGGCAGCTCCCCGGGAGAAAGCTCAAACATAGGGAAACTCAGCACATCCGTGGCGCTGTCAATGTGCCGGGAGGTCTTGTTGATCTCCCGGATGCCCGCGTCATCCGTGACCAGAACATTGATCTCACACTTGGCGGTGACTCCCTCGGCCTTCAGGACAGCGTTGATGCAGGTGCGGATATTGGCGGCAATCACCAGGCGCTGCATTCCCCCCTGCTGGAATACCAGATTGATCTTATTTCTCATTGGTTCTCTTCCTTTGATACCGTCCCGGGAAGGTTCGGGGCGGGTTATTATCAGGCTTTGCGGCCTTTTCGTAGGCGTTGATGATCTTTTGCACCAGAGCGTGGCGGACCACGTCGGCAGAGGTCAGGCGGCAGATGGCAATGTCCTCTACCCCATCCAGAACCCGCACGGCGTCCTTCAGCCCCGAGACCTTATCAGCGGGCAGGTCGATCTGGGTCACGTCGCCGGTGATGACGATCTTGGAGCCGAAGCCCAGGCGGGTCAGGAACATTTTCATCTGCTCCCGGGTGGTGTTCTGGGCCTCGTCCAGAATGATAAAGCTGTCGTCCAGGGTCCGGCCCCGCATATAGGCCAGCGGCGCTACCTCAATGGAGCCCCGCTCCTGATATTTCTGAAAGGTCTCCGCACCCAGCATATCGTACAGGGCATCATACAATGGCCGCAGGTAGGGGTCCACCTTATTCTGCAGATCGCCAGGCAGAAAGCCCAGCCGCTCCCCTGCCTCCACGGCGGGCCGGGTCAGGATGATCCGGTTCACAGTCCGCTCCCGGAAAGCGGAAACGGCGGCGGCTACAGCCAGATATGTTTTGCCTGTACCGGCAGGACCTACGCCGATGGTAATGGTGTTTTTCTGGATGGCTTTCATGTAGTTCTGCTGGCCTACGGTCTTGGCCTTGATGGGTTTGCCCTTGGCGGTGATGCAGACCACGTCCTTGGCAATTTTGGCGATCTGGTCCTCATTGCCCTCGCTGACCAGGGTAATAAGGTAACGCACCCGCTGCTCATCGATGGTCTCCCCCTTGGCGGCCAGCTGCAAAAGGGCCTCTAAGGTGCGGACGGCCTTGTCCGCCATCTCCTCGTCGCCGGTGACTTTCAGATCGTCACCCCGGCTGACAATGCGCACACCCAGAGCCTCTTCGATCCGGCGTACGTTTTCATCGAAGGAGCCGAACACGGTAATCAGGTCCTCTACCCGGTCGGCATTTACGATTCTTTCAACTTCCTTGCTCATTGGTCTCTCCTGTCTGTTCCCGTACTGTGGCGCCGATGGACTCCAGGCAGCTGTAGCGGCCGAAGAACACGTAGGCGTCTTTCCGACGGGTCACGGTTTCCGAAGCATCCAGAATACTGCCCGCGATCATGACAGAGCGCAGGTAGTCTCTGGAAAAGGTCTGAAGATGGACGCGGACGCTGTCTTTCGGAAGCGCGTCCTCACCGGTTTCCCAGACCGTACAGGTATCCACAGCCAGGCGCACCGGCAATTGGAAGCCGCCCGGAAGCGTCAGCGGATACTCCTGATACATTCTACCACATTCCGTACCTGAAATTCCACTACCAAACCACAATTTTATCCGTTTTTTTCCGAAAAGAATGCTGGCCCGCCGTTCCGTTTTCAGAAGCCGGCCCCTTTGAAGCCTGGTTTGGGGCAAAACGGCCTCTATTTCCCGGTCTGTATAGGCCATAGCCTCCCCTTTCGCGGACTGGGCCAGAATTACATTTCCGCAGTCCGTGTAGCCGGAGATCAGCACCTGCCCCCGCTCCACCGCCTGCCCCGGCACGCACAGCGCCGTGCCCCGGGTGACAAGCAGGCTTTTGAGGACCCCGTCCCGGGATGCCGTGACGCTGGCAACGCCCTCTTCCTCCGGCTCCATGGCCGCGGCGGACTGCTTCTCCGCCACGGAGATCACCGCCACGCATCCGCTGGTGTTAACACCAGCCCATTTGAGTTCGGGAATGGCGTACAGCAAGGCGTTTTTGATCTTTTCGCTGCGGATGGCCCGGCGGTTGGCTCCGAAGGAGAGGCCGCATTCCGCCGCTGCCGCAAGGATCTGCCGGGTGGGCACGGACTCGTTGCCGCTGACCCGGATAAAGAACACCCGGGTGGGGAGAAACAGCTGCGCAAAGAGTAAGAAAAGCAGCCCCAGCGCCAAAACCGGCCTGCGGGTCAAAGCCCGGAAGCGCCAGTAGATCCCTTGACGCCTTATGATCGTCAGCTTCTCTCCCCGCTTGTCCGCAAGTGTTTTCAGCTTGCGGAAACACCGGGCGGAGACCCGGAACCGCAGCCGAAGCGCATCCTCCGGCCGGACGTCCCACAGAACGATCCCCGCCCCGGCAATGGCTTCCATGGATCCCGGGCCGTCCGCGGTAAGCAGCTCCGCCTCCAGGAAGCCCTCCAGCGAGCGCCACAGTTTCATGGACGCCTCCTGCACAGCTGAATGCTGTCCACAGCGCCGGTGACAACCAGCTGTCCCTGGCTCATGCGGGCCAGCTCCAGGCCACAGCCGCAGACCAGCAATTCCCCAAAGCCCACCTTCACGCCGACGCGCTCCCGGCTGTACTGGGTCACGCCCCGATGGTTCTCAATCAAAACCTGTCGGTCCCCGGTGAGCTCCAGCAGGCTCTGGCCCGGCAGCGGCTCCCCCGGCAGGTCTCCCGCCAGAAGATTCAGAAATTTTTCCTTTCCCTGCTTCACCGTATCCGCCCCCTTTGTGCAAGGGTATGTATGGAAAACGCCCAACTTGCATAGATTCTTCCGAGGTGATGCTTTATGGGCGTGCTGCTTGCGCTGGGAATGCTGGGGATGATTCTGGACGGAAAAACCGCCATGCAGGGCGCCAGCCAGGGTGTGGAGCTGTGCCTGACGGCGGTGATCCCTTCCCTGCTGCCTTTTTTGTGCCTTTCCATGCTGCTGACTACGCGGCTCATGGGGAGAAAGCTGCGGATTTTAGCCCCCATTGGAAAGCTGTTCGGCCTGCCAATGGGGGCGGAAGCGCTGCTGATCCCCGCCCTGCTGGGGGGCTATCCCGCCGGGGCGGCCTGTGTCGCCCAGGCTGTGCGGCAGGAGCAGCTGAATCGGCGGGACGGGGAAATCCTGCTGGGCTTCTGCAATCTGCCGGGACCGGCTTTTTTGTTCGGCATCGTGGCCCGGCAATTTGCAGATCCCTTTGCCGGAGCCATGCTGTGGCTCTGCGCCCTGTTCGGCGCCTGGGCTGCCTCCCGGCTTCTGCCCAAAAGAGCCGATTCCGCGGCAGCGACTGGCGCATCCGGCACGGACCCCCTTGGTCAGGCTGGGGCAGCCATGGGAAAGATCTGCGTGACGGTAATCCTTTTCCGGACCATGCTGAACTTTTTCGATACTTATCTGCATCTGGATGGTCCCGTACAAGCAGCCGTTGCCGGATTTCTCGAGCTTACAAACGGCTGCTGCGCCCTGCAAAATGTAGCCTCGGAAAGCGCCCGGTTTCTGCTGGCCGCCGGAATGGTATCTTTTGGCGGAGTCTGTGTGGGCATGCAGACTGCCTTCGTCTGTCCGGGACTTGGCTTGCGGTACTATTGGTCCGGGAAGCTCCTTCAGGCGCTATTTTCTGTGCTCCTGGGCTGGCTTCTTCTGCGGAAAGCGTTTCTTTTCCTGGGAGTTCTTGCAGCTACCCTTATTTTTCTTCCCCAAAAGGTAGCTTTTTGGCGCGGCAAGGTGTATAATGGTTTCAAACATCCGCCCGGGAGGAAATTATGCTTTTCCGAAAGAAAATAGACAAGGCCTGCGCCTACTGCAGGCACGGCGTGGCCCTGTGCGACGATCAGATCCTCTGCGTCAAGAAGGGCGTCCGCGCGCCGGACAGCTTCTGCCGCCGTTTCCAATATGATCCCTTCAAGCGCATCCCGGCCAAACCCAAGGCCATGGATTTCAGCCGGTACAACGAGGATGATTTTTCCCTGTAAAGGAGAGAGAAACCATGCGATATGAGAAAACACTGCCTTTGCGGGACGGCCGCACCCTGCGCATTCGGAATGCGGAGCCTGCGGATGCCCAGGCCCTTCTGGATCTGATTGTTCTGACCCACAGCCAGACGGATTATCTGTTGTCCTACCCGGATGAGCGCCGGTTCACCCCGGAGCAGGAAGCGGAATACCTGAAGGGAATGCTGGAAAGCGACCGGGAAATCATGTTATTGGCAGAGCTGGACAGTACGCTCTGCGGCTGCCTGGGCCTCTACGCCCTGGGCGGCAGATACAAGGTCCGCCACCGGGCGGAATTTGGCATCAGCGTTGACGAAGCTTTCTGGGGCCTGGGCATTGGCAAAGCCCTGATGGAGGCGGTCATCCAGTGCGCCAAGCTGGCCCACTACACCCAGCTGGAACTCAGCGTGGTGGCGGACAATGAGCGGGCCGTGTCCATGTATCAAAAATTCGGCTTTGTGGAGTTTGGAAGAAACCCCAAGGGCTTTCTCTCCAAGTATACCGGCTACCAGACGCTCCTGGATATGCGGCTGGAGCTGAATAACTAAGCTTTCGGGGCGGCACACTGTGCCGCCCCGGTTCGTTACGAAAGCATCTCCAAAAACTCGTCTTCTGTCAGCACAGGGATGCCAAGTTCCCTGGCCTTGCGTTCCTTGGAACCGGCGTTTTCCCCTGCTACCACAAAGCTGGTCTTTTTGGAAACAGAGCCGGAGGCCTTGCCGCCGAAAAGCTCGATCTTCTCCGTGGCCTCTTCCCGGGTGAATTTGCTCAGAGCGCCGGTGAGCACAATGGTTTTTCCGGCAAACCGGGTATCGGAGACAACGCGTCTGCTTTCAAAGTTCACCCCTGCGTCCTTGAGCCGCCGAAGCATATGCCGGGACTGGGGTTGGGCGAACCACTCGTAAATGCTCTTCGCAGTCACTTCGCCGATATCCGGAACCTCGGTCAGCTCTTCCAGGCTGGCTTCCATGAGCTTTTCCAGGCTGCCGAAGTAAGACGCCAGACTTTTTCCGGTCTTTGCCCCCACCTGCCGGATGCCCAGAGCGAAAATCAGCCGGGACACGTCCTGCTGCTTGCTCGCTTCAATGGCGCTCAGCAGCTTCTGGGCGGCCTTCGTGCCGGACTTCCAGAGGCCGGACAACTCGTCCAACGTCAGATAGTAGATATCCGCCGGGGAGCGAACAGACCCTTTTTCAATGAGGCTGTCCACAATAGCGCTGCCCAGCCCCTCAATGTCCATGGCATCCCGGCTGACAAAATGGGCAATGTTCCGGCTTAGCTGGGCGGGGCACTCCGCGCCTGTGCAGCGCAGAAAAGCCCCATCCTCGTCCCGTTCTACGGCCGCGCCGCAGACGGGGCATTTTTTCGGCAGGAAATAGGGCTGCGCCCCCTCCGGCCGCTTGGAGCGGTTCACTTCCAGAATTTCCGGGATGATCTCCCCGGCCTTGCGGATGCGCACCGCGTCCCCTATCCGGATATCCAGCCGGGAGATAAAGTCCTGATTGTGCAAAGTCGCGTTGGTGACAGTGGTGCCCGCCAGGCGCACGGGAGCTACAACCGCCTTGGGCGTCAGCACACCTGTACGGCCCACCTGGACAATGATGTCCTCCACGACGGTTTCCTTCTCCTCCGGAGGATACTTGTAGGCAACGGCCCACCGGGGAAATTTGGCCGTGGCCCCCAGGGTCTCCCGGGCGGCCAGATCGTCCAGCTTGATGACCGCGCCGTCGATATCGCAGCTGAGCTTCTCCCGCTCCTCGTTGATGCGGGTGACCTCCGCGTGAATTTTTTCTCTGTCGGAAAGGCACTTGTAGGGAATGACCTTGAAACGCAGCGCTTTCAGATATTCCAGGGTTTCCACGTGGCTGGAAAAGGACTTTCCCTCCGCCAGCTGGACGTTGAACACCAGGATGTCAAGCTTCCGCCTTGCTGTCACCTTGGGGTCCTTCTGCCGCAGAGAGCCAGCCGCTGCGTTTCTTGGGTTGGCAAAGGTTTTTTCTCCGTTTTCCTCCAAGGCATCATTCAGAGCATGGAAGGTTTTCTTGGGCATAAATACCTCGCCCCGGACAATGAGCCGGGCCGGAGCGTTTTCCAGGGCCATGGGAATGGAGCGAATGGTTTTCAGATTCTCCGTCACATCCTCGCCCACAACACCGTCTCCCCGGGTGGCCCCTCTTACAAACAGCCCATTTTCATATTCCAGGGCCACAGAGAGGCCATCGATTTTCGGTTCCACGGAGAAGGACGCGCCGGGCACGGCTTCCTGGGTGCGCACCAGAAAATCATCCAGCTCCTCCATGCTGAACACATCCTGTAAGCTCATCAGGGGCACCGCGTGTGTTACCTCGCCGAAGGTATTTACCGCCTGCCCTCCTACCCGCTTGGTTGGAGAATCCGGCAGGGCCAGCTCCGGGTTGGCCTTTTCCAGGTCCTCCAGCTCCCGCAGCAGGCGGTCATATTCAAAGTCGGGCATGGTGGGGTCATCCAGCACATAGTACCGGTAGCCCGCATCGTTTAAGAGCTTCGTCAGCTCCTCAATTCTCTGTTTGGGTTCCATAAATGCCTCCTGTGTTCAAAAACGTACCGGGGACCTCTCCGACGATCACGGTCTCCGCCACAACAACCTCGCTGGTGATGGAAAAGCTCTCCGTCTGGCCCAGCACCAGAATGCTGGCGTCCACCTGAACCTCCATTACGAGCCGATGCAGTGTCTGGTTGATGCCCGCCTGCTGAAAGCGGCTTTCAAAGGTGGCATCCGAGTTGCGGATGGACAGAACGTGCACCGGAATGGAAAAGCCCTTCCCGGCGAAAAGCTCCGGGAAAATCAGATTGCCGATGGGGATCCCGATCTTGGCCGTGTCCCAGGACAGGATCTCCTGGTTAATAAGGTCCAGAATCTCCGTTTTCATCCGGTTGACTTCCAGAATATTGGTTTTCATGGCTGTGATCCGGCCGTTCAAATCCTTTTCAAAGTAGACGATGCGGTCATAGGCGACGCTGTCCCGGCTCAGCTGTTCGGTCAGAGCATCGTTGGTCAGATCAGAGGTGGCGTTCTTGATCTGAGTCTCCGCCAACTCCCGCAATAAAGGGCGGTAGTGGCTGCGAAACACCAGAAAAAGCCCCAGCACCGCCGCCAGAACCAGCAGCAGCCGCACCAACCAACGCATCAGAAAACGCCGCAAGTCCCGCACCCCCCTGGGGCAAGGGTATGCGTCAAAGCTTCTTCATATGCGCCCCGGCGGCCTTTGCCATGAGCTTTTTGGTGCCGATGTCATCAAAGGCCACTTCCAACAGGGCATCGCCGCCCATTTTTATGACGGAGATCACCATACCCTTGCCGAAGGCCGCGTGCATGACCATGTCGCCCTTGCTGAATTCCGGTGTTGGGGCGCTGGGGGCCGCCTGGGCCCGGATGGTGGAGGATAGATATCCATGGCTTTTCGCGATCCGCTTTTCGTAGCTCTCTCGGCTCTTCTCCTGGACCTGATGATGGTAGCCGCCCCGCTTTACAATGCAGTTTTCGGGAATTTCCTGCAAAAACCGGGAGGGAAGTGCCGAGGCCGTGCGGCCATAGATCATACGCATTCTGGCGTGGCTGATGGTCAAAGACTTCTTGGCCCGGGTGATGGCTACGTAGCACAACCGCCGCTCTTCCTCCATCTCCTCCCGGTCGCCGATGGCCCGCATGCCGGGGAACAGGCCGTCCTCAAAACCCACCAGGAACACATGGGGAAATTCCAGGCCCTTGGCGGAATGAATGGTCATCATGACCACGGCATCGTCCCCTTCATTGTACTGCTCCAGGTCAGTGTACAGAGATATCTCTTCCAAAAAGCCAGACAGGGTCGGCTCCGTGGTATTGGCAAGGTAGGACTGGATGCTGGATTTCAATTCCTTTACGTTTTCCAGCTTGGTTTTGTTCTCCTCCGTGGGCTTGGACATGAGCATGTCGGCGTAGCCCGTGCGAATCAGCAGCTCGTCATAGAATTCCGGCAGGCTCATGCCGTTTGCAAGAAGTCCCGCCAGCTCCTCGATCAGAGCGGAAAACTGCAGCAGCTTTTGAGCCGCCTTTTCCAGAGGGCCGTAATTATAGGGGTCGCAGACCACCTCATAGACGCTCTTTCCCTCGGCCTCGGCCAGCTTCTGGACTGTCTCAACGGTCTTGGCTCCCAGACCTCTGGGGGGGTTGTTGATGATCCGGTTCAGGCGCAGATCGTCCGCCCGGTTGTTGATGACACAGAGGTAGGACAGCATATCCTTGATCTCCGCCCGCTCGAAGAAGCGCATGCCGCCGATGACCCGATAGGGAATGCCGTTGCGCTTCAGGGCATATTCCAGAGCGTTGGACTGGGCGTTGGTCCGGTACAAAATGGCATAATCCTTGAAGTCATGGCCTTTGGATCTGGAGAGGATCTGGCTGGCCACGAAATTACCCTCGGCCCCTTCGTTTTCCGCCTCATATACCAGGATCGGCTCCCCGGTGCCGTTGTCCGTCCAAAGGTGCTTGCCCTTGCGGCCCTCGTTGTGGGCAATGACGGCGTTGGCCGCGTCCAGAATGGACTGGGTGGAGCGGTAGTTCTGCTCCAGCCGGATCACTCTTGCCCCGGGGTACTGCTCTTCAAAGGAGAGAATATTCTCAATGGTCGCGCCCCGGAAGCGGTAAATGCTCTGGTCGTCGTCGCCCACCACGCAGATGTTCCGCCTGTCCCCTGCCAGCAGCTCCGTCAGAAGATACTGGACGTGGTTGGTGTCCTGGTACTCATCCACCAGTACATAGTGAAATTTCCGCTGGTAGTATTCCCGGACCTCCTGATCCTGCTGCAGAAGCTTTACAGTCACATAGAGAATGTCGTCAAAATCCAGGGCGTTGTTGTCCTTCAGCCGCTTCTGATAAATGCCGTAGACCTTGGCGATCTGGACAATGCGGTAATCCGAGGCGCTGCGGCTGTCCTCTTCCATCTCCTCCGGAGAGATAAGCCGGTCCTTCTGGCGGCCGATGATGCTGAGCACATACCGGGGCGGATAGGTCTTGTCGTCCAGCCCCTGATCCCGCAGAATTTCCTTCATGAGCCGTTCGGAGTCTGATGTATCGTAAATCGTGAAGCTGGAGGTATAGCCGCAGCGGTCTATGTATCTGCGCAGGATGCGGCAGCAGGCGGCGTGGAAGGTCATGGCCCAGATATCCTCGGCACTGGCCCCCAGCATATTGGAAAGCCGCTCCTTCATCTCTCCGGCGGCCTTGTTGGTAAAGGTGATTGCAATGACGTTCCAGGGGTTGGCAGGCTCCAGCGCGCAGAGCCAGTCCGCCCGGTCCGTCTGTTCCGGGGTAGGGTCCGCAGGCAGGTCTTCCAGGAAGGCCACATCCTCATCCCGGACAAAGTCCGGGATTTCCTTTCCTTCGGAACCCCGGCCATAGCGCAGAATATTGGCGATCCGGTTGATGAGCACCGTGGTCTTGCCGCTGCCCGCGCCCGCCAGCAGCAAAAGAGGCCCCTCGGTGGTCAGCACCGCCTCCCGCTGCATGTCATTGAGCATGGAAAAGCGGGAGGCAATGTATTTCCGCCGGGCGGCCAAAAATCTGGAATCCAGTTCATTATTCATAGAAGCACCTGTCATTTCTGTTTGTCTTGTCGATGCCTCTTATTTTACCGCAAACACCCCTAAAAAGCAAGGCTTAACAGGCGCTGCCTCATTTCGTTTTTTGAGCCTGGTCGGCAGAGAATTCCCTGGTGTGATAGGGGATCGTCTGCTTAAAGCTGTTTTTCTCTTTTAGTATCATGTATTGCACGCTGTTCAGATGCACAGGATAGCGCAGCATTTTCGCCCAACCCTGTCGGAAAAGCCGTTCGCTGAATCCGTTTTTTTCCAGGGTTCCGGTCATGACTGCCATTGCGTCCAGTGACAGGAGCTGTTCGGCGATGCGCCGCGCCGCCTCGCTTCGCAGCTGCGGATCGCTGACGAATACAATGCCCCGGGTTTCTCCGTTGTACGCTTGGACAGCGGCATCGATTTTTGCGGATTTGTACCAGAAACCGCCTCTATTCAGCTCCGCAAGATTTTTTCGGAAAAGTGCGTCAGCATAATAGGAAACGCCGGGCAGGCAATCAGAAAAAAGCTTCAGGATTTCCATTCCCCGCCCATATTTCGGCACGGGAAACAGGAGCAATTGATGCTGATCCAACAGTTCTCTGGTTCGTTGGACCAGTTGATGACAGTACACTTGGTAAGGCGTTGCGTCCAGACCGTAAGCGCAGTCCAGGACCGCCAGGTCAGCCCGCCGGTTTCGGATGGGGTCACAGGCATAAACCAGTGTATCCTCCGTGTAGTCTCCCGAGAAGAAAATGGACGTACTATTTCCGGTGAAGTGGTACCACACGCTGCCCGCGCAGTGTCCGCTGCGTCCCCATTGGATGTCCAGATGCCGGAACCGTCCTGCCCCGGCCGGACACAGCATCTCCAGCGCGCAGCTTTCCGGCAGCGCAAAGGGAAGCTGACGAAGCGTTTCCGCCGCTGCGATCACGATCCCCTGAAAGCCGTTCTCATACAGCCATGGCAGCGCGCCGGTGTGATCGGCATGGGAGTGGGTCAGAAACACGGCATCCAGGCTCCTGATTTGTTCCTGGGTCAGCCGGGGGAAGGGGGCCTCCGGTGTGTCCGCCATTTTTCCGCAGTCCACCAGGAAGCGGAGCGTCTCGTTCTGTACCAGAAAACAATTGCGGCCATGCTCCCCTACGCCGCCGGCAATCATAAGCTCCATGCTATCCCCTCCTCTTCCCGACAACGCGGTTAAAAACCACCAGCACCGTTGTTGTGATAAGGACACACAGTACCGCCATTGCCATGCCAAGCGACACGCTTCCCTGCTCAAACTCACGGTTGATATAGGTGGAAACCACCAGTGTATTGGGCGGAGCAATGAGACTGGCAGTCACAAGCTCACGGAAAGCGATGATGAAGATCATCATCCATCCGGCAAAGATACCGCGGGAGATCATGGGCAGTGTAATGCGGCGGAACACATAGGCAGGCGTACCGCCAAATACACGCCCCGCCTGCAAAAGGCTGTCATTGATCTGCGTAAAGGCGGATGTAACATACTGCACCGTGTATGGGAGATACAGTACCACATATGCCAGCACCATAATGCCGATGGTGTTATAGAGCGGGATCACCTTATAAATCGTGTTCCAGAACAGCATAATGCCGATGACAAGAACGATGCTGGGGAGCATTTCGGGCAGCAGGCTTACAGCTTCCAGCGCTTTTTTCAGGAAGCCATTGGATTTCCGTACAGCGACCACTACAGCCGTACCGATCACGGAACAGATGGTGGCGGACGATACGGCAAGGAACAGACTCTTCCAGATGGAGGCCAGCGCCTTCGGCGTGGTCAGCAGCTCCTTATAGTGTTCCAGGGTAAAGTTTCCCGCGGCCAATCCATAGCCACGCAGCTTGATAAGCGAAGTAGAGATAATTGAGAAATAGGGCACGCCGATGGCGATCAATGCCACAAAAGCGACCCAGAGCCACGCGCCGATCTGCCCGGCGGCAGACAGCTTTGTCCGTGCCGAGCGGCTTCCCTTGCCGCTGAGCAGCCGGTAGCTGGTTTTACTGGTAATCTCGTTCTGTATCAGCCACATGGCCATACAAATGCAGACCAGAATGGAGGACAGGCTGGCCGAGCGTCCAAAGTCAATGGGCGCGGTGGTAGAATACCGGTGAATGTCGGTGGTAAACACATAAAAACCAATGCGCCGTCCCAGCGTATAGGGCGTTCCGTATTCGGAGAGTGTTTTGACAAATACCAGCAGTGCGCCGATGGCGTAGTTTCCGGTAAGCAGCGGCGCAAAAATTTTCCGAAGCCGCAACGCAAATCCAGCGCCAAAGATCGCACCGCTTTCCTCCAGACTTGCCGGGATGTTCAGCATAGCATTTTTGAGCATGGTCATAAGAAACGGGAATACATGCAGACTCATGACCAATACCAGGCCGCCGAAGCAAAAGAAGCCCTCCGACCAGGAGCCGGTCGCCGGGAAAAGCTGCTGGAACAGCCCCCTCTTCTGCATAAACAGGATCCACCCCATAGAGGCGATATAGGGCGGCGTCATAAACGGGATCATAAAGAGAATATCCAGCCAACTCTGCTTTGCCAGCTGGGTGCGGGCAAGCAGATAAGCCGTGGGCACCGCAATGGCTGTAGAGCACAGCACAACGCACACGCCCAACAGCATGGAATTGCAAACTGTCTGCACATTGTCCGGACTTGCGATGGTCCTCCATGCCTGATACAGGTCAAGGCGGCCATCAACGATGACCGCCTTGGCGAAAACTGTAATCAGAGGGCAGAGGATCAGGCCGGTCAAAAGCACCAGCAAGGCAGTAGGCGGGAGACTCTTTTTCAGGTCGATTTTTCTCATAAGCCCTCCAGCGTGTTACTTGCAGAGACTGTTGAGCTTTGCCGCGGTGTCAGAGGCGACTTCCATCATTTTTGTCCAATCGGTGGGGATCTGGGGAATATCGGAGAGATTGGTGCGGCTATCACACCGCACATCACTGCGGCCGGGCAGCAGATAGGCGTCGGCAACAAGCTGCTGTGCCTCATCGCTGAACAGGAAGTCAACAAACGCCTTTGCATTGTCCATGTTCGGGGCCGTCTTGAGGATCATGGCGGGGCGGGGGTTGACTACCGTCCCGGAAGCGGGATAGTAGATGTTCAGCGGCTCGCCCTTTGCCATGGAGGAATAGGCGTTGTAGTCCACGCCCGCGATCAGGATGCCCTTCTCGCCGGTAGTGACAGCTTCCAATGCTGCCTTGTTCGCGCCGGGGATAGTCAGGCCATTGTCCGACCAGCTCTGCAGGACAGCTTCACCGTTCTCGGTGCCGGTCACAAAGCCAGCAAGGAAGTCCTTGCACGCGCCGGACTTTTCGGGGTCAGGGATAGCGATCATATCCTTGTACTGCCCGTCCGCCAGCTCAGACCAGTCGGCGTTCAGCTCGGAGATGACCGTTGTGTTGTAAATCACGCCGACAGCGGATGCGCTGGAGCCAAAGAGCATGCTGTCCTCATCGATCCAGCCTTCGTTGATCTTGTCGGCGTTCGCGGGCGTGTAGCTTTCCAGCTGTCCGTCAGCCTTCATGCTCAGGCCGTCGGACCAGGAGGCAAGAATCACAACGTCAGCAATGGGGTTTGCCTGCTCCGCTTCCAGGCGGGCAAGGATCTCACCGGTAGTCCCCTGAAACTGCTCTACTTCAACACCGGTCTTTTCGGTAAATGCCGCGGCCAGCTTGTCCGCAAGACCGGCGGGACTGGGCATATAAACCGTTACCTTCCCGGAAAGCTGCTGCGCAGGCTCCGCGGTGCTTTCGGAAGCAGGTGCGTCCGTTGCCTCGGATGAGGCGGGAGACTGGGTAGACGGGACGGTTTCATTGGGTGCGGTGTTTCCGCCGCAGGCTGCCAGGCCAACACACAGGCACAAGGCAAGCAGGATGCATATGATAGTTCTTTTCATGCTGATAAAACCTCTTTCTTTTGAAACGTAATGACTTGATTTGGATCTATGTAAACGGGCACAACGTCGCCGGGCGTTGCTTTCCGGCTGCTGTGAAGTGTCCATATTACGTTCTGATAAGGAACCGTGATCTCATAGGTGCTTCCCAGGTACTGTACACTTTGGACAGGAAGCTCAAAATGCATTGCACCGCTTTCCGCCGTCTGCACAGCGGCTTCCGGGCGGAACATTTCCGTTTCACTGAGCCAGTTGGATTTTCCCACGAAGCGCGCGACAAATTCGGTGGCCGGTTTGTGGTAGATGGTCTCCGGTGCCGCGTACTGCTCCACATAACCGCCGTTCAGAACGGCGATGCGGTCGCTCATGCTCATAGCCTCTGCCTGGTCGTGTGTCACGAACACAGAAGTAATGCCCAAGGCGGAAGTCAGCTCTGTGAGCTCATGCCGCATTTCCTCCCGAAGCATGGCATCCAGCGCGGAAAGCGGTTCATCAAACAGAATACACCCCGGCCGAACTGCGATGGCACGGGCAAAGGCGACCCGCTGCTGCTGACCGCCGGAAAGCTGGTGGGGGTAGCGCTTTTCAAAGTCCTCCAGATGCACGGTGCGCAGCGCCTCTCTGACTCTGCTCCGCAAGTCTTTGGTATCCCTTCTTGCCCGCAGACCGAAAGCCACATTTTCAAATACGGTCATATGGGGCCAGAGCGCGAAATCCTGAAATACAAAGCCAAGATTCCGCTTTTCCGGCGGCAGGTTTATTTTATCCTTCTTGGAAAAAATACAGGTATCGTCTAGCCATACTTCGCCATCGTCCGGTGTTTCCAACCCGGCGATCATACGCAGAAGCGTCGTTTTGCCGCAGCCGGAGGGGCCAAGCAATGTTGTAAAGCTCCCGTCTCGAATAGTCAATGAAGTCGGGTGAATAACCTGCCTTTTGTCAAAGCTTTTTGAAATCTGCTTCAGTCGAATTTCCATGGCGGTCCTCTTTTCTGCGTTTGGAGCTGAGTATACAGACACAATGTAAATTGCATAATAGAGCCTGCGTAAAAAACAAGAAAAAATCCCGGCATACCGTTACGGCGGCATGCCGGGAAGCAGAATCTGCTGTTTTTATTAAAAATGCGCGTATTTGCGGACACAGGCCGTTTCCGACTAGTTCAGCCTTTCCCGCAGCATTCCAAGTGCTTTTCGCTCCACCCGGGAGACTTGGACCTGGCTGATGCCCAGGATGGACGCCGCCCGCTGCTGGGTCAGGCCATGGAAATACCGCAGGGCGATGACCTGCCTTTCCCGCTCCGGCAGAGCTCTCACCGCCTGCCGCAGAGCAATTTTTTCCACCATGCGCTCTTCGGACTCCGTGTCCGTCAGGACGCTTTCCAGGGTGAAGCCCTCCTCGCCGGTCTCCCGGTAGATGGACTCCGTAGCGGCGGTGGCGGTCTCTGCCATGGCGATCTCTTCCGGGGAAAGTCCCGTCTCCCCGGAGAGTTCCGAAAGGGTCGGCTCCCGGTCCAGGCGGGCAGTCAACCGGCTGCGGGCCGCTTTCACGGAGGCGGACTGCTCCTTGAGTCCCCGGGAGACCTTTACCGTGCCGTCGTCCCGGAGGAATCGTCGGATCTCCCCGGCGATTTTGGGCACAGCATAGGTGGAGAACTGGGTGCCGAAAGCCGGGTCGAAGCCCTCGACCGCTTTCAGGAACCCCAGGCAGCCAAGCTGATAAAGGTCTTCCAATTCCGTGCCCCGGCCCTGAAACCGGCGGGCCACCGCCCAGATAAGCCCCGCGTTTTCCGTCACCAGCTGCTCCCCCGCCTGGGTGTCCCCAGCCTGGGCCCGGGCGATCAGCTCTTCGGGGACACTCATTGGCGGCGCTGCAGCTTCCGGCGCATATGTACGCTGGTCCCCCGCCCTTCCACGGAGGTGATCTCCAGATTGGTCATGAAGCTCTCCATAATGGTAAAACCCATGCCGCTGCGCTCGGCCCCGCCGGTGGTGAAGCTGGGCCGCCGGGCCTGCTCCACATCCGGGATGCCAACCCCCTTGTCCTTGATGACAATATCCAGCACATTGTCCTTGAGAATCCGGCAGCGCAGGGTGATAATGCCCAGCTTTTCCGGGTAAGCATGGACAATGCAGTTGGTAACGGCCTCAGAGACCGCCGTGCGGATGTCCCCCAGCTCCTCCAGGGTCGGGTCCATCTGGGCCGCGAAGCAGGCCACGGCGCTGCGGGCAAAGGCCTCGTTGCAGGATTTGCTGGGGAATTCCAAAATCATATAGTTTCCGAATTTCATGATACCGCCTCCCGAATCTCCACAAGCTTGTCAAGCCCCGACGCCCGGAATACCCGCATGGGCTGGGGGGAAATGCCCGTCAGCAGCAGCTTTCCCTCGATCTGGCTCATGCTGCGCAGGGCGTTTATCACAACGGCGATGCCGGAAGAATCCACAAAGGTCACGTCCCGGAAATCCAGTACGCAGATTTCCGGCATATAGGTCTCGATCTTGGCGGCGATGACCTGAATGTACGCTTTGGCGCAGTGGTGATCGATCTCCCCGGTCAGGGCAATGGTCAGCTTGTCCCCCTCCTGGAAACTGGTAAAATGCATGGTAAAGTCCTCCTTTTTGTTTGCTGAAACAAGTATAGCCCAGTCAGAACGCGCATCCTGTCGGAATGACTTCCGGTGAAAAGAAAAACAGGGGGCTGTTGCAAAATTCGTTTTTGCAGCAGCCTCATTTTTGCGCTCGGAGCACT
>CAVLCF010000051.1:0-40733 GCA_963661735.1 bacterium | reverse complement strand
TGCTTCTTATCGATTTTCTTGCAGAAGCAAGAAAACCGCCGCCGGAGGCACCCAGGTAAAATACGGGCAGGGTTTTCAGTCAAATTGAAGCAAGGTAAAAACATTGCGTCAACAGACTCATTGGCCCCATTTATGCTATTTTAGCACAACGCCGGAAATCCCGCAAGGGGACTTCCGGCAAATCGTACAGCTTACAGGTCCAGCGCCTTTCGCCAGGTGCGGATATCGTCCAGCGCTTCGGTCCGGGTATTTCCCTCGGCGGCCATGCGCAGCAGGGGCTCCGTGCCGGAGAAGCGGCAGATGATCCAGCTGCCGTCCTTGAAGAACACCTTGCAGCCGTCGGCCCGGCTCACATGGTCGATCTCCTTGCCGAAATCCGGCAGCGCCTGCTTCACGAACAGCAGCTCCTGAAGCTCCGCCTTCCGGGCGGGCTTCATGGTAAAGGCAGCGTCCTCATAGTAGAGCGTGCCGTACTTCTCCGTGATCTCCCGGTACAGCTCGGAAACGCTCTTTCCGGTGACGGCCAGCATTTCCACCAGCAGCGCCGCGGCATAGATGCCGTCCTTGCCCGCGATATGGCCCCGGACGGCCAGGCCGCCGGAGGACTCGCCGCCGATGACGGCGTTGGTCTCGGCCATTTTGGCGGAGATGTGCTTGAAGCCCACGTTGACCTCATAGCAGGTTTCCCCGAAGTCCGCCGCCACCCGGTCCAGCAGATGGGTGGTGGAGTTGTTGCGCACGCAGGGGCCTGTCCAGCCCCGGTATTTCAGCAGGTAATAGTACAGCAGCACCAGCAGGGTATTGGGGTGGAGGTAATTGCCCTTTTCATCAATAACGCCCAGCCGGTCCGCGTCGCCGTCGGTGGCAAGGCCCAGATTGCAGCGGTTCTCCACCACATAGTTGCTCAGCAGCCGCAGGGCGTCGGCGCTGGGGGCGGGCATTCTGCCGCCGAACAGGGTGTCGTGCTGCTCGTGGATCACATCCACATCGCAGCGGCAGGTCATGAGGATGGTCCGAAGGCTGCTCTGGCTGACGCCGTACATGGGGTCCACCGCAATACGCAGCCGGGACGCCTTGATCTTATCCACATCCAAAAATTGCAGGATGCTGTCAATATAGTCGTTGAAGGGGTATATCTCCCGGATGATTCCCTGCTCCAGGGCCGTATCATAGTCCACATCCGGAATTTTTTCGGGATCCACCTTGGCGATCTCCGCCTCGATCTTCCCGGTCACGACCTGGTCCGCGTCCCGGCCGCCGGCGGTGAAGACCTTGATGCCGTTGTAAATGGCCGGGTTGTGGCTGGCTGTGATGGCCATGCCGTAGGGAAGATGGAACTGCTTCACCGTGAACATGATAAGCGGCGTGGGCGAGGAACGATTGACCACCAGAGGCTTATAGCCGAAGCCCGCCAGCACCTCCGCTACCCAATGGCAGGCCTCCTTGGAAAGGAAGCGCCGGTCGTAGCCCACGCAGACCTCCGTGCCCTCCAGGCCCTCGGACTTCATCAGTCCGCACAGGCCCGCCGCCACCAGGCGGATATTGGCTCTTGTGAATTCATCGGCGATGACAGCGCGCCAGCCGCCGGTTCCGAATTTAATCATTTTTCTCTCTTCCTTTCTCAGCCCATGGTGACATCAACGGTATTGACCGTGCCGGGCGCCTGCACGGGGATGGTCCTTACGGTCTCGCCGTTGAGCTTTATCTCCGCCACGCCCTTTTCCACGCCCTTGGGATTCGTCACATGAATGCGGTACTCCGCTCCCCGGAATACCCGGTCCACGGAGAATTCCTTCCAATCCGCCGGGATGCAGGGGTCCACGGTCAGGCCGTCAAACTCCGGCCGGACGCCCAGCAGATACTGGGTGGCCGCATAGTAGGCCCAGCCGGCGGAGCCGGTCATGAAGGGATGGTGGGCCTCGCCGTAGGTGGTGTGGTCCTTGCCGGAAATGAACTGGCAGTAGGTATAGGGTTCCGCCTTGCGAATCTCGATCTTGTCATTCTGCATGGCGGGGCACAGGGCGTCATAGAACTTCATGGCCCGGCTGCCCCGACCCAGGATCGCCTCGGCGCACCAGGCCCAGGGGTTGGGGTGGCTGAAAACGGAACCGTTCTCCTTCAGCCCCGGGTAGACCCGGGTCACGAAGCCGATATCGTCGTCCGGCACCGTGAAGCAGGGGGCGTTCAGCATCAGACCATAGGGGGTGTAGAGGTACGCGTCCACGGCGTCCATGGCCAGTTTCCCCTGCTCCTGGTCCGCCGCACCGGACAGCACCGCCCAGGTATTGCTCTCCATATGGACCCGGCCCTCGGTATCCGCCTGGGTTCCGATCTTCCGGCCCTTGGCGGTAATGCCCCGGATGAACCATTTGCCGTCCCACAGCTCCTTCCGGCTGACCTGCTTCACGCTCTCCGCCATGGCGGCATAACGGACTGCATCCTCTTCCCGGCCCAGCTTTTTGGCAAGCTCCACGAAATTGCCCAGGGCCCAGCAGTGCAGGAAGCTGACCATGGCGCTTTCGCCGCCGCCCAGGTTCAGACAGTCGTTCCAGTCCGCCCGGAGGCCCTTGCAGATGCCGTGGGCGCCCACCTGTCTGGCGGAGAAGTCCAGAATACGCTCCATATGCTCATAGACTGTACCCTCGCCGCCTTCGGCATAGCGGATCACCTGGTCCACAAAGCCCGCGTCCCCGGTCTCCTTCACATACTGCACAATGGAGCTGACCAGCCACAGGGCGTCGTCCGCGCAGGCATCCTTCAGCCCGTGGACGATCTGGCTCTTGTCCGGGGTAGGCACCACCGTGGGGGACTTGAAGGATTGCTGCTTTTCCTCCGGCTCGAACCACCTGGGCTCAAACAGGTGCAGACCGTAGCCCTCATAGGTCAAAGCTTTCAGAAGCTGGGTGATCCGCATCCGGCACCCTGCCGGGTCGGCGTGGAGCACCATCATGGCGTCCTGAGCCGTATCCCGGTAGCCCAGGCCCACCCGGCCGCCAACCTCGATGAAGGAGGTGAACCGGGAGAACATGACGTTGATCTCACTCTGGTACAGGTTCCAGATGTTCAGCTCGGTATTCATAGCCTGGTTGGGGGTGGAAACCTGCAGGCATTTCAGCCGGTCGTCCCAGAATTTCGCGGTCTCGGCGAAGTCCCGGTCCGCTTTTGCCTGGGTGTACTTCCGGCGCATGGTCTTGCCGGTTTCCAGATCGCCCTCGCCCAGCAGGAACAAAAGCCTTTGCTCCTGGCCAGGCTCCAGAGAAATGGTTTTCATCAGGCAGCCGCAGTGATTGCCGCCCTTCCGGAAGGAGCCGGAGCATTTGCCCGCTTCCACAGCCTGGGGGTTCCGCTCCGTGCGGTAGTGACCCAGGAAAGCGTCCCGGCAGCTGTCGAAACCGTCTGGGGTAAAGTCAGAGGTAAAGAACTGGAAGCCGTCCTCCTCATAGTAGAGGTCCTCCTCAATGACGCCGTCTGCATACCGGCTGCCGGTGGCGTAAAGGCTCATCTGGAAGTTCTGGTTGTCCATGGGCACCTGATGGAAGCTGAATTCCAGATAGGAAAATACGGAGAGGTTCCGTTTTTTGCCGGAATCGTTGCGCAGACGCACGTCCCAGATCTCCACAGGGTCCTCAATGGCGGCGAACAGAGTCTGCTGGGCGTTGATGCCGGAATAGTCGCAGAGATACTTGCTGTAGCTCAGGCCATGGCGGCAGGAGTAGTGCTCCTTGGGCTTGCCCACAGGCTGCCAGGACACGGACCAGTAGTCCCCGGTGTCGTTGTCCCGGATGTAGACATAGTGTCCCGGCCCGTCCATAGGGCCGTTGGGCCGGAAGCGGGTAATACGGTGGTACTCGGAAGATTTGTAAAGCACATAGCCCGCCGCGGTGTGGTTGAATACGCCGTAAAAGTCCTTCAGGCCGATATAATTGGTCCAGGACGCGGGCACGTCCACCCGGTCGATGACGTACTCCCGGCGGTCATTGTCGAAATAGCCGTAACGCATAGGACAGATTCCTCCCATGATGGTTTGATTCTGCCCTAAGTATACCGGAAACCATGGCAAAGTGAAAGAGACAGAGCGGCTACTTCTTGTCTCTGCTTGTCCAGTTTGCACAAAGAAACCTCTGATGAAACCGGCAGACGCCGAAAACGGGAGATTGGGGAGTTGTCTTGCGATACTCTGTCAAGAATTCCATAAGGACCTTGCCATTTGGGGAAAGCTGTGGTACAATCGACCGTGGAAAATTTGGGAAAAACACCGTTTCTCCGCTTCCGGAGAAGCACCGAATATTTTCTTCCGCTGAACGCAAGGAGGAAACAGACGCATGATTAAAAACATCGTGGATTACCTGGAGATCACCGAACGAAAATACGGCAGCAAAAAGGCCTATTGCGACGAAAACCGGGAGATCACCTTTTCCGAGCTGAAGGAAAGCGCCCTGGCCATTGCCGGGGGCCTGCTGGACCACGCGCGGATCGGCACGCCCGTGCTGGTTTATATGAACAAGAGCGTGGAGGTCATCGAGGCTTTTCTGGGTGTCGCCTACACCGGCGGCTTTTATGTGCCCATTGACATCCAGATGCCTTATGAGCGGGTAAAGCTGATTATCGACACCCTGGGGGCAAAAACCCTGCTGGCCCGCAGAGGGGACGAGATTCCCGAGGCCGTGCAGCGGGATTGCACCGTATTCTATATTGAGGACTTCAAGGCGCGCTTCGTCGTCCGGCTGGACGAGATCCAGGCCCGGCAGCGCCGGTCCATCGACACGGACCCCGTGTATGCCATTTTTACCTCCGGCTCCACCGGCGTGCCCAAGGGCGTTCTGGTGAGCCACCGGTCCGTGATTAACTTCACGGAATGGTGGTGCGAAACCTTTGAATTTGACGAAAACGAGGTTTTCGCCAACCAGACCCCCTTCTACTTCGACGCCTCCGTCAAGGATATCTACGCCACGCTGCGCTGCGGCGCGACCATGCACATTGTTCCGAAGAAATACTTCTCCCTGCCCAAAAAGCTGGTTCACTATCTGAACGAAAAGCGGATCACCTGCATCGACTGGGTGCCCTCCGCCCTGTGCATGATCGTCAATTTCCGTGCCCTGGACAAGGAGAAGCCGGAATACCTGAAAAAGGTCATGTTCCTGGGAGAGGTCATGCCCACGAAGCAATTCAACATGTGGCGCGCCGCCCTGCCGGAGGTCAGATACGCCAACCTGTACGGCCCTACGGAGGCCACCGGCGACTGCACCTACTATAAAATTGAGCGGGAATTCGAGGATTCCGAGCCCATCCCCATCGGCTTTGCCTGCAACAATACGGAGGTTCTGCTGCTGGACGGCGACACCCTTGTTACCGAAAAGGACACCGTTGGCGAGATCTGCGTCCGTGGCTGCTCTCTGGCCCACGGCTATTTCAACAACCCGGAAAAAACCGCCGAGGCCTTTGTCCGCAACCCCCTGCAAAAGAACTACTACGAACGGATCTACCGCACCGGCGACCTGGGAAAATACAACGAATACGGCGAGATCGTCTTTATGGCCCGGAAGGACTCCCAGATCAAGCACATGGGCCACCGTATCGAGCTGGGCGAGATCGAGACGGCCCTCAGCGCCGTGCCCGGCGTCCGCAGAGGCTGCTGCCTGTATGAGCACAGCACCCAGAAAATCGTGGCCCTCTTCGAGGGAGACAGGGACCCCAAGGAGCTGACCGAGGTGCTGAAGGAAAAGCTGCCCGGCTATATGCTCCCCAACCGGTTTGTCGCCCTGGAGGAAATGCCCATCAATCTCAACGGAAAAATTGATAGAACTCTGCTGAAGCAGCTGTACATAAAGGAGAAATAAAGCTATGAGAGAACATATTCTGGAAGTATTGACATCCGTCCGGCCCGACGTGGACTTTGCGCGGGAGACCGGTCTCATCGACGACAGCATCCTGGAGTCCTTCGACGTGATCCAGATCGTCACCTCCCTGATGGATGAATTCGACATTGACATCGACGCCGACGACATTGAGCCTGAGAACCTGAACGATCTGGACGCCATCTGCGCCCTGGTGGAAAGCAAGCTGGCCGGGCGTTAAATGGAACTGAAATCAATAACCTATGTGGTCTTTGCCCTGGCGGTGGTGGCGCTTTACTATGGAGCCGGGGCCATGAAATACGGTCAGCGGTGCGTCCTGCTGGCCGCAAACCTGATTTTCATCACCGTGACCTCCGGCGTCAAGTCCCTGGCGATCATCGCGGTTTGCGCGGCGATCTCCTATTTCGCGGGGCTGCGGATCGAAAAGGCCGTTCTGGAAAAGCGGAAGGACAAGGCCCGCCGCCTTTTCTGGCTGGACGTTGCCCTGTCCCTGGTCATTCTGTGCTACTTTAAGTTCTTTAAGGACACCTTTGCCCTGCTGCAGGGCTTTCTCGCCGGGAAGGGCATCCACGTCAGCGACCTGGTCTCCCCCATCGGCCTGTCCTATTTCACCCTGACCATGATTGCCTACGCCAACGACATTTACCACAAGAAGCACCCGGCGGAGCACAATTTCCTGGACTATTTCATTTTTATCACCTATTTCCCGTCCATCGTCCAGGGGCCCATCAACCTTTATAAAAAAACAGCCCCCCAGTTCAAGCTCCGGCACCAGCCCACAGCGGAGAAAATCACCATGGGGCTTCAGCGTTCCCTGTGGGGCTACATCAAAAAGGTGGTTATCGCGGACCGGATCGGCATTCTGGTCATGGCCATTCTGAAGGACGAGGCCGCGGGCGGTTTTCTGCTCTTCTGGGCCATGGTGCTTTACAGCTTCCAGATCTACGCGGACTTTTCCGGCGGTATCGACGTGATCATGGGTCTGTCCGAAATGCTGGACATTCAGCTGACGGAGAATTTCCGCGCGCCCCTGGTTTCCAGGAGCATTACAGAATACTGGCAGCGCTGGCACATGTCCCTGGGGGAATTCATGGAGAAGTACCTGTACTACCCCATCGTGCTGAACCGGTCCGTCATGAAATTCTCCAGGAAAATACCCAACAATTACCTGAAAAAGGTATTTTCCGCCACGCTGGCATCGGTGATCGTCTTTGTGTTGGTAGGCGTCTGGCACGGAACCGGCTGGAACTATGTGGTATACGGCTGCTACCAGGCCTTCTTCGTCTCCACCGCCGTGCTGCTGGGGCCCTGGTATAAAAAGGCGCGGGCGGGGCTGCATATCCGCGAAAGCGCCCTGAGCTGGAGGCTTTTCCAGTCCCTGCGTACCTTCCTCATCCTGACCTTCGGCCGCTTCTTCATCCGGGCCAAGGACCTGCCCCAAGCCTTTTCCCTTATGCGGCGGACCTTCCGGGATTTCAGCTGGCGGCAGGTCCATGTTCTGTTTGACGGCACGCTGAGCAATTACGGTCTGGACAGCAAAAACATTCATCTGATGTATCTGGGCATTCTGCTGCTGATTGCCGTGGATATTCTCCATGAGCGGAAGGTGAAGCTCCGGGAAACCGTCTGCCGTCAGGACGTAGTGACCCGGTTTGTCATCTACCTGCTGGCCGTATTCGCCATTGTGATCTTCGGCATCTACGGGCCGGAATTCAGCAGTTCTTCCTTCATCTATCAGGAATTCTAAGGGGAGGGAGGAAACACGCTTATGAAAAAGCTTTACATCCGGATTCTTGTTTTTATTCTGCTCTTCGCCCTGTGCTTTGCCGGGCTGCAGAGCATCCTGCACTACAGATGGTCCGGCAATGAGGACCTGTATACCAGAAATATCCTCTATTCCCGGGCAAGTCCGGACTCCATCGATGTTCTGTGCATCGGCACCAGTGAGCTGTACGCCCTGTTCGACCCCATTGTCACCTACGAGGAGGCGGGCATTACCGGCTATAACTTTGCCATTACTTTCCGCTGCGCCATGACGGCCTACTATCAGCTGCTCTACGCCCTGGAATATCAGACGCCCAGCGTGGTGATCTGCGATTTCAGCTCTCTGTTTGACGACATGCGTCCCAAAGACCAGGAGAGCATCTACCGGAAGGTTGTGGAGTGCATGCCGGACAAGGCTCTGAAGGAGCAGATGATCCGGGAGATCTGCGCCGTGGACGACACCCAGTCCTATCTGTCCTGGAAGCTTCCGATGCTCCGGTATCACAGCCTGTGGAGCGAGCTGACGGAGGAAAACTTCCAGCCGGACCACCAGGTAGACGCCGCTTACCCCGCTTTCAAAAAGGGGGCCATGCTCTATAACGAGCGCTATCAGATGGAACCCCTGGCCATCACGCCGGACCTCTGGGATTACACGGAGGCGGTGGACACCTTTTCCGAATTCAGCGTCGGGTATTATGACAAAATCATAGAGCTTTGCAGGAGCAAGGGCATTGAGGTCGTAGCCGTTACCCCGCCGAAAATTCAGGACGCGGCCACCTATGCCGCCAACGCGGACAAAATGCGCGCCTATTTTGAATCCCGAGAGGTCCCCTGGCTGAATTACTGCACCTATGACCAGGTCCAGCGCTTAGGGCTGAACCTGGAGGACCATTACTATGACCGCAGCCACCTGAACGTCCCCGGCTCCATCATCCTGTCCAGGGCGCTGGCCCACGATCTGACGGAAGTCATGAATCTGGAGAATCACCGGGGCGACCCGGCCTACGCCGCCGAATGGGAAGATGTCCTACCCCAGTTCCACGCCTGGCTGGACGAGATCGGCGTCAGCGCGTCCTGACCCGCCTCAGCTCCGGACGTCCGCCTTCTTCATGGACTCCAGGTAAAGGCTATACAGCACCGCGCAGACCGGAACGCCGAGAAGCATTCCCAATATCCCGAACGCCTCGCCGCCGACCGTGACAGCCATCAGCACAAGCAGGCCGGGGAGGCCAACGGACTTCCCCACAACCTTTGGATAAATCAGATTGCCCTCCACCTGCTGCAAAATCAGCAGGAAGATAACAAACCACACCGCTTTGACGGGGTTCGCCAGCAGGATCAGAAGCGTCCCAAGGCCGCCGCCAAGCCACGCGCCAAAAATCGGGACCAGCGCGGTAACGGCAACGAACGCGGAAACCGCGCCGGCATAGGGAATTCCCAGAATCAGCATTCCCACAAGGCAGAGGACCCCGATAATGACAGCCTCGGTAAGCTGTCCACTGACAAAGTTTGTGAAGGTCTGGTTCGTCAGCGCAGCGATGCTCAGGAATCGCTGCGCTTTTCTCTGCGGAAGCACCGTTACGACCAGTCTTTTCATATGGGCAGCCACAACTTCCTTTTGGGCAAGCAGATACAGGGCAAACACAAAAGCCAGCAGTACGTCCACCAGTCCTGAAAGGATCGACGTTGCCGCCCCCCATGTCACCGTAACGATCCCGCCGCCAGCGTCATTGATAAAGGCCGTGATCTTTTCGATCAGCAGGTCGGTATTGATGGTGTATTCCGGCAGGACGATGTTATACCTCTGCGCAAAACGAACGGTATCGGACCACCAGTGCCCGATTTTCTCGGTATACCCCGGAACGTTGCGGATAAACTCCTCGCCGGATTCCCGCAGGCTCGGGATCATCATAAAAACGACGGCAAACAAAAATCCAAGCACCAGCGCGGTGCTGAGCGTGAGGCATACGGGTCTGGCCAGCTTCCGGGGCGCTTTCCCGAATACCCTGTGCCAGCGGCGCTCCATTGGCTGGAGAACCACATTGATAAGGAACGCAATGCCGCCGCCGAGCAGGAACGGGGAAAACAGCGCAACCACCTTGCCCAGCCCCCGGCCCACCGTCTCCAGATTGATAAGCGCCCACACAAAGAGGATCAGCAGCAGCAGCACCCGGACGATGTACCGAACAATGCTTTTGTCGGGCATTCTGCTTTCCCGTGGACCGGCATTGTCCTGTCGCTCGCCGGCAGTATTCTGTGAATTATTCGCCATAGTTCCTCCCTGCCGCTATTGCGGGCATTCCTGGGCCGCGGCGCGTTGCTTTACCGTGATCGCGGATACCCTGTAGGCGCTCAGCTCAGAAACCGTAATCTCCAGATGCTGGGCGGTGAAGGATTCCCCCTTGACGGGGACTCTGTTCAGCTGCTCCATGACCCAGCCGCCCACGGAAACGCTGTCGGACTCCAGCTTGACGTCAAAGAAGTCCATAAAGTCCTCCAGACTGACCGAGCAATCCACCCGGTATGTGTTTTCCCCCAGCTTTTTGAAATCCTCTTCCACTTCATCGTGTTCGTCCCAGATCTCGCCCACCAGTTCCTCCAGAATATCCTCCATGGTGACAATGCCCAGGGTCCCGCCGAAATCGTCCACAACGACGGCGATGTGGGACTTCTTATGCTGAAGCATTTTCAGGATATCCCGGATCTTCGTGTGCTGATAAACGAACAGAGGTTCCGTCATGATCTCCGCAATGGGCTGGTCCGTCATGCTGCCGTTGATGTAAAAATCCTTCTGATGGAGAACGCCGACGACCTGGTCAATGGTATCCCGATAGACCAGCAGGCGGGAAAACCGGGACTGCGTAAAGGCTTTCGCGATTTCCGCATGGCTGTCATTGATGTCCACGGCTTCCAGCTCGATCCGGTGCGTCAGAATTTCCTCCGCCGTCAGCTCCCGGAACTCCAACGCGTTTCGCAGAAGCTCGCCCTCGTTTTCGTCAATGCTTCCATCCTGTTCCACATCCTCCATGAACAGAAGCAATTCCTCATGAGACATTTTCGCGTTGTTGTCCGTCTTAACGAAATGGGAGACGAGCCGCTTCCACTGGGAAAAGAGGAAATTCAGCGGCGTCAGCACCCATATCCACAGGCGGATAAAGGGCGCGCTGAACATGGCGAACCGCTCGGGCATGTCCTTCGCGATGCTCTTGGGGGTGATCTCCCCGAAAATCAGGACCACCACCGTTACGACCACCGTGGAGATCGTCGCCCCGGCGTCCCCGCAGAGTTCGACGAACAAAAGCGTTCCAATGGACGCGACGGAGATGTTTACAATGTTGTTTCCGATCAGAATGGTAGAGATCAGCCTGTCATAATCCTCGGCAAGACGGAGTGCCAGCGCCGCACGCTTGTTTCCGTCGTCGGCCAGAACCTTCAGTCTGGTTTTGTTCAAAGAAGAGAATGCCGTTTCTGTCGCGCTGAAATAGGCAGACATGGCGACGCAGACCGCCATTGCGAAAATACTTCCAAAATAATTCATACAAAGCTCCTTTATTTTCTGTTCATGCCGCAAAAAAACGGCATACCTATGCCCTATACCGCAGCAAAGGGCGCAGATATGCCATATACAAACAGACCATATCGGGGCAATTGTCCGTATCGCCGCTACTGTCGTATTCCACGAAATCTTCCTCCTTTTCCCACGCGCCGTCCACAGACCCGGGGTCTTTTGTTTTTTATCATATCATTTCCGCGGTGTAGATTTGGTAAAGAAACCGGCACGGCGTCCTGTCCTCCGGGAGGAAATCTTGAAGCGCTTCTTCCCATGGCGTATAATGGGGAAAATAGGTTCGGAGAGGTCACTATGAAAAATCGCCAACGGCAAAAAGATATTCTGTTTTCGGTCCTTGTCTTTTGCGGTTCCTTTGCCGTCAATCTTTTGATCCAGAAGATATTTACCACACAGACGCTGGTTCCCATGATTTTCGTATTCGGCGTATTTCTGATTTCGCTGAAGACCCACGGGTATTGCTGCGGCATTGTTTCCGCCATTGTCAGCGTATTCGCGGTGAATTTCGCGTTTACCTATCCATATTACGCCTTCGATTTTTTTGTGGAGGAAAGCATATTCTCCGCCGTCATTATGCTGATTATCGCCATTTCCACCAGCACGCTGAACATCCGGATCCGGGAGCAGGAAATGCTGCGGGTACGGGAGCAGGAGAAGCTGCGCTCAGAAAGCGAAAAGGAGCGCATGCGGGGCAACCTGCTGCGGGCGATCTCCCACGACCTGCGCACGCCCCTTACCTCCATATACGGTTCCACCTCCACGCTTATTTCCAAATACGACGCGCTTTCCAAGGCGCAGCAGCTGAAGCTGCTGGGGGAAATCCAGGAGGACAGCGAATGGCTGATCCGCATGGTTGAGAATCTGCTGTCCGTCACCAGAATCGACGATGCCAAAGCCGCCATCGTCAAAACGCCGACCGTTCTGGATGAGCTGATCGACTCGGTGCTTATGAAGTTTTCCAAAAAGCATCCGGAGCAAAGGGTCATCACCGGTATCCCGGATGATTTTGTGGATATTCCCATGGATTCCATTCTGATAGAACAGGTGCTGCTGAATCTTCTGGAAAACGCCGTATTTCACGCGAAGGGTATGACGGAGCTGCGTCTGTCCGTCTCCCTTGTGGGCGATAAGGCCGTATTTGAGGTCGCCGACAACGGCTGCGGCATTCCGGCGGAAGCGCTGGACAAGATCTTTACCGGAAGCCTTGAAAAGTCCGCCGCGCCGGTAGACGGGACGCACAGCAATATGGGAATCGGGCTGTCCGTATGCGCCGCCATTGTGAAGGCCCACGGCGGCGAGATCTCCGCGGAAAACAGACCGGGCGGCGGGGCAGTATTCCGCTTTTCTCTGGAAAGGGGGACTGACGATGGGCAATAACAAATATAAGCTCCTGATCGTAGAGGATGAGGCGAATATCCGCAGCTTTCTCAAGGCGAATCTGGAAACCAGCGACTATCAGGTGATCTGCGCGGAAACCTGCGCGCTTGGAATGATGCTGTACGCTTCCCATCACCCGGACCTGATGATTCTGGACCTTGGCCTGCCGGACCGGGACGGCCTGGACCTGATCCGGCAGGTCCGGGAAACGGACACGGTCCCCATCATTGTTCTGTCCGCCCGCTCCAACGAAAGGGATAAGGTGGAGGCCCTGGATCTGGGCGCAAACGACTACATTACGAAGCCCTTCGGCACGGAAGAATTGCTGGCCCGTATCCGCGCCGTTCTCCGAAGTCGCCGGCAGGGGGCGGAAAGCGAGGGGAAAACCAGCGGCAAATACCGGCTTCAGGATCTGCTGATCGACTATGACAAACGGCAGGTCTTTATCGGCAAGGACGAAATCGATCTGACCCAGACGGAATATAACATTCTGGCCTGTCTCTCTATCCACGCCGGAAAGGTCCTGACCTATGCCGCGATCATCCGTGCGGTCTGGGGCTATTCGGATCATGGCAGCGTCAAGAAGCTTCAGGTCAACATGAAAAACATACGGAAGAAAATGGGCGTGACGCCCGGCGAAAAGCGCTACATCGTCAATGAACTCGGCGTCGGCTACCGCATGCTGGAGGATGATCTCTGACCGGCCAGCCATCGCCATACAAATCATAAAAGGAGCGAACCGGCCCAAAACCGATTCGCTCCTTTTGCCTTCTCAGGCGAACAGCAGCACCGCGCTGACCGCGGCCACCGCCGCGCCGATAACGCTGACGACGGTATAGATTTTTCTGGACTCCGGGTCCTGCTTTTCCTTTACCAGGTAGTAAACACCCGCGCCCAGAACGAGAATGCCGATGATGAGACCGATGATTTTGACTGCCATTACTTTTTCCTCCACTTCAGTAAGAATGCCGAATTTGTGATCACAAGCACAGAGCCTGCGTTATGTACCAGAGCCCCGACCACGGGGTTCAGAGTGCCGATGATCGCCAGGGTGATGGCGATAAAGTTCAGGGTCATGGAAAAGGTCATGTTCAGCTTGATGGTGGTCATCATCCGCTTGGACAGGGCCACCAGATGGGGCAGCTCCTTCACCTCGTCGTCAACCAGCGCGATGTCTGCCGCGTCCACGGCGATGTCGCTGCCCACGCCGCCCATGGCAATGCCCACATCCGCCTTTTTCAGGGCCGGGGCATCGTTGACGCCGTCGCCGATCATGCACACGGGCAGGCCCTTCACCTGGTATTCTCCGATGTATTTCAATTTATCCTCCGGCAGGCAGTTGGCCCGGACTTCTTTGATCCGCAGCTTGCCGGCAATGGTCCTGGCGGCGTTTTCATGGTCGCCGGTAAGCAGGACCGGCTGAACGCCCAGACTACTCAAGGCCGAAATCGTCTGGACACTTTCCGCCCGCAGGGTATCGGCCAGGGCAATAAATCCGGCAAACCTGCCGTCAATCGCCACATAAGTAACAGTACATCCCTGCCTCAGGTAAGCTTCCGCGTCCCCGGGCGCAGCAAAAGGCACACCCTGCTCCCGCAGCAGCTCCGGATTTCCGGCCAGTACCGCTTTTCCCTCGACTTTGGCGCGGACGCCCCGGCCAGGGATCATCCGGAAATCCTCAGCCGCCCCGAGTTCCGCGCCGGTTTTCTTACAGCAGTCAACAATGGCCCTGCCCAGGGGATGCTCGGAGAGCTGCTCGGCGGAGGCCGCAAGCCGGTAAACCGTATCCTCGGAAAACGCCTCTGAAAGGCTCCTTACGGCAACGACCTCCGGGCTGCCGTAGGTCAGGGTCCCGGTCTTGTCAAAGGCAATGACCTTTGCTTTGGCAAGCCGCTCCAGAGCGTCCCCTTCCCGGACCAGGAAACCATGCCTGGTGGCATTGCCGATGGCGGCCATAATGGCCGTGGGCGTGGCCAGCACCAGGGCGCAGGGGCAGAACACAACGAGGATGGTCACAGCCCGGATGATCTGGCCGGAAATAAGCCAGGTCAGCGCCGCCGCGGTCAGGGCAATGACCACGATCCAGGTGGCCCAGCGGTCGGCAATGCCGACGATCTTCGCTTTCCCCGCGTCCGCCGACTGCACCAGGCGGATCATCCGCTGGATGGAACTGTCCTCACCGACCTTGGTGGCCTCCATTTCAAAGGCACCGAACTGATTCACCGTGCCGCTGGATACGGTGTCCCCCACGGTCTTATCCACCGGCAGGGATTCGCCGGTCATGACCGCCTGGTTGATGGAGGTCTGGCCGGAACGGATCACACCGTCCACGGGGACCCCCTCGCCGGGAAGCACCCGAATGCGGTCGCCGACCTTCACCTGCTCGGCGGGGATAATCTCTTCCCTGCCGCCGCGCAGCACCCGGGCGGTCTGGGGCGTCAGGCGGACCAGCTTTTCAATACCGGCCCTGGCCCGGGCCACAGTCAGCTCCTCCAACAGGCCGCCCAGCTGCATGATGAACGCCACCTCTCCGGCGGCGAAGGTCTCGCCGATGCAGACCGAGGCGATCAGCGCCAGAGATACCAGCACGTCCGCCTTGATGTCAAAGGCCGTCACAAGGCCGATGACCGCTTCCAGCACAATGGGCAGACCGCACAGCACAATGGCCACCCAGGCAATATCAAAGGGCAGGGGCTGGACCCCCACCAGGCTGCAAAGCACCGCCGCACCGGACAGCGCCAGAAACACAATATCCTTCCGGATGCCGCCCAGCTCCAGAAGCGCCTCCAGCTTTTCCACAACGCTTTTCACGAAGAGACTTCCTTTCCATACCCAACGGGGTATAGGCATATTATACCTATAGGGGTATATGTTGTCAAGTGGGAAAATAAAAAATGGAGGCAGCGCAAGGCTTCCTCCATCCATACTATCTCACTGCATATTGGCGAAGCGCTCCACGGCTTTGGTAAAGCTCTCAATGGTTTTCTCCGCGTCGCCGTGCTCCAGGCCGTCCCGGACGCAGTGCTGGATATGGCCCTCCAGAACAACCTTGCCGCAGCCGTTCAGCGCCGACTTGGCGGCGTTGATCTGCGAAAGCACATCCTCGCAGGGTACGTCCTCGTCGATCATCCGGTCAATGGCCTGGACCTGGCCGATGATTTTTTTCAGTCTGCGGTGCAGATTCTCCGCGTCCATACATTGTCTCACAACGTTTCCCTCCATACGGTAACAGGTATATGCTTATTATACCTTCCGCCCCCCGCTCTGTCAATCAACGCTTTTTCCGCTTGCCGGATGCGCCGCAAAATGTTAGAATTTTTGTAAGATTATCCGTTTTCCCGCGTCTAATGGGTGAAGGGAAAAGGAGGTGGACAATTGGACGAGTTTACACAGGTATATGAAGCCTATTTCCGGGACGTTGAGCTGTACTTACGGGCCATCTGCCATGACGAAAGTCTGGCGGAGGAGCTGACGGAGCAGGTGTTCTTCAAGGCGCTGAAAGCCCTGCCCGGCTTCCGAGGGGACTGCGATATCCGGGTCTGGCTCTGCGCCATGGCCCGCAACCTCTACCTGTCCCATCTGCGGCGGATCCCGGGCATGGCAGACATTGACGCCATGCAGATCCCGGACCCCGCAAAAGCCATGGAGGAACGGGTTACCGACCGGGAACAGGCCATGACCATTCACAGGGTACTGCATACCCTGAAGGAACCCTATAAAGAAGTATTCTCCCTTCGCGTTTTCGGGCAGCTGTCCTTTGGAGACATCGGCAGTCTGTTCGGAAGAACCGCCAACTGGGCCTGCGTCACCTATCACCGGGCCTGCCAGAAAATCCAAGCTGAAATGGAGGACGAAATATGAACTGCAATGTGATCCGGGATCTGCTGCCCCTTTACGCCGAGGATATGGTCAGCCCCGAGAGCAAGGCGCTTGTGGAGGACCATCTGCAAGGCTGCGAAAGCTGCACCAAGGAATTGGAGGACCTGAAAAATACGCCGAAGCTGCCCCTGGAGGTGGAGACGGGCAGCCTCCGGCGGGTTGGAAACGCCATTCAGAAGCGGCGGACGCTGACAGCCCTGGCGGCTGCAATGACGGCCATCGCCTTGATCGTGACGGTCTATATCTTTATGAATACCACCATCTATCTGACGGCCGGCCAGGCTGTTGAAGGATTGGAGCTGCGGGAGGACGGCGGCCTTGCCATTGACTTTGCGGACTATACAAATGGGAACAGCCGCACCGATTCGGAAGAAAATATCTTTCTTCTCAGCAGCACCACCCGGTACACTATGCTGCGCCGCAAATCTGATCCGAATCCCTCGGAAATGTCGCCGGAGGCGCTGGAACGCTATGTCCGCTCCCGTTCCTGGCCGGACGAAACCGCCCAGGAAACCCTGGACCGAATCCAGAAAACCTATGTTCTGTACGGGAAGTGGGAAACCTCGGAGGGCTACGTCTACCCGGATGGCTTTGTAGACGGACAGAAGGCACACCCGGACGGGAAGTGGATCGACAGCGCCGCGGAAAAGGATGTCTGGTATCTGAATCCCTACGCCCCCGGCAGCAGCACCCTACTCTGGAACGGCACCGGCATGGACTACACCCCCTCCACCCCCTGGGGAAGCGGGCTTTACATTGGTCTTGTGCTCTTCTCCGCGCTTTTTGCGGCTGTCTTTGCCCTTGCCGCCTGGAAGCGACCGGAGGCGGTCTGGGGTATTCTCGCCATCTGCGCCGTCAGCGTGGCTGCCGCCACCCTGCTTGTGACCAATGGGGCCCTGCTGATTCAAGGCAGCTACAGTTGGCCGGGGCTGATCGCGGCGGAAGCCGCAGTCCTGTCTCTGACAGGCAGCGCCTGGTTACAGCTGCGGCGCTGCGGCAAGAAATAATTTCTCTTCCCTTCCGTGTCAGTGCCTGTACTCCGATTGCGTCTTATAGGGCAGAGGCCCAAGAAAACATACAGATTGGAGGAATCCACCCATGGGCGATGATGAGATCATCGAATTGTACTTTGCCCGGGATGAGCGGGCGCTGGCCCAGACGGAGCGCAAATACGGTCCCTATTGCTTCTCGCTGGCAAACAACATTCTGGCAAGCCCCGAGGATGCGGAAGAAACCGTCAGCGATACCTATCTGAAAGCCTGGCAGACCATTCCGCCCAAGCGGCCAGGCGTGCTGCGGATGTACTTGGCGAAAATTACCCGGAATCTGGCCCTTTCCCGCTGGCGCGGCCTGACCGCCCGGAAGCGGGGCGGCGGGGAGCTGCCGCTGGTGCTGGAGGAGTTGGAGGAATGCGTCGGTTCCGGGGACGCCGTCAGTGAAGACCTGGACGCCAAGGAACTGACCCGGACCATTGCCGCGTTCCTGGACACCCTGCCCCGGCGGGAGCAGAACATCTTTCTGCGCCGCTACTTCTTCGCTGAGGATGCCGGGACCATTGCCGGACGCTACGGCCTGGGCCGGGACGCCGTTAACCAGAGCCTCAGCCGGACACGAAAAAAGCTCAAAGCACATCTGACACAGGAGGGGTACGCACTATGAAAAAATCGGAAGTTCTGTTTCTTGCCATCGGCGGCCTGGAAGACTCTCGCCTGGAGGCCACGGAGATGCCCGCAAAACGGGCCAGACCCCGGTTCCTGCTGGTCGCCGCCATCGCTGCCGCGGCCCTGCTGCTGGTGGGCTGCGCCGCGGCGGCATACGCCCGCATTCACATGACCTATACCCGGCACGAGGATATCACCGCCACCGTTTCCCAGACAGACAATGCGGAAACCAAAAATGTACTGACCGACTGCTATCCCCAGACGCCCTGCCCGGGTTATGTTCTTTCCGGCGGCACACCTATCGACCGGACCACCCAGAACCTGCGCTATTGGAGCGATGCCGGGACGTTGATCTCCTACAGCATTTCCACCAGCCACGCCATTGAGGGCGTCCTCGCCCCACCCTGTGAGACCTCCACCGTAACGGTGTCCGGCTGGGAGGCCACATTGCAGATTTCCGAACAGGGCGGCACGGCCATCAGCTGGCACAACGAGACGGAGGGCTACTATGCCGGACTGTTCACGGACGATACGTCCGCCGATCTGCGGGCCATGGCCGAAAGCGTCGGCTTCGGGGACCGGCTGCCCCTTTCCTTCCTCTGCAAGGATGGCGCGCCCTGGGATATCTGGTACCCCCAGCAGGCGCCGGAGGGGTACAGCATCGACCGTGTGAGTGCGGTAGATGCCATCACCATCGATTATACCGACGGCGAACGCAGTATCACTTATGCGGCCTCCTTCCTGGAGGATCCCGGCGCCGATCTCGGCGAGCCGCCCCATGACAGCTGCACCTGGACGGAGGAAACCGTAAATGGTCAGGCTGCCAGAATGATGACCACCAGCGCCGGGCTGCGGCTGCTGTTCTGGACGGACGCCCGGGAGGGCTTTTACGCCATGCTGTCCGTAGAGGACCCCAATGTGGACATTCTGGCCATGGCCGAAAGCGTGGCCCCCGGCGCGCCTCTGGAACTTCAGAACAATTCCATAGGCCCGGACTGGTCCATTGAAATGCGGCAGGATCAGACCTCCTATTCCGCCTGGGAATCCATCTACCCCCAGGCCCTGCCGGAGGGCTACACCCTTGCCTACGTCAGCGACCGGGCCTACGGCCAGCAGTTCATCCGCTACGACAACGCCGCCGGGGACACCATTGGCTTCACCTTCTATTTCCGCATCAGCGAATACGGTCTGGATTTCAGCGGAATGGGCACACCCCAGGAGGTGGACATCAACGGGAATACAGGATATCTGACGGACCACGATCTTCTCTGGACCGACGCCACCAAGGGCTACGGATATTCCCTGAGCGCCACGGAGAATGTGGACCTGGTTGCTATCGCCAAAAGCGTAGCCGCCGGGCCGGAGCTGACGTCCAGCGAGACGGCCAAAAATGAACAGGCTCTGACCGAGCTGGGTGACTACAATATTACTGCCTTGCCCGCCGGTATGGAGGAGGACAGCTTCACCGGCTGCCCCTTAGAGGACGGCGGCGGCTGGTACGCCTACATCCGCCGGTGGTACTATAACCGGCAGACCAACGAGGCCCTTTACTTCACCTACGAAAGCTATGCGTCCGATGCCGCTTCTCTGGAGGACATCGTTCAGATGCAGATCGGGGACGCGCGCTTTTACAGTGCGGACTTCATGACCATCAACGGCTGTACCGGCGCGGCCAGTCAATTGGACAACCACGCCAAGGTCGTCTGGGTCCAGGGCACCCCCGCCAAGGGCGTCTGCTTCCAGTTGATCAGCGATGATCTTTCCGTTGAAGCGCTGTTGAAAATCGCCGAAAGCGTGCAGATACAGAGATAAACCGCAAATCAGGGGCCGCAGCCGCGGCCCCCTGATTTGCGATTTATCCATTTTGACGATTACATTCTTCCGTTTCGCCCCTCAGCCTCTGCTTTTCCAAGCAGATACAGGAAAGCAATTGCGGGCACCCGCAAAATCGGAACTTTGGTTTCGTGTTTTGCAATCCCAAAATCATCCAGTCGCTTTGTAATAAGGAATGCGTTCGTAACGCTTGTATTTTCACCCTTGCAAAGTTCCACAATGGCATCCGTAGCCGGAATACGCGAATTATTTCGATACTTCACTTCGCAGAGAATTTTTTCACGAGGAAGTTCAATAACGACATCAACTTCTTTCTGATTGTCCTTCGCCTTTCTGAAATACCCAAGCTGCGCCGTACTTCCCTGGTAAAAAGACGCTGTGTGCTTATACACCGTTGTTTCCACCATTGCTCCAAGCTCCCGTTCATCGGAAAGAACATCGTCAATCATCAGTACCGCATTGCGTATAGCCGCATCCGCAATATAAATTTTCGGTCTTCCCTTCAGCGCTCCCTTACTGCCAACATCTATCGGCTTCGATAAATAAATCAAATTGGACATTTCAAGAGCTTCTATATAGCTGTCGATCGTAGCAACCGATGTGTTTTCCAGTTCCTTCGCTGCTGTAGTGACGCTAAATATCTCTGTAGAATTCATGCAGAGGTACAGGAACAGCTTCTCCATCAAAAGTGGGCTTCGGACATTGAAAAGCGTCAGCACATCACGCTTGATGACCTTATCTACCACATCCTCCCGCAGCATCCGCTGTGCATAGGCATCATCGTCCGATAACACGAGTTCAGGAAAGCCGCCGATCATCAGGTAACGATTAAAGTGAACTTCCAATGGCGTAAATCGATCCAACAAATCACCGAGCTCGGAGTCATTCATTTTGACAAGTCCCGTAAGCCGCAAATGATCCGGCAGTATCGGCTCTTCAATTTGGAGGAGCCGGCAATACTCATAGAAGGACATCGTAGGTATTTTCAGAATGCTCCACCGCCCCGTTCCGCTGTCTGTAGAACCTTTTTCTAATATTGGGCTTGCCGAGCCGGTGGCCGTAAGGCGAATATCCCTTCTGCTGTCATAGATGACCTTCATCCAGAGTTCCCAGTGCTCCGTATATTGAATCTCATCAAAGAAGATATACCTCGTGCCCTCAATAGGATATAGCGTCTCATAAATGGAAAGCACCATTTCCACATTGATAAGTTTCATAATTGGATTATCAAAGGACACATACAAAATATTCCTTGGATTTACCCCATCATCAATCAGGCTGTCCATCATCTGATACATAATCGTTGTCTTGCCAACCCGCCTTGCGCCGGATAAAACGGCAAACCGTCTGATTGTTTTGTGCGTCAATATTTTTAACGCCTCATAATAGGCAAGCCTTTTCTGCGGTTTGCTATTCTCCTTGATCTCCAATGGATTGCGCCACCAAGGATTATACTGCCTAAGCACCTTTATAATCTGCTCATCACTTACGATTGCCATGCAATACCTCCATTTTTCCTGTGGAGTGGAGATGCGTTATTATAATGCGTCTTTTCCATAGGAGTTATGTAAGTATATTATAGCAACAGTCAGCAAAAATTCAAGGGGATTTTGAAGTTTTCAAATTATCGCCTATTAACGCACCGCCTGATACCGCAGCCTCACAATTTTCAAATTCTATCGCAAGTGGGAAACCGCGGCGTCCAACACCGGGTCCCTTCCCGTGAGGATGTCCTCCGGCGTGGAGTCTATCGGAATATCCGGCTGGATGCCCAGCCCCAAGAACGCCGTGCCGTCCAGCAGACGGTAACCAACGGAGCAAACGCGGGCACTGCCGCCGCAGCGGAGCTTCAGGAGCATGGGCGTTCCCGTGGTGCCGCAGGTCGGGGAACCGATCACCGCTGCCCGGTGATTGCCGCGCAGCATTGCCAGAAAATCCTCCGCCGCGGAAACGGTCCTTCGGGAGGTCAGCACCGCGCAGGGGCCGGAGAAGAGGGCCTGCTGTCCTTCTTTGCCGAAATGATCCGTGTAGGACTTGGTGTAGGTCCCCGCCATTCTTTTGCGGTCATCGTCTATCTGCGCCTGGGTGTAAAGCCCCGCGGCAATTTCCCGGGCCTGCTCCTCGGGGGATTCCAGGAGGGTCTGGCTGGCCCCCGCCAGGGCCACGCCTTCCATGATCCGGGTCTGCTTCCGGCAGCCGGAGAAAGTGCCGGGGATCAGCAACTCCGCCACCCGCGCCCCGAACAGCGTCATGCCGCCGATGTTCTCCCGGATGTCCAGAATCAGTCCGTCAGGCGTTGTTTCTTCCAGCGCGGCCCGGACCTTCGCCGCTGTGTCGGCATGGAGAAAATCCGGCAGATTTACACAGAGGATTCCGTTTTCCAGGTGCCGGATCTCAAATTCCCGGCGCTTCCGGGCCAAAAGCAGCTCCGGTCTTTCCAGCAGAAGCCGGAAGGAAAAGCTGCCTTTGGAGGTTTTCATTTCGTGGGTCTGCCCCCTCAGAAGCAGCGGAAGCAGGGCGTTCAGCCTGTATTCCGGCAGGAAGGCCCCCACATGGTAGCTGTATTTCGCCGCCTCGTTCAGGAATTCCGAAAAGGGCCGGCCGTCCACCGCCTCCACTGCCGCGCCCAGAAATGCCTCATATTCCGGCGACACGCCGTTGAGAAAATACGCGTCCGCGCAGAATCCCAGGGAAAAGGGCGCAAAGCCGGTTTTTTGCAAAAAGGCCCTTGGGAACTGATAGTCCGTGTGCCCGTCGCCCAGAAGATTCAGAAATTCCGCGAACAGCAGATGGGTCTGCCGGTCGTCCGCCTGGGCAAGCCTCGGGAGAAACTGATAAAAGGCTTCCTCCCAATTGCACGCCACATCCTCAAAGCGCGGGAAAATCTCCCCCGCCCGCCGCCACAGCAGCGCCAGGTCCGCGATCTTGTCGTATACGTCCATGATACAGTCCTCCTTTTGTTGCTGCCATCAGTATAAACGCATCACCAACCCTTTACAAGTCTTGAAAAAAGGTATAGAATCTGCTATAATAGTATTATAAAGTGAGGGGCCGAAGCGGCGCGGATACGCGGCTTCGGCCCATTCTTAATAGCGCAAAAGCTTAGCTTTTGCTTGCTTTTACTGGTAAGTCATATTGCGGCGGGATATACCGTCAGGGCTTTTCCAGGATCCGTATTCCGTTGGCTGCCTGGTAGGTCTCCACATAACCGCACTTTTCAAAATAACCGATACTCTCCGGCCAGCCTTCCTCTGCTACCACCTGATCCGGCCATTTGCTCGGATTCAATTGATAGTACAGCTGAAGCCGAAACAGCGCCGCTTCCTCATTCTCCCCTATCCAGGCGGAATAGCTGCTGTTCGTCCGGCTTCCAAAGAGATACAAATAGGTTTCCGGTCCCAGCACAAGTAAAGAACTTTCGTCCTCCACATGGGTCATAGCGTCTGTCCAGGAAAGATACTCCCATTCCCGTTCCGGTGTTACCACCAGCCCCTTATGGGTTCCCTCCCTCAAAAGCTGGGTTTGCCTGGAAACATCCTGATCCCAGAATACGAAGTTCCACCGGAGACTGATTTCCAGAATGCCCAGCAATACAATGGCAGCCACCAGGAGGCACGGGAAGACGTATTTTGCCAGAACCGGCCGTGTCTCGCCGCACAGCTCCTTAAGCGTCACCACAGTAATGACCACACTGGCCACCATAGATACGGTCATTGCAGAACTGATGGCGTAAAAGCCCTGATTGGAGGAAAGGTGAATGCACAACCCATACAATGCCCCTGGCAGCCACATCCCCCAGAAGATATCCTTTACGGATTCTCTCCGATAAACCGCGTAAAAGTACAGTCCTGTCAGATTCAGCGGGAACATCAGGAAATTGATATAATCCCGGCAGGCATAAATACTGCGGATCGTCAATACCAGTACGGCAAAATCCAGCAAACGCCGGACTATTGGCTTTTTGACGTACATGCCCGCTGCGGTCAGACCCGCAAATGCGATAAAAGAGCGACGCGTTCTTAGAATCGATAGCAACTCTCTGCCTTTATAGGCCAGAGAACTGCCGTGCTCCGGATCGCTGAGCATGCCCTTCAGAATTATGCCATACTGGTCAGGATGAATGTGTGTCAGAATTTCCGCCAGCACGCAGATCGCGGGCAGCACAATTCCCAGAGAAAAGGACAGGAATCGCTTCTGCGTTACAAAGGCAGGCACATTCTTTTTCTTCCGGCAGCCCCAGGAGAAAACACCGTAAGCAACATAGAGGATTGACAAATAGGGACAGCAGAGGACCGCCATCGCAAAGAAGAAACCGCTGATCGCGTCGCTCCACCACGTAGAAGCCAAGACAAGAATGACTGTAGCAGCGGCCAGGCAATCAATACCCATAGAATTATAGGATAGCGCTCCGATGCCGAAAGGGGCGTATACGTAATAAATAAGTACTGCCGCAGCGGCCCCAATACCAGATTTTTTCCGCAGCAGAAAGAACAGCAGCAGACTAATACCCAGGTGGGCAGCAACATACAGATAGCGAAAGCTAAGGCAGATACCCTCCGTGCCGCCGTTCATTCGAAGGAAAGCAGCCATTGGAAACCGCAGAATCCACCCCGACAACTGGGACAGATGCCACTCATTCAGAAGAAGTCTATCCCCCTGGCAAAGCCTATATGGGATTGTAAGGTAGAAAGATTCATCTATATTGGTAAACCCATATCTGCATTTTTCCAGCAGCATCCAGCTCAGCGGCACCATTCCCAACAGGAACAGCAGAATATCCAGATTTTTTCGGATATAATCTTTTTTCATTACGGCGATCTCCTCTTCAGACAGCATAGAGCAGACTATGAAACACATTTTTTGTATTATATACGATTGTCTCGCAATGTGCAAGTTCTTCTTCCCGTCTGAAATTTCAGCAACGTCCAACAAAAAATATATAAAAGCCCGGTAAGAATCCTCAGCTTCTGAAGCAGAATGCAGGAAGCAATCCAATTATTGGACACCTTCCCACGGGATTTTCAGAAAATATCTTATTGAGAGGGCATCCGCTTGGCAAAACAAAATCTGACGCTAAGATGATCCTAACTTTTTTCTGAAACCCGTGACTTTTCCCCTTTCAATTCTTATTACATGGGTGAGGAACCTCAGAGATTCCCGGAGAAAGGAGTGTCATGCATTGGACGACACACAGATTATCGCGTTGTTTCTGGCCAGAGACGAGAACGCCATCCATGAGACGGACCTGGCCTATGGCCGGAGGCTGCATACGCTGGCGAACCGGATCCTGCTGAGCCGGGAGGACGCGGAGGAAAGCGTCAGCGATACCTATCTCGAAACCTGGAAGGTCATCCCGCCCTACCGGCCAAAATATTTCTTCGCCTTTCTGGCCTCCATCTGCCGCCACATATCCCTGAACCGGCTGGACTGGAAGCTGGCGGCGAAGCGAAAGGCGGACGTGGTGTCCCTGACCGAGGAAATGGAGCTGTGCATTCCCGACGCCAGCCACGAGCAGGCCCTGCGGGGCAAAGAGATCGGGCAGCTCCTGGACGCATTTTTGGAAGACTTACCCAGGGACAGCCGGATGATCTTTCTGCGGCGGTACTGGTACGCGGATACCATTGCGGAGATCGCCCGGCGGTACGGCATGACGGAAAGCAAGGTAAAAATGCAGCTGCACCGGACCAAGGAAAAGCTGCGCTCGTTTCTGGAAAAGGAGGGAATCCGTGTATGAACGGAAAAGAATTGTTCCGCGGCCTGTCCCATATCAGCCGCAGGTATATTGACGAGGCGGAATTCGGCACTCTGTCCTCTGCCCAAAACGCCCCAACGTCCGCCGCCCGGGCCAGACTGCGCAGGCCCCTTCTGGTTGCGGCGCTGATCGCCCTGCTTCTGCTGCTGGTGGGCTGCGGGGCGGCCTATATCATCACCCGCAATCTGAACTGGTCCAAGGAGCTGGAAAAGGATCTGCGCTTTTACAACGAGGACACGGCCGTCGGCGCGGTGTCCAAGGGCTGGGTCCTGGACGAGGCCATGTTCACCCTCTCCGCCGCGCCTCCCGAAAACGGGAACGTAACGATCACCTGCGGCGAGTGGAGCCTGGACGCCACCGGCACCCTGGACATCGGCACGGAATACTGGATCGAAAAGTGGAACGGAACCACCTACGAGGAAATCCCTACCCTGGACGCCCAGCCCTGGACCGTTCCGGAGCAGAAGGTCATCTGCGGCTCCAACAACAGCTGGACGGTGAACTATCTGGAAAAATACGGCGCTCTGGAGCCGGGCAATTACCGCGTCGGCATGATGGTCTCCAAGGCGTCCAAGGATGGGGAGCCCGCTCAGCTGGGCTGCTTTGCCAAGTTCCGGATCCCGGATCCTGCCATGGCTCCCTATCTGGATGCCTACAGCAAGGCGTTTCAGGCACTGAAAAACGCGGAGGCCTATCATATTATAAAAACCTCCTACGATTCCCGGATGGTCTCCGACCTGGAATTTTTGGCATCCCGGGAGGAATACTGGAAGAGCGGAAACGACTGGGTGGAGTGCCGGGTGATCCAGGGGCTGGACGAGGAGGATTTCCGCAACTCCGGCGGGGGCCAGATGCGGCGGGACGGCATCGGCTACGGCGTCAGCTGGCCCATCGGCAAGGTCACGGACAAACCGAGTTCCTGGGACCGACTGACCTTTGTTGACCGTTTTGAAGGTGACCTCTGGTGCATCGCCTTTGAATATGTCTCCCAGAATGCGGTGGATGTACAGGCTGCGGATAATTATGTAAACATTATAAAGACACTTGACAATGTGGAGTACAACGAGGTCCGCGTTTTCTACGACGAAACCGGCGGTATTCAGCATCTGGAATATGCCCTGATCCCCGGCCTCGCCTACGAGGAAGCGGACCGGATCCTTTGGGATACCCTTGACGTTCTGCCCACCACCGCAGAGGAGGCCGCCGCCGTTCTCCGGGCCATCGACCTGGACAGTCCTTCGCAGTTCTCCTACGCCCAGGACCTGGAACAGATCAAACCCGACGGGCTGGTCCAAAAGACCGGTGGCTTCAAAAACACCACCGCCCAGGCGTCCGTGACCATCGATTCCGCCTCCCGGCTGGCGGCAGCGGAGATCCCTGCGGACAAGACCAACATCCAAAGCGTCTTCTACGACCCAGAGGCCAAGATCTGGAAGGTTGAATTCTGCCGTTCGCAGCATGACGAGATCTATTACGCCGTCTACCTGGACGATACGGGGGTTACGCAGCTGGTCGTAAGCAAATAAACGGTTCCGGCAGCCCCAGGCTGTCAAAGGGCCCCTGCTTTCAGCAAACGAAAGCAGGGGCCCTCTTGCGATTCAGACGGTAATAAGCAAATATCAACGCGAATCAAGAAATGATGATTGACGAAATTGATTCAGGTGGGAGTTCTGTGTCAATCAGATTGCCATTCATGCGCAAGCTAACGTTCTTCTCCGATTCCGTGCGATTTAGGAGCACAACAACTGTAGAACCATCCGGATTCAGGAACGCAACCTGCTCTATTTCATTTGTGTACACCGTTGTGGCGATCCGTCTTGCTTTTGGCTTTATGCAGCGGCTGAAGTGGCTGATATAATGGAGAGACAGCTTGCCGCAGATCACCTTATTCTCTGTATCGCAAATTATCGGCGCTTCGCAGAAATTCCCAACATAGTTTGGTCCGCCTTGCTCATCCAGGCAGATATTCCAGTCGATAAAGCTATCCATACCTGCCGCCAGATTCCCAATCATATCATGACCGTACATCTGCGCGTTTCTGATCTGATTGGTGTCAAAGCGGCTGTACTCAATGCATCCCTCCGAGAAAGTCAAATGCTTGCCCGGAAACAATTCGCTTACGATCCGTATCGCGTCAAAATGATCTCCGCTATACCAATGGAACGCGATTCCGGAAATCATATCCTTTGTCTCATCGTCAATCACCGCGCAGGCGCGATCAACCATTCGCTCCTTGTTATGATCCCAAATATAAATCTCAATGCCGGCAAGGTCTGTCTTGCGCAGCTCCGGGAACAGGAAGTCTTTCAGGAATATCCGTTCTTCGTCGGGCGTAAACAGGCAGCTATCCCATGTCTGGGTCGCGTTTGGCTCATTTTGGATACTGATCGCGGTCACATTGATCCCGCGGCTGCGGAACTCCCTGATATAGCGGCAAATATATCTTGCCCAGTCGCCGTAACACTCCTTTTTTAAGTGTCCCCCTCCTACTCTGCTGCCATTCGTTTTCATAAAAGCAGGCGGAGACCATGGCGACAACATAACAGGAAGAGCTTCTCCCGCTGCCTTGTACGCCTCTTTGATCCAATAGATGATCCTTTCCTCTACGCGGACAAGGGAGAAGGTCGTGAAGTTTCTGTCCTCAGGATCATCCACCGCCGCGTAAGGTCCAGTCGCGAAATCGCAGCTATCCAGATGTGTGCGAATGCAGCGATAGCCAATTCCATCCGGGGCAAAGTAGGTACGAATTACCTTCCCGGATAATTCTTCCGGCATTTTTTCAAGCGTTGCCGCGACCGCATCCGTTATTGCTCCGCCAAAATACTGGATCTGCTGATATTGAATCTCAGGGTAGATATTCAGTAAGAACAGCTCCTGCTGTTTCTCATCTTTTTCGACTGTTAACGGAATAGACCGCTCTCTCGGGCTTCCATCCACAAACTCGGTGACGATCTGCTTTGCAATCATCGAATCACCTGCCTTATTTCAAGATAATGCTATTTACAGATTTGGGTTCCAAATCAAAATAGTAGATTTCATTCTCAAGTTCAAATGAAACAGTAAATGTTCTCGCGAATGGATTGTACAGTTCCAGCACAACAGATCCATCCGGATTCCGGAACACCAGGCTGTCACCGGCAAATGTCCCCCTGGCCCCAAGCCGAATCGAATCGCGCTGCACATACGACGAGAAATGCTTCATCACATAGAAGTCAGGGTTATAGATCACATTTCCCGTCGCCGGATCAACTGTGACCATTGCGTTTTGGGGATCTCCCCAAGTATTGATGCCCATAGGCTCCAGCACAAAATTCCAGTACAGATAGCTTTCCGCGCCGTTGCCGATGTAATGCTTCAGCATCGTCCAGACATACCGCGCGTATTCCCAGGTGTTATCACCAAAACCACATTCATTTTCCGACTGCATCAGGCGAATTCTGGGATACCAACTTTCAAACGTGCGCTGCATTGCGATCTTTCCGCCCCACTGATAACTGACACCGGATATAAACCGGAGCGCCTCCGGGTCGGCCAGGACCGTATTGGCAAAGAAATCGTAATCCTCTGTTGCCCATTTATCAAAAATCAGACGGTTAAAATCACATCCAGGGGCATTGATCGTCCCGAGCCATAGCTCTGTATCAACACCTGCGTCACGCATAGCCGGTCCAAGGTAATCCCGGATAAACTCTCTCAATTCCTCGCCTGTCCACATACATGAGGGAAATTTCTGATTCGCTACCGGTTCATTCTGAACGTGAAGCTGCCTGATATGAATGCCTTCCGTTTCATAAGCGGTAATAAACTTAACCAGATAATTTGCGTAGGCTTTGAGGTTTTCTTTCGTCCAGATCAGTTTTCCCCAGTTGTATACCGGAGGATATTTCATCCACGTAGGAGGACTCCAGGGCGACGCGAACAGCTTGATATCCGGAGCGGTGCGTAACGCCTCTTTGATGTACGGGATCAAAGCCTGACGGTCCCGTTCAAGAGAAAAATGCTTCAGCTCGAAGTCTCCGGGAGTTTCATCCATACTGTACCAATCGAACGAATAATCGCTTGCGCCAATGGGAAGCCTGCACACATTGAACTTTGCGCATTCTTCCTCCTGAGAGAACAACTCATGAAACAGTTTCTCCCGCTCCGCCTTTGGCACGTGGCCGATGGCTTTCCAGCCAAGTTCATTGAAACAGGCGCCGAATCCATACATCTTCTGGTATTCCTGTCCATTCAGCGCGAGTGTCGCATCCACTTTCTCCGCCGGATGAATATTCTTGCCTGCCCACTGCGCGTTTTCGTTTGACCAGCGCCAGATTACTTGCCGCATAGCAAAACCTCCTTACTTATCAGACCCTACGGTAAGACCATTGATGATGTATTTTGAGAAGAAGCAGAATACAACGATTATTGGGATCACGCTGATCGCAATTGCCAAATACATAGCGCCATAATTGCTCAGATACAGTCCTTTAATCATGGAAATCATCACAGGCATTGTATACATGTCGTTGTCTGTCATAATAATCAACGGTTCCACATAACTGTTCCAGCATGACACAAAATTGAATATGGACATCGTCATGACGCTTGGCCTGACGCACGGAAGAACCAATTGATTAAAAATGCGAACCTCTGAACACCCCTCTATTCTTGCCGCTTCGATCATAGAATCCGGAATACTCTGAGAAATAATACCGCGAAGGAAAAACACCGTCGTTGCGTTACAAAAACCTCTGAGAATAAACGGCCAATAGGAGTTCAGCAGTTTGAGCTTCAGGTTCAATTGATAGAAGCCAATGATCGTAACCTGTGTGGGTATCATCATGGATGCCAGCACAATTGCATAAAAAACGTTCTTTCCCCGGAATTGGTATTTTGCAAAGCCATAGGCTGTAAACGCGCCGAAATATCCGGTAATGATCGTATAGGGTATGGCGATCAGCAAACTATTGGCAAACCCACGCCAGATGTTGACATGGGACTGCATCGTTTTATAGTTCTCGGTCAGAGAGGAGCCGGGCAGAAGATTCAGCTTTGTGACAATATCAAAGCTGGAATGTGTTCCATTTATGGTAACAAGGTAAAACGGTACAACAGACAGCAGAAGCAGCACTGTCAGAAACGCATATATCGCTGCCTTGGAAATTTCAAATCTACGCGTTTTCATTACATTTCCTCTCCTTTCTTCCTCATTGCCCTGAAGGAGAAGATACTCAGAATACCAATAATCACAAACAGGCCGGTGGAAATTGCCGCGGCATAACCATAGTTGTGGTTTTTGAAGCCCTGATTATACAGATACATGGATGTGGTAAGCACTGCCTTACGGGGATCCCCGTTTCCATTGGAAAGTGTTGCCGGAACATCGAAGAGCTGCATACCGCCAATCAGCGAGGTTATCGTTAAGTAAATAATTGTGGGCTTAATGAGCGGAAGCGTAACGTGGATGTAAGTCTGCGTTTTTGTTGCTCCGTCGACCAGCGCCGCGTCGTACACATTGGTATCGATCGTTGTAATGCCAGCCATGATGATAACTGTTGTATAACCGAACCACATCCACCACTGAATGTAGGAAACCAGGCCCGAAGTAAACGCTTCGCTGTTAAAAAACCGGAATGGCGCGCCGGGAAAACCTAGCCCAGCCAAAATGTGGTTGACGACCGACTTGTCCCCGTTAAACAGCAAATTGAACAGCAGGCCAATGGATGCCGCGGTGATCAGATTCGGAAGATAGAACGCGGCCCGAAAAAAACGCATTCCTTTGATCTGGTTGAATGTAAAAATCGCTGACAGAATCAATGCGGTCAGCATCTGCGGAATGAAATTGATGATCCAGATCCTCAGTGAATTCCACAAGGATAAATAAAATACTTCATCCGACAGAAGCCGGATGAAATTCTTCCAGCCGATAGGTTTGATGGCCGCCAGACCGTCCCATTTTTGAAAACTCAGGTAAACAGTGTAGATCACCGGATACAAGCCAAAAACCAAAAAGGCCGCGAAAAAAGGCGCAATAAACAGGTATCCATATCTGCCCTGTTTTATCCGATTGCTTCTCTTCGATACTTTTTTCATAGCGCGCCTCCAAATCAGAATGTCGGTGGGCAAGCCTTGCCCACCGACCCACAGGAATTATTCGATGGTCAACTCAGGATAGGCGTTCGCAACGTCAGCCTTAAACTGCTCAATTGCCTCGTCCTTTGTCATCGTGCCGGTAGCGTAGTTCTTGGTTGCCGCCAGGAATGCGTTACTGATGGTGCCATCATAACCGGTCATCAGATCAGCAGGCAGCTTTTCCATCTGCGCGTTGTAGAACGCGAAGTGGTTCTGACCGCCCAGAACTTCCTCGCCCTCGCCGGAAGCCAGCGCTTCATCCGCGGACTTCAGGGATACGTACTCGCCGTATTCCGCGGCGTATGCCTGCTGCGCGTCACTGTTCAGGCAGCAGTAGGAAAGGAACGCCCATGCCAGATCCTTGTTGGGACTGTCCTTATAGATGCCCAGCCAAGTACCGCCTTTGACATAGGGAACGGAGCCCTGGCACATCGCCCACTGACCGCTGGTATTCACCGCGGAAGGCTTGACCACAAACTGGTAGCCCCAGGAGGGAAGCACGTAGCAGAAGGTATCATCGCTTTCAACCGCGGCGCACCATTCGGGAGCCCACGGATCAACGCCCAGATCGTAGCCATTGTCCGTGATCGTCTTGGCGGTATCCATGAACGTAATCATGGAATCATCAATGACAAGCTTATCATCCACAACCCAGGGATTCTCACGGTTGGAGAACTGCATATTGAAAATATCCTGCCAGGAGGCAAACATCTTAATACCCTCAGCCTTCAGTTTTGCGGCAACATCCAGCATTGCGGCATCGTCAGTCAGCATTGCGGCAACCTGATCGGGATCATCGGTGCCCAGGACCTTAAGCGCCATATCGCGGCGGTACATAACAGAACCGGGGCTGGCCTGCCAGCTCAGAGCACGGAGAACGCCGGTGCTGTCAGTGCCAACGGTAACAATGTAATCCCAAACGTCGGAAGTATCCGCATTGTAAGGAGCTGCCTCCAGATCATCCCAGTAACCGGACTCAACAAGATACTTGACATAGTCAGACTCGCCTGTAAAGATATCGGGAGCACCCTGGCCGCCAGCCAGAGTGGGCGTCAGCTTTGCGATGAAATCAGCATTGGGGACTACCGTGATGTTAACCGTCACATCGGGATAAAGCTTGTTAAAGCCTTCCACAAATCTTCCCAGCTCCTCACCAGAGGACCAAACCTCGAGTGTGCCGGAAAGCGTTTCTTCCTTGTCTTCCACAGGCTGTGCGTCTGTTTCAACCGGCGCGTCAGCGGATGACTCTACAGGCGCGTCTGTGGGAGTGACTTCTGCTTTCTGGCCACACGCGGCAAGAGCGAAAACAAAAGTCAGTGCGAGAACGATTGTCAGCAATTTCTTCAACATTATTTTTCCTCCTCAGTTTTAAAAAATTCTATTATGAATCCGCGAAGGGATATCATACTGACTGAAACCTTCCGTCCGACTCTCCGATCATCAAAGACGGCTGCACCATTCGGTTGACTCTTTCCTTTCTGCCGTTCAGCCGGTCAAGCAATGTATTCGCAAGCAGCATGCCCAACTCGTAAACAGGCTGCTTGATTGTAGTGATCGTCGGCTTGGCCAGCAGCTGATGCCCCAGCCCATCGAAGCCCACCAGTGAAATATCTCCGGGAACAGAATATCCTAAATTCCGCAGACGGGAAGCGACGCCAATCGCAATGGTATCCGTCGCGCAGAAAATCGCGGAAACCTTTTCCCTTTTAACAAGCTCTTCGGCAGCTGCTTCCCCGCCATCGACACTATTGGGTGTATACAAAACCAAGTTTGGATCAAAGGGAATGCCGTTCTCCCCAAGCGCGCACTTATAACCTTCCAGACGATCAACCGTGTAGTCCTTATCCTCAAGAACATTTACCATTCCGATTTTGCGATGGCCCTGCCGGATCAGATGCTCAACGCCACACTTCGCCCCCGCAATATTGTCCACGTCAATGCAATCCACATCCGGAATATCCGTGTGTCCAAACAGCACAACAGGCCGGTTCTGCTCCTGCGCAAATTGAGAGAATTCCTGGATCTCATTTTTCAAAAGACCCGTTACAATATATCCGTCGCACTGATGCTCCCGATTTCTGTTTCTGAGAATCAGGAAAGAATAATAATGCTCACTGAGAACGCTGCTGATTCCCGCAATAAAGTGCATTACAAAGGGATTGGACAGATCGATCGATTCCGGGATAAAGACATCGATCACACCGCAGCGCTTTGCTGCGAGGCTTCTTGCGGCGATATTCGGCGTATACCGCAATTGTCTCATTGCGGCTTCAACCTTCAGCCTTGTTTTCTCTTTTACCGCTTCCGGATTGTTGATTACCCGCGACACGGTCATCGGCGCGACACCAGCCAAGTCCGCAACTTCCTTTAATGTTGCCATCATTACCCCTCCCCCGAAAATGGTAGCGCTAACATTTTTCTTTCGCAAATCAGCGCCGCCAAATGGTAGCGCTAACATTTCTGTATCTATACTTTATCACTTTTTTGTGCAAAACGCAATACTTTTTTCAATTCCGGCGGTTATTTTGTCAGTTCTGCACAGTTCTCCATTCGTGTTTTTATACAAAAAGCAGATTGTATCGCATTGCGGCTGACAATACTATGATTATGACCGCATAATTTGCCCCTTCCCAAAAGGAATTCTTGGCGCCGCGCTTAACAATGCGCTTACGGGAAAGGAATCCCGCGCGAAAACCTGTTGCGGTCCGGGCGGTATCTGTGTATAATAAACAAAATGCTTCCCCGAGCTCAGGAACCTCTAAATAAATCGTCTGCGGCTGAGGAGCGGATCTTTTCCGCCCGCTCTTCAGCATCAAAAGCAGGAAATATTGCGCAGCCGTTGCCAGCGGAAGCTGGCTTACGGATGCGGCATACCCCTTGCGGGTACACAAAGTATTCCTCTGCTTTTGATGCTTTGACCGGTCAAAAAATCTCTCGCTCTCAGCTCTTGCCGATTTATTCAGAGGTTCCCTTACAAAACAGGAGGTTCCTTTATGGATTCCATGGACAACAGACTGCATACAGGAGAATTGTATCTCCCGGGCGATCCCGACATTATGGAGGCCCAGACCCGGTGTCTGGAGCGGCTGTATGACTACAACGCCACCCGGCCCGGAGAGGCTCAGAAGCGGCAGGCCCTTCTTCGGGAGATGTTCGCGGAGATCGGGGAAAACTGCTATATTGAGCCGCCCTTTCACGCCAACTGGGCCGGGGCCCACGTGCATTTCGGGTCCAACGTCTACGCGAACTTCAATCTGACCTGTGTGGATGACACCCATATCTATGTGGGCGACAACACCATGTTCGGCCCCAACGTCACCCTGGCCGCCGCCGGGCATCCCATCCTGCCGGAGCTGCGGGCCAAAGGCTACCAGTATAATCTGCCCATCCACATCGGCAAAAACTGCTGGCTGGGGGCCGGAGTCATTGTGCTGCCCGGCGTCACCATCGGCGACAATGTGGTCGTCGGGGCGGGAAGCGTGGTCACAAAGGACCTTCCCTCGGACGTGCTGGCCTTGGGCACCCCCTGCCGGGTAATCCGCAAGGTCAGCGACCATGACCGGGAATTTTACCGGAGGGACCGCCCCATCCCCTGGGAGAAGCTGTAGAAAAAGGCAGAATTCTGACAAACGCGGATATCTGATGAACTTTTCCCAGGAAAAAGTTCTTGAAATTCCATATTCTCCATGGTATAATCCTGCTGCGCTTCCGGAGAACGCCGTTTTCCGGGAAACGCGCGTTGACTTGCCAGGATCCGCCCCGGTCCGGTCTGGACCGGGGCCTTTCATTTTCCGGCCCATTCCGCCGCCGTTCTCAGGAAAGGAGAACCGCTTATGAAACAAAAGCAGTCCCAAAAAGCCGCCGCCACCCTGCTGGTCCCCATATTGGTACTTGTCGTTGCCATCGGGCTTGTGGTGGAGCTGCTTCGTATCTATGTCCCGGACGTCTGGGCCGCCTTTTCCAGCGGGGACGAAAATGCCTTACAGGCCTGCTTCAGCGGGCAGAATACCGCCTACAGCGCGGGTCTGTTATGGCTGCTGTCCTTTGTTCAGATCCTGTCCGTGATCCTGCCCGCCATGCCCGTTCAGCTGGCCGCGGGCATCGTGCTGGGGCCCTGGCTGGGCGCCGCCGTCTGCCTGACCGCCTGCATGGCCGCCCATATGGCCGTCTATCGGGCCGCCAGCCGCACCCAGCAGCGTCTGCTCACCCTGGGCAGCGCCTCGCCGAAGCTGGAAAAGGCCCGGAAATTCCTTACCAATGCCAGACACCGCACCTACTACACGGTGATCCTGCTGCTGGTCCCGGGGCTGCCCAACGGCATTATCCCCTATGCCGCCGCCTATTCCGGCATGCCGGGACGCCGTTACCTGCTTGCCCTGCTGCTGTCCCTGCCCCTGCCCACCTTCGCGACCTGCCTTGCGGGAAACCTGGTTCTCTCCGGTGACTGGTGGCTCAGCGCCGCGATTCTGGCGGCGCTGTATGGGATCGTGGGCATTCTCTTCCTGATGCGGGATTCTCTGCCGGATAAAGCCCGCGGGGTCATGGAGAAGATCCGGAAAAAATAAAACCGTCCCGGACCACCACCTGAATTTCCCTTGCATTTCCCGTTTCTTTTCGGTATAATAGCTGAAAAGAGGCGGGAAAATTTTGTGGATTTTGTTCTATCGTCCTCTGTCGGTCACGACTCGCGGGCTGCGGCCCATTGTCAGAAAGGAACCAAGCTTATGAGCGTACACGAATCCGGCGAAATGTACCTGGAGGCCATCCTGGTGCTGAGCCATCAGAATCCCTTCGTCCGCAGCGTGGATGTGGGCGAGTATCTGGGCTATTCCAAGCCCAGCGTATCCCGGGCCATGGGCATTCTCCGGGAAGAAAATTATATTACCGTCAACAAGGACGGCGGCCTGGTGCTGACGGAAAAGGGCCGTACCCTGGCCGAGACCATCTACGAGCGGCACACGGTGCTGTCCAAGCTGCTGGTGGGCCTGGGGGTCTCCGAGGAGACCGCCGCGGCGGATGCCTGCCGCATGGAGCACGTCATCAGCGACGAAACCTTCCAGGCCATCAAGCGCCACGCCGCCACACTGTAATGGAAGGAACACCCATGCGCGACTGTTCCTCCTGCGGCGGCTGCAAGGGCGGCTGTTCCGGCTGCGGCGGCTGTGACCACAGCCTGACCATGACCCAGCCGGAGATCGACTTTTTGCGGCGGCTGGCCCAGACGCCCTTCCTGCCCGTAGGCCGGGAATTGGGCGACGAGACGCCCGTTTTTGAAAACGACGCCGCTATGGCCCCGGTTCTGCTGGTTCTGGAAAAGAAAAATCTGATCTCCATCGACTACCGGGAGTCCCTGAAGGGCTGTAAAGAGGACTGGTACTTTCGCTGCCCCGTCCGGGGCAGTCTGGCCCTGACGGAACGGGGCCAGCGTGTGCTGGACCTGATTGATTATCAGGGAATCTTATAGCGGGCGAACAGGACTTCTTTGAACGTTTTCCAAGAAAAGGGATTGACAAACGGCCCCGATTGGGGTATTATGTCGGCAAACGAACACAAAAGGCATTGAAGGAAAGAGTAAGCGGTCACAGCCTTTCAGAGAGCCCCGATTTGGTGGAAAGGGGTAAGCGCGAAGCCGCCGAACATGGTTCCGGAGCCGTGGGGGCGAATGGTTTAGCCTCCGACGGGGGCGCCCGTTACAGCGCGGGAGTATGCTGGTACTCTGATGCTCGTGTGTAAATGATATAGAGACTTAAAATATTATGTCATTGCGAACCAGCGCGCACGCTGGTGCGGCAATCCCCCGGAGCTTCCGGGAAGTCCCTTTGACCGGGGGATTGCCGCACCAGTGACATCGGTCACTGGCTCGCAATGACATTCTTTTTATGGTTTCCTTTTTAAAGGAGGAATTTTTTTGGCGGCAATTATCGAGCTGCGGGGGTTGAACAAGACCTTCGGCAGCGGCGAAAATCAGGTCAACGCATTACAGGACGTATCCATTTCCATTGAAGCGGGCGACATCTTCGGCATCATCGGCCTGTCCGGTGCGGGCAAGAGCACCCTGGTCCGCTGCATCAATCTTCTGGAGCGGCCGGACAGCGGCAGCGTCCTCTTCCACGGGCAGAACCTGTGCGATCTGAAAGACAAACAGCTGCGCCAACAGCGGCGGAAGATCTCCATGATCTTCCAGAGCTTTAACCTGCTGGAGCAGCGGACCTCCCTGGACAATATCTGCTTCCCCATGGAGCTCTCCGGCGTACCCAAAAAGCAGGCCAGGAAGCGCGCCCTGGAGCTGCTGGAAACCGTAGGCCTGCCGGACAAGGCGGACGCCTACCCCGTGCAGCTCTCCGGCGGCCAGAAGCAGCGCATCGCCATTGCCCGGGCGCTGGCCTCGGACCCCGAGGTACTGCTGTGCGACGAGGCCACCTCCGCCCTGGACCCCAAAACCACAGGGCAGATCCTGAGCCTGCTGCAAACGATCAACCGGGAGCGGGGCATCACCGTTATCATCATCACCCACCAGATGTCCGTCATCGAGCAGATCTGCAACCGGGTGGCCATTCTGGACGCCGGCAAGGTGGCGGAGATCGGCGCGGTGGAGCAGGTTTTCTCCAATCCCCAGTCCCAGGCGGGCCGCCGTCTGGTCAGTCCCGCCGTGGCAGAGCCCGCGGCCAGCTGGAACATGCCCATTGCCCGCATTGCCTTCAACGGCGGCGCTTCCGAGGCCCCGGTCTTTGCCCAGCTCATCAAGCAAACCGGCGTGGAGCCCTCCATCATGGGCGCGGCCACCCGAAATGTGGACGGCAAGGCCTTCGGCACCATGCTGATTACCCTGCCGGAGGACGAAGCCAAAAAGCGGGAAATTCTGGATTTCCTGAACGGCTGCCAGGGCGTCAGCGCGGAGGAGGTGCGGGAAAATGTTTGATTTGTTCTCGGACGCGGCAAAAGTTGCCGCCCAGATGGAGATCCTTTCCAGCGAATACGGCTTTGCCCTGTGGGAGACCCTGTATTCCCTGGCGCTGGAGGTTCTGTTTGCTTATGTCATCGGCCTGCCTTTGGGCGTGCTGCTGGTAACGGGCGAAAAGGAAGGCATCCGCCCCCTGCCCCGCTGGCTCATGGCCATTGTCAACGGCATTATCAATCTGCTGCGCAGTGTGCCGTTTCTGATTCTGATGATTATCGCCCTGCCCCTGTCCAAGATCATTGTGGGCACCAAGGTGGGCACGGCGGCGACCATTCCCCCCATGGTCATCGCGGCCTTCCCGCTGGTGGCCCGGATGGTGGAATCCTCTCTTCGTGAAGTCGATCAGGGCGTTGTGGAGGCGGCCCAGTCCATGGGTGCCAGCGCTTTCCAGATCGTCCGCAAGGTGCTTCTGCCGGAAGCCCTGCCCAGCCTGATCTCCGGCGGCACCATCACCGTCGCCACCATTCTGGGCTACGGCGCCATGGCCGGTATCATCGGCGGCGGCGGTCTGGGCAAGATGGCCATCAACTACGGCTACTATAACTTCAAGTTCATCGTCATGTGGGCGGCCGTTATCGGACTGATCCTCCTGGTCCAGCTCTTCCAGTCCCTGGGCACCAGGCTGGCCAACAAATGTGACAAGCGCTTGAGGAAGAAAAATTAAATAGGCTTCCCCTGTGGGAAGCTGTCGCGGCCCTTTGGGCCGTGACTGATGAGGGCGGCAGGCAGGACTGGTTTAGAACCGGCCTGAGCAAATCTACGCTTATTCGCTGGAACATAATTGCGTAGAGTTCACCTTGCCGGTTCTGCGTTCCGCCCCTCATCCGACCCGCCTACGGCGGGCCACCTTCCCCCAGGGGAAGGCTTTAGAAACCGTTTTCACCGGGCAGCCCCCGTTGAAATAAAACCCTTATGATAAGGAGCGTAATGAAAAATGAAAAAGACACTTGCAATTGTTCTGGCCCTGGTTCTGTGCCTGGGCGCGCTGACCGCCTGCGGCAACAAGAGCAGCTCCGGTGACAAGACCATCACCGTAGCCGCTTCCCCCACGCCCCACGCCGAGATTCTGAAGGTCGCCGGCGAGGTTCTGGCCAAGGACGGCTGGACCCTGAAGGTCACGGAGTACTCCGACTATGTGGTTCCCAACAACGTGGTTGAGGACGGCGAGTGCGATGCCAACTACTTCCAGCATCAGCCCTACCTGGACAACTTCAACGCGGAAAACGGCACCCATCTGGTAAGCGTCGCCGCCATCCACTACGAGCCCTTCGGCATCTACGCCGGCACCAAGTCCGCAATCGCTGATCTGGCCGACGGCGACAAGATTGCCATTCCCAACGACGGCACCAACCGTGCCCGGGCTCTGCTGCTGCTGGAGGCCAACGGCATCATCAAGCTGAAGAAGGGCGTGGGCCTGGACGCCACCGCTCTGGACATTGAGGAGAACCCCCTGAACGTGGAAGTCGTGGAGATGGAAGCCGCCCAGATCGCCGGTGTCCGTGACAGCGTTGCCCTGGCCGTCATCAACGGCAACTACGCCCTGAACGCCGGTCTGAACGCCGGTACCGATGCCCTGGCCACCGAGGACCCCAACTCCGTGTCCGCCCAGACCTATGCCAACGTGCTGGTGGTCAAGGAGGGTAACGAGAACACTGAGAAGACCCAGGCCCTCGTCAAAGCGCTGACCAGCCAGGAGGTCAAGGACTACATCAACGAGACCTACTCCGGCGCCGTCGTGCCCATTTTCTGATCACATTCCCCCCGCAGGGCAGCCGATTCGGCTGCCCTCAGACTGTCGAAAAACCCCTTACGGGCTTTTCCGACAAACTTTCGCAGTCTGCTGCGCGCGCGAATTGTTCGCCGTAGGCGAACAATTCGCACACTTGCAGCCTGAAATGTATTTTCTGTCAGGTACACTGATGTGTACCCAGTTTTCTGGACACAGTCATTGAATAATTAGTTTCTTATCATG
>CAVLCF010000050.1:0-6911 GCA_963661735.1 bacterium | reverse complement strand
AGAAGCGGTATCTGGAAAAATACCGCTTCCCGGAACGGTTTTTCCGTGCAAGAGACGGCATTGAATCCATGCCCTATAAGCCCAAAAGTCGTAACCGATAATTCCATTTTGGATAATCCGCAAATTTCTACACAGGCTGGTTAGAACAGAAAAATGTGAAAGGTTGCAAAAATCTTTTCTTTAGCAAGTCCAATACGATTGATTTCACAACGGCTGTCTGCTATAATAAGGTAGAAAATTGTATTAGATTGCAAAAATCTATTGTAAAGGAGTGCCTATATGGAAATTCGCAGAGATTTCTACTTGGAAAAACTAATCAAGCGGAAGAACAATCGTCTCATTAAGGTCGTCACCGGTATCCGAAGATGCGGCAAATCCTTTCTGCTAAACAATCTGTTTTACCATCACCTGCTGGAATCCGGCGTGGATGCAGACCATATCATCCGCTTCGCTTTTGATTCGGCAGATGATCTTCACCTGATCGGTGAAAGTCTGATTCAGATGAATAAGGAAAAGCGAGGTGCTGACCCGGAGAAATTTACCGCTTACATCCGCACCAAGGTAGCAGATGATGGAATGTATTATCTGCTGCTGGATGAAATTCAGATGTTAGATTGCTTTGAGGCGGTACTAAATGGATATTTGCGCAAAGAAAATATGGATGTTTTTGTGACCGGGAGCAACGCAAAACTCCTTTCTAAGGACATTGCCACAGAATTTGCTGGTCGCGGAGACGAAATCCATATGTACCCGTTGAGCTTTTCGGAATTCATGTCTGTTTACCAGGGAGATAAGTACACGGGGCTTTCGGAATATATGCTTTACGGCGGAATTCCGCTGGTAGTCCTTCGGGACGATGCTAACGATAAGGCTGCTGCTCTGGAGAACCTGTTCAGTGAAATCTATATCCGGGACATCTGTCGGCGCAACCGTGTGCGAAATATTGGAGAATTGGAGGATTTACTGAATATTCTTTCTTCTGCCATCGGTTCTCTGACAAATCCTGAGAAACTAAAGAACACTTTCAAAACCGCCAAAAAGTCAAGAATCACTTCGGCAACGATCCAGAAATACCTCACCTTTTTTGAGGATTCTTTTCTGATTGAGTCCGCACAGCGTTATGACATTCGCGGGAAAGCATATATCGAAACGCCTAAGAAATACTATTTTTCTGACCTGGGTCTTCGCAACGCCCGTATTAACTTTCGCCAGTTTGAGCAGACCCATTCCATGGAGAATGTGATTTACAACGAACTGCGTATGCGGGGCTACCATGTGGATGTCGGTGTTGTACCGATTGCGGAAAAAGATGCCGAAGGGAAAGTCACTCGAAAGCAGCTGGAAGTAGACTTCGTGTGCAACCTCGGCTCCTCCCGCTATTACATTCAGTCAGCCTATTCTCTCCCGGATGAAGCCATGCGGACACAGGAAATCCGGCCTTTTCGCAAGATTGATGATTCTTTCAAAAAAATCATCATCACCAAGGATGTTGTGCCACCCTACTATGATGAATATGGAATTCTGACGCTGAACATCTATGATTTTCTGCTTGACCTGAAAAGCCTTGAAAAGTAAACAGCCCATCTCATAGGAGCCGCTATCCCGGCACGTTTGCATAGCTGGGGCAGCGGCTCCCATGTTAGATGAAATATCAGGAGCAATTTCAGGAAAATGCCATTTTCTAAAACAACTACCACTGCACCGCCTAAAAGGGTGGTGCTTTTTTATACCCAAATAACAAGGAGGTGATGCCCATTTGAACGCAAAATCCACAGCGTCCTGTAGCTGCGGCAAGCCCAGGACTACCCCTATTTCCCCGGAGGAAAAGCGATGGCTGAAAGAAAAACTGTACCAGTCCCAATACGACGAGTTCATGCAGGCCCGCCGGGAGGCATGGCTGTTTCTTCGGCCCGGTCACAAAAAGAGCTATTGATAGGAGGTTTGTCTTTTATAGAGCAAGCATCGCCTTTGTACTCCCACAAAGGCAGCTTGTCAGGGGGAACCCCTGATACCCCTGTACTTGAATCAAAAAGGAGTGAAATCTATTCGCAATCGAAATGTCAAAATCCAGCTATGGCTGAACAAAGCGGAAGCCAGGAATCTCCAAGAAAAGGCAAGGCGCAGCCACCTGCCTGTATCCGCCTATCTGCGGCAGCTTATCAATGGCGTTGTCCCAAAGGAAGCACCCCCACCGGACTTCTTCGCAATGATGCGGGAACTGCATTACATCGGGAACAATCTCAACCAAATCGCCATGAAGGCCCATGCTTTGAATGCCATCGATGCCAAGCACTATGACGACGGCGTTCGGCTGTTTGAGGAGGCTGTTCAAAAAATCCTGTCAGCCGTTCTCGACCCTGTACCCATGGAGCGCTGATCCATGGCCGTTACATCCATCTGGCGTGTTCATGGCAGGGTTGGAAAGGTCCTGGACTATGTGGAAAACGCGGAGAAAACCACCGCCGTTTCTACCGGCGACGGCGACCTGTCCAATGTCATTGACTACGCCATCCTGCAGCATAAGACCAGCCAAACCCAGGTGCGGGACGGTGAGGAGGTCGTTCAGCGGTTTGTGTCCGGTATCAACTGCCACCCCAGCACCGCGGGAATGGAGATGCAGAAGGTCAAAAAATTCTATGGGAAAGAGGATGGGGTCATTGCCTACCACGGCTATCAGTCCTTCGCTCCCAGTGAAGCCACCCCGGAGCTTGCCCATGAGATTGGGGTCAAGCTGGCACAACGGCTGTGGGGGGACCGCTATCAGGTGCTTGTGGCCACCCACCTGGACCGTGCAAATCATCTGCATTCCCACTTTGTCATCAACACCGTGTCCTTTGTGGACGGCATCAAATACCACCGCACCAAGCAAGATTATAAAGAAATGCAGCGAGCATCTGACGCGCTCTGCAAGGAGTACGGCCTGTCCGTGATTCGGAATCCCAAAGGCCGGGGCAAGACTTACAGCGAATGGGCCGCCGAAAAAGATGGAAAGCCCACCCTGCGCGGTGTTATCCGTTCCGACATTGACCGTGCCATTCTGGCTTCCACCACCCAGCGAAATTTCCAGGAGGCCATGCAGGCTATGGGCTATACCTTCAAGACCCGCACCCCGGACGGACAGCCCCTCAAATATCCGGCGCTGAAACCACCCGGAGCAAAGGGGTACTTCCGCTTCCACCGGCTGGGGCCTGGGTATTCTCTGACCGAAATTCTGGACCGGGTTTATGACAATGTGCGCAGGCAAACACCATTCCCGGAGGCGGACCGAATGGCTAGAATACATCATCCATTTGTGCCCTACCCCAAAGCCAAGGGTATTCACGCTCTCTATCTGCGCTACTGCTATGAGCTGCGCATCATCCAAAAGCATCCGGCATCCGTGAAGCGGGTGCCTTATTCTATGCGGCAGGATTTAATCTTACTTGACAAGCTGGACGCGGAGACCCGTTTTCTTGCCAAGCATGAATATGGCAGTTTAGTCGAACTGAAATCCCACAAAGAAAAATCCACAGACAGAATTTCTAAACTGGAGCAGGAGCGAAATGCGCTCCGCAGCCAGCTTCGGACTGCCACCCGCAGGGAGGATGCCCCCGCGGTGGAAAACCTGAAATCCCGTATCAAGGAGATTTCCTCTGAGATAAAAACACTGCGTCAGGAGGTGAAATTATGTGACGGAATTGAAGCCCGTTCCGCTCTGATGAAACGGAATTTGAAGCAATTGCAGCAGGAACAGGAAATTGAAAGAAAGGAGGAAGAACAGCATGAGCTATTCCGGCGAGGCGGCAGATCAGGTCGTCCGTTTGAGTCTGAACGGCGTTGAGGTCGCGGCAAAATTGTCCGGCTCCGCTGCCAAACAGCTGGCGATCATGATTTACGCCATTCTGAAAGACCAGAAGAAAACCAAAGGCAAAATCCGTCTGACCAATATGCTCCGCTCCGGCAAGGAGCTGAAGGTGTTCGCCGTCAAGGATGGGGACCTTCAGAAATTCTGCGAGGAAGCCAAGAAATACGGTGTTCTCTATTGTGTTCTCAAAGACAAGAACGCCACCGACGGTATTACGGACATCATGGTTCGGGCAGAGGATGCCGCCAAGGTCAACCGCATCTTTACCCGGTTCGGTCTTGCCACTGTGGATTTGGCCTCTCTGAAGACAGAGCTGGTCAAGGAGCAGGATAAGACCCGCACCGAGGAGGATGCGGATGTACGCCCCGGCTCTGACAAGCCCCATAACGATGATTTCGTGAAGGAGCTATTCGGTGAAGACCCGGAGAAACACATTGTGGAGGAAAACCCTCTGACCGGACGGACCGAGGCCGAACGTCCGTCCGAGAGTACATCGCTGAACAGATGGGGCGAAGAAATTTTTTTGGATAATCCGCCCTCTGTCCGTGAGACGATGAAGCAGATTCGGCAGGAAAGGGCTGCACGTCAGCCCCAGAACACCATTGCCGACAAGGTAGTGGAGAAAATATCAAAAGGAAAGGAACGATGAAATGAACGAATTTTATGACAAGGAGGCGTGGGCCAGTCATAAGCAGCAGGACCGAGAGGCTGCCTATGCCATGGTAGATGACGCTCTGAAAAAGATGGGCACAGACGGAAAGGCTTTCCAGACCTACCTGGATGTGCAGTCCAAATTCGAGCGCTATTCCGTCAGCAATGCTCTGCTGATTGCCGTCCAAAAGCCGGATGCCACCAATCTGGGAGATGCCGATTCCTGGCGTGGCCGGGGCGGTTATATCCGTAAACACGAATCCGGCATTCTCTTTATGGAGCCCGGAAATTCCTACACCCGCAGGGACGGCTCCAAGGGTGTCAGCATCAATATCAAGCGTGTATTTGATATTTCCCAGACTACATTGACTCCTGTTCCCGAGCCTGCGGTCAATCAGGACACCCGGCTGCTTCTCAACGCCATGGTGCGTTACGCTCCCTGCAAAGTGGACTTCCGGGACGAGCTGCCGAATGGGCAGAGTGCCCTCTACAGCCCCCAGGAGAAAACCGTCTTTGTACGGCGGGGGCAGGCCATGGAGGATGTGTTCCGGGGTGTGGCCCAGGAGCTTGCCCACGCCTATCTGGATACCGGGAACTACAGCCGGGACGGCAATACCTTTATCGCCCAGTGTGTCGGCAACATTCTCTGCCAGCGCAATGGGATCGACGGCAAAAGCCTTGCCGTGACCCAGCTGCCCCAGGAGTACGCCGAGATGGAGCCGAAACAGCTGCGGGAGGAGCTGAAATCCATCCGCACCGCCGCCAATCAGATCTCCGCCGATATGTTCCGCTTCCTGGATGCCAAAAGCCACGGGAGCAAACAGCGGGACGATGCCCGGTAAAGGAGGTGCATATGGCAGAAGTACAGCATTTGATTCAGCTCAGCGACTATGAGCAACGGCTCATGGTCAATGGCCTGAACGCTTTCCGCAATGACCTGATCCGGGACGGCAAGCCCACGGAGGACATCAACGCCCTGCTGATCAAGGTCATTGACGCGCCGGAAAAGAAGCCGAAAAGGAAGTTTGACCGTGAAGGATAAGCTGTCCCGGCAAAATTGCGTTCTCTATGCCTGTGGTATCATTCCCGTTGTCTGGCTGGCGTTGCTGGCCGCTCCTCTATTGGAGGGTGGTCTAGGAACGCTGCTGGAGGGCTTCGGTACAGCGCTGGAAAATCCCTTTCACATCGTCTGGTGTGACAAGAGCCTCAAAACGCTGCTGATTTTCCTCATGCTCTATGGTCTGGGCATCGGCATCTACGTTTCCAATGAGCGTGTCTATCGCAGACGTGAGGAACAGGGCTCCGCCCGGTGGGGAAATCCCCTCTCCATTGCCAAACGCTACCAGCAAAGCGGGAACGCCAACAAACTGCTGACCCATCAGGTGGCGTTGGGACTGGACGGCAGGAAGCACCGTTGGAACTTAAATGTCCTGATTTGCGGTGGTTCCGGTGCCGGCAAGACTCGCTTTTACGCGAAGCCGAATATCATGCAGGCCAACACCTCCTTCGTGATCCTGGACCCCAAAGGGGAACTGCTGCGGGACACCGGCCATCTGTTGGAGGAAAAAGGCTATGTCATTAAAGTCCTGGATTTAATTAACCCGGAACGGAGCCACTGCTACAATCCCTTTGTGTATCTCCGGGACGACGATGACATTCAGCGACTCGCCACCAACATTATGAAGAACACCACCCCAAAGGACAGCAAATCCTCTGACCATTTCTGGGAGGATATGGCGGCCATGCTTCTAAAGGCTCTCATTTCCTATCTCCACTACGAAGCGCCCCCGGAGGAGCAAAATTTTCCCATGGTCATGGACATGATCCGGGCCGGAGATGTGAAGGAGGACAACGAGGAATATGTTTCCACTCTGGACGAGCTGTTCGAGCGGTTGGAGCGGAAGAACCCGGAACATATCGCCGTGCGGTACTACAAGGGCTACCACTCCGGCAGTGGCAAGACGCTGAAATCCATTCAGATTACCCTGATCTCCCACCTGGAAAAGTTCAACCTGACTTCTCTGGCGGGCATCACCCAGACGGATGAAAATTGGTGAACGGAAAACCGCCGTCTTTGCGGTGATCCCGGACAGCGACAGCTCCTACAATTTCATCGTCGGGATGCTCTACACCCAGCTGTTCCAGCAGCTCTACCGAAAAGCGGACTTTGAGCATGGCGGGCGGCTACCGGTTCATGTCCACTTTGTCATGGACGAGTTTGCGAACGTTGCGTTGCCGGATGATTTTGACAAGCTCCTGGCCACTATGCGAAGCCGGGAAATTTCCGTCAGCATCATCCTCCAAAATCTGGCCCAGCTAAAGGCTCTGTTTGACAAGCAATGGGAAAGTATTGTAGGTAATTGCGTGCGCACGGAAGTCGCCAGCGCGTTATAAATTGGCGACGCGGTAATTATAG
>CAVLCF010000049.1:0-4098 GCA_963661735.1 bacterium | reverse complement strand
GGGCTTCCTGTAGATATGCTCTTTTTAGTGTCTACTTTTACTTGACAAGTACAGATGGACACCGCACAGCAAAAGGACACTCGGGACAGCTCCAACCCGGCGCAGCTGCGCAGATCCAGCATGGTCTCGTCAAAAATGCCGCCCACCACATCGATGTTTTTCCCCAAGTTTCCCAGAATCTCCCGGGCGTTCTCCGGAGTATTTTCAAAGGGAATGATCTGGAATTTCATATCCGGGCAGCAGGCCGTGATCTTTGACTACAGGGGCATCAGCACCTGGGCCGGGGTCATGGGTGAGGAGCCGATCCGGATCACATCCGCGTCCTCCTGCATGGCGTTCTTCGCCCGGGTCACAGAGTCCCGGCAATACTGGATGATATACTTGGCATCCTGATACATAGACCGCCCTGCCTTGGTCAGCGTTAACCCCCGGTGGCTCCGATCAAACAGCTTTACGCCCAGGTTTTCTTCCAGCAAATTGATCTGCTTGATCACCGCCGTCGGCGTAATAAAGCTCTCCTCCGCCGCCTTGTTAAAGCTCCCGGCATCCGCTACCCGCAGAAAGGTTTCCAGCTGGGGATTGTACATCGTGATCACATCCTTTTACGGAAATTATACAGTAGGAATGTGAAGTTTTCAACTGCTCCGATTCATGGGGCTGTCATTTTTATAGCAAGCATTTTTCGTAGATCATCTTCCTCTGGATGTCAATTTCTCTTACCCGGTTGAAAACTCTGGGCGTTGATTACACAGAAGAAGCCCTTGCTGCCAGGATTGCGGGCCGCACCCGTCCGTCGAAGCGGCCCAAGGTGCGGGACGGCAGCATTCAGCGAATCGCCGTCATCCAGGGCAACCAAAGTCCCGGGCTGCAGCATTGGACAATGCTCCAAAAGCTGAAAGAGGGTGCCAGAATCCTAAACTATCTGGCAGAGCACGGCATTGACAGCTATGAAGCACTGGGTGGATGCATATTTCTTCTCTTCCTGGGTATCCTGTAGTCGGCGTAAAAAATCTTTCAGAAAAGGAAAATAATGCTTGACTTTTTTCCTTTCGGTGCTATAATACCCATGTTGCTTGTGACGCAGTGTGTGTAACAGCGCTATAGAGGATTTGTGTAACGGTAGCACACCGGACTCTGACTCCGTTTGCGGGGGTTCGAATCCCTCATCCTCTGCCAATAAAAGAGACGCTTTCGGGCGTCTCTTTTTTGTTGACAACGTCCGGGAGGGATCCGAAGCCACTTCAATGCAAGGCTCCGGTATCGCCGTCTCATTTCGCCTGTCCACCCTGATGGCCTTCTTGAATTCGCTCAGGCTGCCGTAGGTGTACTCCGCGTCGCCGATCTGGCTGTCCGTCAGGCTTACCCGCCGCTTTTTCAGGAAGTCCAGCACCTCCTGGGCATAGCCGTCCCGCTCCGCCTGATGGTGCTCCAGAACCCGGTCCGCCAACTCTCCTGCCCGTTCCCGCATGGTGTCGTAGTCCATCTCCACCGTCACCATGTCCCGGTAGAAGTCGTTCAGCTTCTTCCCGAACTCCGTATCCTTGGCATTCACCGATTCCAGGATGCCCTTCGCGATGCCGTTCACGCTCTCCCGGTCCCGCAGATTTCTGGTGTTCCCCTTCTTCTGGATCTGCACCACCTGCCGCAGGTACTCCGCCTCGGCTTTCAACTCCTCATTCTTCCGCGCCAGCCTCTCCACCTGGTTCTCCTGACTGTTCCGGCTGGAGTACCGAATATCCGGGTTCCCCGCGTCAAAGGTGCCGACGTTGTCGGTAGCAGATTTGATCTGGTTGGGTTCAAAGACAACTGCCATCGTCCCAGCTCCGTCTTTTACTAGGATACCATCAGCGTGAACTGCTTCCGCATCATCGAGAATCGCTCCTTGGTAATTATCCCATACATCAATAGCATCGCTGTTTTTGAAAATGTTACCATACCCGTTTTTCATAGCGAATTTCTTATCGAAAACAAGCGGATTTCTCATATTCAAGTACGCCGGAATTACTTCACCTTTGTGGTTGCTGTCAAACTCAGAAACAGCATAATCTTCCGCAAGACTTTTAATGTCTGTGAAAAAGAAACCCACATTATCTGCGCCATACCTGCTGCCAATAAAATCTTTGCTAAACGCGTGAATTCCTTTTTCCAAGGTCCCGTGGTACATAACCTTCGGCGTCCCGTCTTCATTTACAACCTTACTTGCCTTGGCGGGATTTTTCTGCCAGTCTCCGAACCACTTCTTGAAATTCTCCGTTTCCGTCTGGTCCTCCATAAGTGCGTTTTTCCCCGAATCACGCACGTTTCGGGACGAGTACCGTTCCCCTGTATACCCCACAACATCAGAAAATTTTTCTCCGTAGAGGTTGACATTCTGCTTGTTGTATGTTATATTCCCGATGAAACCACTTTGAAGCAGTTCGATAGGCATTTGGAAGCCTATTGTCCGAAGCAACGAAGTGGTTCTTTTTTTGTCCGCGTACAGCACAAAGCTGTTTTCCAAAAAGGCTACTCCGTTGGTTTTCGTGTAGGCGCTCGTCACCTTCTGCATATCATTCAGGACAAAATGGTTTTCGGAAGGCCGCAGGTCGAATACAGTCAGCACCGGCATTCCGTTCTGCCCCTTTACGGAGCCAAACAGCACCATTCTGGTGTTTTGCCGTCCGCCTCTGCCCACATTCCGGCTTTTCAGAATCAGCGTCGGGTCATTCAGAATTTGCGGAATCTGCTTGATTTCATTCAGCGTGATTTCCGGGTGCTCCTGCAAAATCTTCTGAATTTTGTCCCCGTTCATGTAAATGTCGCTTTCGATGGCTCCCAGGCCTTGCAAAACCTCGCCTGTACTGCCCAGCTCAAAGCGAACGCCGCTTTCCATGCCGTCCCGGTTCCATCGGTCGATTTCCTGCGCGAACCTTGCCGCGTCCGCCTGGTACTGCCGCGCAGAAAACCTCTCGCCCGCCCGGGCGTTATTTTTTTGCCCGTCCTGAATTCTGCCGGATTCCGAAATGGCTACCCCCGCTTTTTTCAACTCCGTCAGCAATGCAGGCGGAACTACATTGTCAGGAACCGCAATATCCGTCCCATCCAACAGCTGTTTGTACATCTGCGCCACTTCCGCATTGGGAACGATCCGCACCGGCATGATCCATCTGGACAGAAGCACCTGCCGCTCCGTCCCGGTTTGCTGCCGCAGCGCACCAGCTACAGTTCCGGTATGCCAGGAGTGCCAGCCTACGCTGTCCTTGGCATACTGTGCCTTATAGCCGCTGGTAAGCTCGCTTACAGGCACACGGCACTCCACCGTCACCAGATTGGGCCGCGTGTACGCCCCGGAAAACTGGTCATTGAGCACCAGATTGGAGGAATGCATATAGGGATTGTAGGCCGCCGCAAGGCTGCCCTGTCCCTTGCCCTTGTTCAGCGTAAACTTCGGCTTTCCGCTCTTATCCAGCTTAATAAGCTCCGGATGTTCCGTAGCCGCTTCCCATTTCCCAAGTTCCGAGTAGTCCTCATAGCTTCCCGCCACAACAGCGGCCATTGGGGGATAGAGCTTTCCGTCTACCAGCTGCATGGTCTTGTAAGTCGTCACTGTTTCCTGCCCGTCCAGAAAATCCAGCGTTTCCTTGTCCGTCACTCTGCTGGAGTACAGATAATCCGCGGAATTTCCGTCGGCCCCGGTCACAGTCCCGTCCTGCAGCTGATAATTCTCCCCGGCCTCCACAACCGCCTCGGCCCAGGCCTGGGCAACCTTCTCGTTATCGGAAATCGCCCGCTTCATGACCCGCCCGATGTCGCTGTCTGGGTCGATGCCCTTGTACGCGCTCCGCAGCTTTTCCACAAGCCCTGTGAAGAAGTCCCGGATCTTCTCCCACAGCGTCCTGTCCTGCTTGTACAGCTCCTGAGAAACCCGCTGGGCCGCGTCCGTGTCGGAAAGCATGGTCTCGCTCATTTCGGCGATCGTCTCGTCGTAGGCCAACTCCCGCAATTCCTCTGCCGTCAGGCTCCGGTTCTCCTTCAGCTCCGAAACCCGCGCCAGCTGCCGGTCAAGCAAGCTGTCGTAGGAAATGCCCTTCACCTCCGTCTGGCCATAGACATTTTCGA
>CAVLCF010000048.1:0-4605 GCA_963661735.1 bacterium | reverse complement strand
AAACCTTCGGCCTGATCGAAACCGCAGAAAAGGCGGCGGAGATATACATGAAGATTGCCCATCTGCCACTGGTGAATACCATTACTGACGCGCAGATGCACCTGTTGGAGCAGAGATTTGGGGTTAAGGCAAGAGACGGGTATCTGACATAAGCTTTAACAGAATATCCGCAAGCAGGAGCAGCACTGGAGAACCTCTCCAATGCCGCTCCTGTTTCTGCTGCTACTGCACTTACAAGGAGCGGTAACCTCCACCGACGGATAGTGGGATATTTTATATGCCATAAACAAAGAAAACAGCAACTAGGCAATTACCATCCATCATAAAAATCAAAATCCACTGCGTGCTACCCTATTATGGGTCAAAACATGGGTCAGTGCCCAACCCCAGAAAATCCACATCAAGAAATCCAAACTTCCCACCCGCAAAACAAAAGAAAAAGTCCAGAAACCAACCGGTTTCTGGACAAATTTTGGTTGCGGAGGCAGGACTCGAACCTACGACCTCCGGGTTATGAGAGCGGGCCATCCCGTAAAGTACCGTATTTTTCTGTTTGAAAATGCGGAAAAATACGTCGTTTTATGATGCAAACCGGAACATATTGCAATGCAGTGTATTGTCCTTTCTCGTGGAGTGTGACCCAAAAATGACCCAAAATTTTAAGGGGCTAAACCAAGCCGCACACAGCCGGAATCGTTACGGTTTTGTTGCTCTTTTGATTCCTCCAAATAAGGGACCATTACCCCCAAATTGTGACGCTCGTTGAATAGGAACTCCGCCGCAGATCGCTATGATCCGGGCAGAGTTTTTCTTCCTTTTGGGCGGTAGGCGGCTCACGCCTCCGGGAGCTTCAGCTGGTCATGCAGCGCATTCAGCTTCTGCGCCCCGGCGCTGCCGGTCAGGGTTTCCAGCTGCCGCACGGCCATATTGCGGAGCTGCTCCAGCCGCTCCCGCTGGGGGATTCCTTTCTCCAGCAGAAGGGCATTGATGGCCTCCAGGTTGGTCATAACAAGCAGCTGCTCAATAGTGGCGTAGTCCCGCATATTCCCTTTCAGATTCGGGTTTTCTGCCCGCCACTGCTTCGCCGTCTTGCCGAACAGAGCCACATTCAGCACGTCCGCTTCATCGGCATAGACAAAGCCTTGCTGATATTTGGGCAGGTCCGGGGGAATGAGATTGGCCTTGATGGCATCGGTATGAATCCGGTAGTTCGTGCTTGCCAGAATTCGCTTCACGTTCCATTCCAGTGCCAGCTGGTGACTCTCGTCCCCCTTGAGCCGCTGGTAATCCTTGATGATGTACAGCTTGAACTCAGGCGATAGCCAGGAGGCGAACTCAAAGGCTATGTCCTTGTGGGCATAGGTGCCGCCGCCATAGCGGCCGGACTTGGAAACAATGCCAACTGCACCCGTGGTAGTTATCCACTTTTGGGGAGTCATCACAAATGCGTTTGTACCTGCCTCACTTTTAACCGCATCGAATTCGACACGGTTAAAATTTGGATTATTAAGCTCTTCCCACAGCCCCAAGAAGTCAATTGTATTTCTGCCTCGCATCCAATTCTGAATGATGTATCGTGGGTTATCTTTGTCTCGGTATTTTGCAATATCCGTCAGGGAAATGTAGTCATCCTCATTCCCTACTGTGGTCATCACGGCAATGTCTACACCGTCCGCATGGATCACGCTCTGTACTTTTTTATTCGCCACAGCCCGCCACCTCCTCTGTATCGCCTTTATCTCTCTCCATGGTGTCAACTATCGCCCGGTTGATAAAGGCGTTCAAACTCTCACCCTGAGCCTCTGCATGGGCCTTTATGATTTCTTTCTGTCCCTTTGGAATTCTGGCCTTTATTTCGTCGTAATTCTCTTTCATGTATTTCGAGACCGCTTTCTGTTGTGCCTTAGATACTGGCATATGCGCCCCCCTTTCTTTGAATGCGCTTATTATATCACATCATGCTATCGGGCACAATAGAGAAAATGCACATATTGGGTACGATATATTTGTACACTATCCCAGCTTGATATATTGTACCCGATAGATTATAATATAGCCATACAGAGAGGGAGCGCAAGCTAAACCGTATCGCTCGACCCTGAAACAAACGGTTTCGGAACGGTGACAGCCGGAGAGACGGCCAATAAAATTCAGGGGGTACATACCATGAGCATTCAGGAAATCGATCTCAAAGTGAAAGAGCTGCTGGAGCTGCAAGCCCTGGTAGACGAGGCCACCGCTCAGATGGAGGCCATCAAAGACGCTATCAAGCTGAAGATGGCGGACGAGGGAACCGAAGTCCTCCAGGGCGACGGCTGGAAAGCCACCTGGCACACGGTCACTTCCTCCCGGCTGGACAGCAAGGCCCTGAAGGCCGCCCACCCGGATCTGGTGGCCCAGTACAGCAAGCCCAGCATTACCACCCGCTTCACCCTGGCATAAGAAAGGCTCCTTGCATCAGCCCGCCAAGACAAACGCAAAGAGCCAGCCGCCCAAAGTCACACATGGGGCCACGGGTATTATACCCAGGCCCCGCCACACTGTCAAGAGAAGGAGACACACCATGAGAATCTACAGCTACAAAAACTACGAGGAGTACCGGAAAGAGGTATCCCCCAAGCCGCCCAGAACCTTGGAGGCGCATCAGAAACGATTGGCAGAGGCGCTTGATCGCCTCTATCAGCAAAACGATTACCGTTCCCTGGACATTGTATTCCGCCTCTCCAAAGCGCTGGGAGACGATGAAAGCCATGATCTGCGGTGTCTCATGGGTGAGGTGATCGGGGCAATCCTGCGATTTGATGACCAGCTCCGTGGAGTAGTCAAATGCTTCATTCTGGGCCTGCAGAAACAATGAGCCATATGAAACCGGGAAGTTGTCAGAGCCTCCTGGTTTTCCTATTCCTCGTACTTGACCATTGCCGCCCGATATGCCTCGCAGCGATCAAAGTGGCCCATGCAGAACGTCTCCAGCTGGATCTGAAAATCACGCCTGTTCCGGAATGTCAGCTCCACGCTGCACCCATCGCATATTCCTTCACAGGTGATCCGCTTCCTGCTGTCATCGCTTTTGTAGAACGGGCAGCCGACATAGAAGGAATTCCAGCTAGTCGCCATGGGGCTGTCCTCCTGCGCCTGGTTTGGGTGTGCTCAAAAGGTGTATTTTGCGGCTTGCCATACGGGCATCACTCCTGTACAATGGATTTGTCATACTCCATTGCCCTGCGCCTGCCGCCACACCATAGACGGCAGGCGCTTTTCTGGAAACAGCGTGAAATAAGCCGGTTTCTGTGGCCATTTTGATGTCACTTTGTAGCCACAGGGAACAGGCGGGACAGGAACGCAAATACCGTTTTTTGTCCACGTTTTGTCACACCTTTGTCCCCTTGGACGGAACAGCCGGAAACGTTCTCAGCCCCGTAAAAACTCCGCTGCCCTCTGCATTTTTGCGGCAGCCTTTGCTTGGCGTCGCCCCTTGTTGCCAAAACCAACCGGCGTACACATTTCCAAAAGCCGGTCATAAATCCGAGACATCTCCAAAGAATCAGGATTTCTGAGAGAATCAAGCGGAATATTTGTCGTGACGATCAGAGGCTTTCCGGAGCGATAGCGTTCATCAATCACATTGAAAATCTGCTCATTGGCAAACTCGGTTTTGCGCTCCATCCCAAAGTCATCCAGAATCAGCAGCGGATATTCCATCAGCTCCCCAATAAATTGGTTGCGATCCACGCCTTGGAAATTGGTGAGGGAGTTTAGGACAGAGGACAGATTCACAATACAGGCAGGGATTGACTGCTCTATCAGTGCGTTTGCAATGCAGGCAGCGCCAAAAGATTTCCCCGTGCCAACTCCACCCCAGAGAAGTAGGCCCCAATTCTCTTTGTAGGCACGCTCCCAGCCGTCAACGTAGCGCCTGAGATACCCCATGGGGCCGGGAGATTGCCCATCGTCCAGCGAAAAGCGGGCATTGCGGAACTCCTGGCTGGAAATGACGGAACTGCGCAAACGCATGATCTTGTCAGCTTCCTCCTGCTTTCGCCGTGCGGCGGTCTCTTGGGCGTAAGCCTCCCGGGCACACTTACACAGGCAGCCTACCACGAATTCATGCCCCATAAAACGCTGACGGCTCTGCTTTGGGGTGTTGCATCTTCCGCAGTACAAAAGCCCATCCTGCATATAGTCCCCAGGCGCTTCGGCGTTGGCCTTATTGGCTGTGGAAATGATCGGTTGCAGAAAATTCATAGGCTCCATTGTTCAGCTCCTCCATAGGTGGGCAGTGGTGTACCGCCACGGGTATTTGTATTCTTGGAAAGCCCCCAACCATCCCTGTGGCATTTTCTGATAACCAAATTCCAATCACGCCACTTGTTTTTGTTCCCCGTAGATTGGGCAGATTCATCCACGTAGTTGATGCACCGCAGAGTCTCAGCTTCCCCAAAGTCCGCCATAAGACTGGCGTATTCTTCCTCTGTCAGCCGCACCCAGCCATAGGTGCCATGCTTTTGTCTGGTGGGGGTGGGCGGTTTGGACGCTGTACTCTTACATTCTAAGTAACCTCTGATTTAATCAAAGCTACCATCCCGCTGCCGGATATGGTATAAT
>CAVLCF010000047.1:0-12911 GCA_963661735.1 bacterium | reverse complement strand
CTCGGCTCGTAGCTGGCTGCCACTTTTCCGAGGCAAATATATTGTAACAGGAGGGAACCCAATGAATATCCGTAAGAATATAGACTACAGCGAAATGTATGCAGAGCTTGACAAGGCCATGGCAGCAGATACACCCCAAATGGAGCTATACTGCAAGATTGGCAAAGCTGTATGCCGGAGAACGGAAAAAGGAGCAGCGGTTGCGGCAGCCGCATATCTGAGCAGACAATACCCGGATGTTCAGGGATTTTCCCCTCGGAACCTTCGTCGGATGAGGGAGTTCTATCGGAGTTATCAGGATCATCCTGCGCTGCTTTCTTTGGCGATGGGGCTCGGTTGGACCCAGAATGTTGTGATTCTGGAATCGGGGTTATCCACGGAACTGCGGGAATGGTATTTGAAGGCCGCCATGCAGTTTGGCTGGTCTAAGGTGGAGCTGACACAGAAAATTGCGGACAATGCTTATGAAATAATCATACTCACCGTTTGTGAAGCAGATTTACAGTCTGCAGTGGAGAAAGAAACAATAAGTCATCTGGATATTATCGATTATCGCTACATGGCAGATGCAATATATTTTTTAATTCCAAAGGTCATGTACAGGGTGAGGACGCTGAGAGAGGGAAGACGACGATGCCAGATATTCCCAACGAGAGGAACACTGATACATTGGCTATCCCTAGCGGTGTACTAGACGAAATGCGGAGTAGGATTAGTGAGTCAATACCCCGCAATTAAGGTCAAGGTGGGTAATCCCTTGCTGGGTATTTCGTCCTCATGCTGCTTTCATGCTGCTTTATAGTTTAAATGATGGTTCCACTGGGGTATTTCATTGGCGCTTGATTGTCCCCTAAATGAACATCCTTTGAAAACCGACATTTTGGGTAACTTGCGATTAGAAGTTGCTCGTTTTCCGGGGATATGCAAGTAGAGATAAAACGATGTCAATATGGGGCGGAAAATTCAATTTGCACAATAAAACTTGTGCTTAAACGAAAAAAGTGATAGAATATAGTTGCTTATAAAATCCAGACACTGGTGTTTCCAGTAATATATAGAAAGGAACATTGCACAGAGAATGGACAGATCCCTCATTGATGACTTTAGAGAGAAAGTAAACGATCATGATATGGTGTGGAAAATCTATCATGACCGCAATGGGAAGAACCAATGGAGTATTATATGCTCAGCGATGGATTGGATCGATGTTGTGGTTGAAGAAATAGATACTTCAAAACTATGTAGCAAAAATGACAATGCTTCAAGCATAAAAATGATGACCTTCATCAACTGTGTTGATGTACTTTGGGAATCAATTCAACAGTTGCATAGAGTGATTTTTAACCCACGATCTATTCCGTTTCAGGATGATTCATCGGTGTTTACCGATAAACTTTATGAATCCAGCGATAATGAATATTTCAAAACAATAAGAGCTTGTTTCTCTGCACATCCAGTAAACTTAAATGACCGCTTTAATGGCGAAGGAAAAGAGCAACGCTATGCAAGTTGGTCAGGAGGCGGATTTGGCTGCAAAGATTTTTCGGTTATGCTCTACAGCAATACCAAGGGGATGGAATCCATAATCCTGGATATTTCCTTTTCTGAGTTGATAACATTTGCGGAAAAACGCTATAACTACTTGCAAGTGCTGGTTGGAGAGATAGACAAACAGATTTCACAATATAATCGTTCATGGAAAGAAAAACAAATTCCTAAAGTTGATACTCCTCTAAAGCAAATAGAGATACTAATAGAGGAAAATGAGAAAAGGCTTCAAAACGACTATTATAAATATGAGTTGCAGAAATTACATATCGTGTTTTGTACACCAATACACAATATGCAAAATTGTGAGGTCGTACAAGCATATCGAAATGCATTGCAAAATGCAATCGACGATCTATTCGAGAACATTCAAGATATGAGATTGGAAGAAATCCATTCGCAGTATTTACTCGATATTGATTGTCCACCTGAGTATCACTACTCTTTTTCAAAACTGAGTGAGGCCATGTACGGTGGTAATCCATTTATTGTTACATTAGGCGGGATTATAGACTATTTAGCAGATGTTGTTGATTTACTTGATTGCATTTCGCTTCAAGAAAAATATGTTGTAACGATTGCAGGATTCTATATGCGAAAGAAAAAAGAAATGTCGAAACTTGCGATAAAAAGTTACTCGTTTTCAGGGGATTTGTGAACAGAGATAACCCCAAATTCAAGAGATCAAAAGTGGACGGTACGTCCAGGTGTCCTGTACGCTGTAAGATGTGTACAGGACTTTTCTTTGCTTTATTTTTTGTGTGCGCCCACCGGGCGCGCGAACGATGCAGGCGCCCTTCCCGCGGGAAGGGCGCTTTGTGTTCTCAACTTAATTTTCTGCTTCTTCTGTCATAGAGCTTTGCCAGTCCGCCTTCGCTGGTTTCCCGGAAGCGCTGGTTCAGATTGACGCCGGTTTCGTGCATGGCCCGGCAGACCATGTCGTAGCTGATGTTCCGGGAGCCGGTGAGGAAATAGCTCAGGTTGCAGGCGTTCATGGCCCGCATGGCTGCCACGGCGTTGCGCTCGATGCAGGGGATCTGCACCAGGCCGCAGATGGGATCGCAGGTGAGGCCCAGATGGTGCTCCATGGCCACCTCGGCGGCATATTCCACCTGGTCCAGGTCCTGACCGTACAGCTCTGCCAGAGCGGCGGCGGCCATGGAGCAGGCGGTGCCGATCTCCGCCTGGCAGCCGCATTCCGCACCGGAGATGGAGGCGTTGCTCTTGGTCAGGTTGCCGATAATGCCGGCGGTGGCCAGACCACGGCAGATCTGCTCGTCCGTCAGCCCCTTGGTATCCTGAACGTATTTCAGCACCGCGGGGAGGACGCCGCAGGCCCCGCAGGTGGGTGCGGTGACGATGGTGCCGTTGTCCGCGTTCTGTTCGGCTACGGCATAGGCGTAGGCCGCGATCTTCTGGAATTCCTTCAGAGCGGGGGCATCGCAGCCGCCCACCTTGTTGTAAAGGTAGTTTGCCTTTCGCTGGACCCCCAGTCCGCCGGGCAGTACGCCGGTGGCGTTGAGACCGTCCTCAATGGACTGCTTCATGGTCTGCCAGACGGTGAGCAGGAAGTCCCAGATTTCCGCTCCCTCGTTCAGCTCAACGTAGTCGCTGAGGGTGTGGATGTAGCGCCATTTGCAGAAGTCGGCAATCTCGGCAAAGGAATGCTCTACGTAGACCTCTTCGCCCTCGCTGTCCTCCCGGCCGGGAATGCGGATGTCTCCGCCGCCGATGGACTCCACCCGCAGACGGCTGATCTCCTGCCCTTCCTTCAGGGCGATCAGATCCAGGGTGTTGGGATGGCTGCCGGGAAGTACCTCTTCGGAGAAAACGATCTCCGTGGGCAGAGGTGCCAGGGTTTCCCGCAATACCCGGTCCGTACCGTGGCCCACGCCGGTCTTGCTCAGGGAACCGTAAAGGATCACCTGGAAGCCGTCCGCCTGGGGATTTTCAGAGCGAAACAGCCGCGCCGCCCGCTCCGGTCCCATGGTATGAGAAGAGGAAGGACCCTTGCCGATTTTGTATATCTCCCGAATGGATTTCATGACGTGACCTCCATATTTCTTTCTGCGGTCAGTATACCAGAAAACCACGAAAAAAACAATGGCAAACCTGCGCAAAACCCTTGACAGCTGTGCTATAATAAAGTGAAATATACTTTGAAAACACCTGAGAGGATGAAATAGAAATGGCAAAGGATAAAAAGGTGGAGCAAATCACCGATATGGAGGTCGATTTTGCCCAGTGGTACACGGACGTATGCAGAAAGGCTGAGCTGGTGGAATATGCCTCCGTCAAGGGCTTTACCATTCTGCGGCCCTATGGCTATGCCATCTGGGAAAACATCCAGCGTATCATGGACGGCGAATTCAAAAAGACCGGCCACGAGAATGTGGCAATGCCCGTGCTGATTCCGGAGAGTCTGCTGAAAAAAGAGGGGGAGCTGGTCAATGGCTTCGCCCCCGAGGTGGCGTGGGTCACCATGGGCGGCAGCGAAAAGCTGGAAGAGCGTCTGGCTTTCCGGCCCACCTCCGAAACAATGTTCTGCGACCATTGGTCCAATGTGCTGCAAACCTATCGCCAGCTGCCCATGCTGTATAACCAGTGGTGCTCCGTCATCCGCTGGGAGAAGACCACCCGCCCCTTCCTGCGCTCCCGGGAGTTCTGGTGGCAGGAGGGCCATACCATCCACGAAACCGCCGAGGAGGCACAGTCAGAGACGGAGCAGCAGCTGAACTGCTATGCCAGCTTCTTTGAAAATGTGCTGGCAATCCCCGTGGTGCCCGGCCGGAAGACCGATAAGGAGAAGTTTGCCGGCGCGGAAGCCACCTACACGGTGGAGTGCATGATGAAGGACCACAAGGCGCTTCAGGGCGCTACCTCCCACTATTTCGGCGACAAGTTCAGCCGCGCCTACAATGTCACCTTTACCGGCCGGGATAACAAGCTGCAATACCCCTTCCAGACCTCTTGGGGAAGCACGACCCGGATGATCGGCGCGGTGATTATGACCCACGGCGACAACAACGGTCTGGTGCTGCCGCCCAAGATTGCCCCCATTCAGGTGATGATCCTGCCTGTGGCCCAGCACAAGCCCGGCGTTCTGGAAGCGGCTGCCAAGCTCAAGGAGCGGCTGGTAAATGCCGGCTTCCGGGTGAAGGTGGACGATTCCGACAATTCCGTGGGCTGGAAGTGCGCCGAGTATGAGATGAAGGGCGTGCCCCTGCGGGTGGAGTGCGGCCCCCGGGATCTGGAAAACGACCAGTGCGTGCTGGTCCGCCGGACGGACCGGGAGAAGGTCATTGTCAGGCTGGAGGACCTGGAGACTGCTGTGGCGGAGCAGCTGAACCTGGTCCAGCAGGGCATGTACGACCGGGCCAAGAAGAACCTGGAGGAGCACATTTACGCGGCCCATTCCCTGGAGGAGGCCAAGGAGCTCCAGGAGAAGAACGGCGGCTTTATCAAGACCATGTGGTGCGGCGACCCGGGATGCGAGCTGAAGATGAAGGAAGTAGCCGGTATGTCCTCCCGCTGCATCCCCTTCAGGCAGGAGCATCTGGGCGACACCTGTGCCTGCTGCGGCAAGCCCGCCAGCAAGATGATCTACTGGGGCATTGCGTACTAATTTCACACACCACGGGCGGCCAGTCGGCCGCCCGTTTTTGCTGAGAAGTGTGAAACACTTTCCCAATTTCCCCGTCTATATAGGTGAAAGACAGAAAGGAGGCGGCGTCATGGAGGACGGAAAGATCCTGGAGCTTTTCTATGCCCGCTCGGAGCAGGCAATCCGGGAGACGGAGACAAAATACGGGGCCTACTGCTACAGCGTGGCCATACATATTCTGGAGGACCGGCAGGATGCCCAGGAGTGCGTCAGCGATACCTGGCTCTCCGCCTGGAACAGCATCCCGCCCCAAAGGCCCAGGGTGTTCTCCGCGTTTCTGGCCCGGATCACCAGAAATCTGGCCATTGATCGCTGGCGGGAAAGCCGGACGGCCAAGCGGGGCGGGGGAGAGATGAAGTACGCGCTGGACGAGCTCTCCGGCTGCATCCCCGGCGGGGAAAGTCCGGAGGGAGAGGTGCTGCGGCAGGAGCTTCTGGCAAGCGTCAGCGCCTTTCTGGGGAAGCTTCCGGAAACGGAGCGCAGTGTGTTCCTGTGCCGCTACTGGTATTTTGACAGCGCGGAGGATATTGCCGCAAACTTCGGCTTTTCCTCGGGCAAGGTCCGCTCTATGCTCCACAGGACCAGAAAAAAGCTGCAAAACCATCTGAAGGAGGAGGGACTGCTATGAAAAAAATGGAATTTACAAAGCTTCTGAGCGATCTGCCGGAGAATTACATCCTGGAGGCCCAGGCCCACCGAACCGGCGCCCGCCCCGCGGGAGGGGAACGAGGCTTGCTGCTGAAATTTGCGGCGGCTGCGGCGGTGGCTGTGCTGATGATCGGCGGCTTTTTCTGGGCGCTGGAAAAACAGACCCGGGAGCCGACGGCCCAGCAGGCAGCTCCAACGCAGGCAAAAGAAACCCTCTGGCAGATGGAGATCGTCAACAGTAAACGCAGCTTTCAGAGCGACACCAACGGCAGCGATCTGACCATAGAGGAATACACCCAGCGTCTCCAGGAGGAAGACCCGGACTGCGCTCCCAGGGCCTATGTGAAGATCGACCTGGACCAGGACGGCCAGGAGGAGCTGGCCATTCGGTTTGAAAGAGGCAAAAAGCATGTGCTGACCCTGATTTTCTGGCAGGACGGGGACGGGATCTACGGCGCGGAATACACCAGGCAGGACATGAGTTTTCTGAAAGAGGACGGGACCTTTTATTATCTGGACGGGGGCCACTGGGGCTGGGGCCGGCTGGAACGCCGGGAGGACGGCTGGAAAACCGTGATCCGCATGCCTCAGGGAGACAATTATTCCAGTACGAACGATGCCTGGTGGCGGGCAATGCCGGGAACAGAAAAGATCCCAACGCCCCGCCGCAATTCCTGCCTCACACTGGGCTATTCCAGAAGAAGCGGCGTCTCCGGACCCATTGTCGGCGAACTGACAGAAACGGATGCCGTTTCCCTCTATGTGCCCATCACCGGATGGACCTATGAAAGCACAATGATCGGGCAGTATGCGGTGGACCGCTGGGTCTGTGACGAGGACATGGATGCCCGGCTGTCTGTAATCAGGACGGGCACAGATATGGACGCCCTGTCCTGGCTTGCGTATCTGGGAAAGGAGCCTGTTACCCGACAGAGGACGGAAGGAGAATTGCAGCTGGTCAACCGCCATTCCCAGACTGTACACAGCGGCGCGGAAGAAGCGGGAAAGACTATGCAGGTGTTTTCCCGGCTGGGCGAGACCACGAATTATGTGATTCAGATGGAATACGCCGATGACACCTGGGACGAAGAAGTGATGTGCCGCATGGTGGACAGCATTTATTTTTACGATTCCGTTACCCTGAATATGCCAGTGGATCGTGTTTTCGATTTGAACGAGGAATCTATGATGGAATGCCATCTGGAAGTTCTTGACGGCTACAGCCTGTACATCCCGAGCTATTGGGGAGAGCAGAATGCCGCGAAAGAGACCATTGGCTACCACGACGCCAACACCTGGTACGGTCCGGACGGGGAGAGCCTGTCCATTGTTGACCTGGGGAAGATGCATTCCGACGACGCCATGGCCTGGGCCCTGGGCAGCCAAGGATGGACCATGTCTGAGACGGAAGGGAATACCCGGGTCACCGGCACACGGGAAGACGAGCAACTGGAAGTCACATTCAAGTACCGGGTAAGAAACTGGCCCTACGCCGTCATCAAACGCTGTCCCAAGGACAAGACGGAAGAGATCTGGCCTGTGCTGGAAGCAATGGCGCATACCATAAGGTTTTCGTAAAGACTCTGAAAATACCTGAACAGAAGCAGAAGCGTCCGGCTTTCCGCGTGAAAAACGCGGAAGGCCGGACGCCTTTTTCTGTTTGCCGGATATGGTTTATGTTTTCCCGGTCCGCCACCATTTGCCATGAACCAACCGGACCCCCAGGGCCAACGTGCGGACGGCCCATTCCAGCCACATGGCGGTCCACAGTCCCGCAAGGCCCAGGCCAAAATGGAAGCACAGCACATAACCGCAGCCGATGCGTACACCCCACATGGACACAAGGGACAGCACCGAGGGGAACACAGTGTCGTGGGCGGCCCGCAGCACATAGGGGGCTGCGCTGGAAACGGGCCAGAACAGCAGCATGGGAATGAGCAGATGGTGCAGAAGGGCAAGGACCGTTTCCCGCGTGGCGGCGGTGGTGGTGTAAAGCCCCGTCAGCATGGTGGGAAGCAGGGGATAGCAGATACCGGCGCCCAGGGCCAGCAGTACCAGAGCCAGGGCAATGGAGCCGAAGCCATAGCGCCGGGCGTCCCGGTTGGCCCCCCGGCCGATGCATTGACCGACCACCGTTACCGCCAGATTCCCGGCGGCCAGCCCTGCTGCGGTCATGACGCCCTGTAAAGATGTGGCAATGGCATTGGCCGTAATGGCCGCTGTGCCCAGGGGGACGGTCATGGTAGCAATGACAATATTGCCGCCGTAGAGGAAGATCTGCTCCAGGCCGAAGGGTACGCTGACCCGGAGGATGGAGGAAGCGATGTTCTTCTGGAAGGTCAGAATGGTCTTGAGATTTACCTTAATGGGCAGCTTCCCCGGGTGCAGCAGAAAGACCAGAGCGCAGGCGGAGCCTAGGGCCCTTGCCAGGATCTGGGCCAGGGCGCTGCCCAGAATATCCATCTTCCATACGTTCAGAAAAAGAATGCTGAACAGCAGATAGGCCACGTTGATAATGATGGTCAGGCACAGGCATTTTCCGGAGGCCCCGAGGCCCCGGAGAATGCAGAAGATACCTGTGTAGATGGTGAAAATAATGAGGGAAAAGCTGCCCTCCACCATATAGGCGACGGCCTTTTCCAGCACCTCCGGCTCGGCCTGGGGGTACAGGGCCGTCAGAATGGGCCGGGGGAAGAGGATCAGCACCAGGGCCAGCACCGTGCCGGAGAGGAAGGTCATCCATAGGATATGACCTGCCGCCAGGTTGGTCCGCTCCATGTCCCGGCTGCCGTAGCTCTGGGCTACCTCCACGGTGCCGCCGGCGGAAATGCCGTTCATCAGGCACACGATCAATGTAAAAATAGGGGACACCAGATTCACTGCAGCCACGGAGCTTTCTCCCGCCGAGGAGATCAGGGCCGTAATCAGCATGCTGATAAGCATAATGGACAGGGAATCCAGGATAAAGGGCAGCGTCATGGAAAAGAGCTGCCGCCGGGTAAAGACCGGACTGTCTGTTTCTGCCATGGGACATCCTTCCTTTTGAGGTCCGCGTTTTATGCCCAGAGCGTACCACAAGCATTCGTCTTTTGTCAATTCCGTCCGGCAAATTAGATGGGCCATTGCACGGAATCAACAACCAAAGGCAATAAAAGCCAATGCGGTGTCATGACATTTGCCCGATCCATTAGTACAATATAGTCAAGAAAAGCGAAACACGCATGCGCCGTTTCGTCAATTTGAATATAAGCGGAAAGCTGGTGGATTCATGCGCAGCAATACGAAAGTCGTTGCCCGCACCGAGATTTTACAGCGGCCCAGCCCTTTCACCAAATGGAAGAAGACGCTGGTCCTGCTGACTATGGTCGCCCCCACAGCCATCTGGCTGCTGCTGCTGCGGTACCTGCCTATGGGCGGTATCATTCTGGCGTTTAAGGACTACAAGATCAATCCCCGGAACCCGAGCTTCTGGAGCAGCCTTATCAGCTCCCAGTGGGTGGGCTTCAAAAATTTTGAGTTCCTGTTCAAGACGGACGCCGCCTGGGTGGCCATCCGGAACACGATTCTTTACAACATCGTGTTCATCATTCTGGGTGCCATCATCCCTGTGGCTTTCGCCATCATGATGAACGAGATCACCAAGAAGTTTGTGGCCAAGGCCTACCAGACCATGATGTTCTTCCCTTACTTCCTGAGCTGGGTCGTGGTCAGCTACTTCCTGAACGCCTTTATCGACGCCCAGTACGGCATGATCCCCGCCGCCCAGAAAGCGGCAGGAGACGCGGTCATCTCCTGGTACACTACCACGAAGCCATGGCCCTTTATATTGGTATTCGCGAACCTATGGAAAAATGTGGGCTATTCTACGGTCCTTTACTTAGCCGCCATAACGGGCATCGACACCACCCAGTACGAGGCCGCCGCCATTGACGGGGCCAGTAAGTGGGATCAGGTCCGCTATGTGACGCTGCCCCATCTGCGCACCATGATCTGCATTCTGTTTATTATGAACGTGGGCAAGATCTTTGCCGCGGATTTCGGCCTGTTCTACAATGTTCCCATGCAGAACGGCGCTCTGTTCTCCGTGACCCAGGTCATTGATACGTACATTTACCGGGTATTCGCCACCACGGGCGACATCAGCTTCAGCTCCGCCGCGGGTCTGCTTCAGAATGTGATCGGCTTTGTGTGCATCATGACGGCCAATTCCATCATCAAGAAGCTGGATCCCGACAGCAGCTTGTTCTAAGGAGGCAGAGCTATGGCAAAGCATAAGAACTCCAGGCTGAATTCCGTCAGCGCCGGTACGGAGGCAGTGATCCATGTCATCATCGGCCTGTTCTCCGTCTGCTGCATTATTCCCTTTATCTTCGTCATCATCATTTCATTCTCCTCAGAGCAGTCCATCCGGGAGATCGGCTATTCCTTCTGGCCTACCCAGTGGAGCACCGCCACCTTTACCTATGCGTTCAGCAGACTGCCCCAGATCTGGCGGTCCTTCTTCAACAGCGTGTTCATCACCGTGGTGGGGACTTTCCTCAGCACCTTGATGTGCGCCCTGTATTCCTACGCCCTGTACCGGCCGGACTTCAAGTACCGCACCTTCTTCACCTTCTTCAGCTTCTTCACCATGATTTTCGGCGGCGGCCTGGTGCCTACTTACGTGATCTCCACAAGAGTGCTGGGCCTGAGTGAAAACTACGCGGCCCTGATCGTCCCTTTGCTGGTCAGCCCCTTCAACATCATCATTATGCGGACCTTCTTCCAGAGCTCCGTGCCCATGGACCTCATTGAGGCGGCCACCATCGACGGCAGCGGCGAGTATTCCACCCTCTTCCGGGTGGTCATGCCCATCGCAAAGCCCGGCCTTGCCACGGTCGCGCTGCTGAACGCCCTGGCCTATTGGAACGACTGGTATCAGTCCCTGCTGTACATCAAGCAGAACAAGATTTTGCAGCCCCTGCAGGCCCTGCTGATGGAGCTGCAGAACAATGTGGAATACCTGAACCGTATGGCAGGCTCCATGGGCACCGCGGCCATCCAGGAAGCGACAAAGGCCCCTACCCAGACCCTGCGCATGGTGCTGGTGGTCATTATTGTGCTGCCCATCGCCTGCGCCTATCCCTTCTTCCAGCGCTACATCGTGGCGGGCCTGACCATTGGCTCCGTGAAGGGATAAGCACCTGTTTCCGGCACATTCAGCGAAACGCTGTTTGGCAATATTATCAGGAATCTCTGATTTTCGGAGATATCCCAACAAAAAATGGAGGATGTATCATGAAAAAGCTACTGGCTCTGTTGCTGGCCGCGGTTATGGTCCTTGGTATGGCCGCCTGCGGTTCCGGCACGACTGCCCCCGCTGAGACCACCGCCGCTCCCGCCGCTTCCGGCGACACGCAGGAAGCTCCCGCGGAATCCACCACCGCGGCTCTGGACCCCGTCACCATCAAGATCTGGTTCCATGGCAGCAATGTCACTCCTGACGCTTCCAAAAAGGTCATGGAGCAGGTCAATGCCTATCTGAAGGATAAGATCAATGTCACCGTTGAACCCATCTGGGGCACCTGGGGTGACTTCGACACCGCTGTTACCACGGCTCTGGCCGCCGGCGGCGACGATGTAGACATCTTCTTCACCTGCAACTGGTCTCAGGACGAGTACAACAAGTACGCCCGCGACGGCTACTGGGTCAAGCTGGACGACATGCTGGATACCTACGCTCCCGAGCTGAAGGCCACCATTCCCGAAGCCATCTGGGACTGCGCCAAAACCAATGGCTATGACGGCGACGGCATCTACGCCGTTCCCGCACTGAAGGACACCGCTACCCAGAACACCTGGGATGTGAACGGCACCCTGCTTGCCGAGCTGGGCTATGACGTGGACGCCGTCTGCGCCGCTGGGCTGGATTACTACTCCGACGAGTTCGAGGAAATGCTCCAGAAGGCCAAGGAGTACAAGGCCGCCCAGGGCGAGAACGACTTCTATCCTCTGGTCTGCGAGCCCGTGGTCCTGGAGCGTATGGTTACCGGTTCCTCCATCGTCACCGGCGACCTGAATGGCGCTTACATGCTGTCCTACTACTACGACATCGAGCACCCCTCCAATGACCTTGGCAGCCAGTTCGTCAACAAGTATGGCACCGAGGAATTCAAGAAGTACGCCGAGCGCACCTACGATCTGGCCCAGAAGGGTTACATCTCCCCCAGCACCCAGAATGTCGGCACCTCTAACGACTATCTGTCCGCCTGCCAGGCTTCCGCTTCCTACCTGTTCGGCACCCAGTCCTATGCCTATGGCTATGAGCACACTACCAGCGAGGCCCGCGGCATCGACGTCCGCTATGTTCCCGCCGACGCTCCCTACATGGACGCTACCTCCGGCCAGGGCGCTATGATGGCCGTCTCCGCCGCCTCCAAGAACCCCGAGCGTGCGCTGATGTTCCTGAACCTGCTGAACACCGATCCCACCGTTATGACCCTGATGAACTACGGCGTTGAGGGTGTGAACTACACCACCAATTCCGACGGCACGATCTCCTTTGTGGATGAGACCCACGGCGGTTACTACCCCTGGAGAAACGGCATGGGCAACATCCGTATCCTGCCTCCCACCGAGGAAGAGGGCCTGACCTACTGGGATGACTTCTCCGCTTACTATAACTCCGCGGAAACTCTGCCCTACGGCGGCTTCATCTTCGACAACTCCCCCGTTAAGACCGAGGGCGGCGCTCTGGCCAATGTTTATGCCGAGTACGCTTTCAACCTGATGTCCGGCGCTGTTGATCCTGACACCGCTCTGCCTGAGTTCCTGAGCAAGATGGAGGCTGCCGGTATCGACGCCTTTGTGGCCGAGGCCAACAGCCAGCTGAACGCCTACCTGGGCAAGTAATCAAGCGACTTCACATTTCTGTTTCTCCTCAATAGAAAAGCGCCGGGCCCTTTGGCCCGGTCAGACTGTCGAGAAACCCCAGTACTGCGTTAAGCAAGACTGGGGTTTCTTCTGTAAAATGGTAAAATAAACGATATAATCCAAGAAAAGCACATGGGGT
>CAVLCF010000046.1:0-10910 GCA_963661735.1 bacterium | reverse complement strand
ACGGTACGCACGGTGGTGTGAGAGGTCGGGGCTATGTAGCCCCTCCTACTCGATTATCGTGCAGATACAGCACGAGAGACACAATACTGGCAATGGAGCCCAAGGCTCCAAGGACAGTTAACAGCGTCGAAGTTATATGTATCGCCTCCCTCGAGAAAGATTTCCCGCGAGAGCCGCATACACGCCTCCATTCCGCTCTCACGGGATGGCAGGCAACCGTCTTTTACCGCACACCGTCTGCAAAGGAGGAAAAACTCGACATGGACGGTGGGATTTCACACAAGTCATTATAATGAGCCGAAGGAGAAAAGTCAAACAAAAACAAAAACTGTCGAAGAACGGCTCATAAAGTGTACAAAATCCCCCGCTTCCCGGGAAAAAACGCCCGGAAAAGCGGGGGGCCTTCGTATAGGCAAAAGCCATTAATTGTCAATTGTCAATTGTCAACTGTCAATTGTCCATTGTCCTCAGCTCAGCCCGTTCTCGTAGGTATACACTTCGCTGGCGTCCACCATTTCAAAGTAGGCTTTCAGGATGGGCTCGGCGATGGGCGCCATGGCGGAGCCGTGGGCGGTCTTTTCACCGAAGATGGCGATGGCCACCTGGGGATCGTCCATGGGGGCGAAGCACACGAACGCGCCGTGGTCAGAGCCGCCGGAGGAGTGCTGGGCGGTACCGGTCTTGGCGCAGACCGTGATCTTGGAGGGCCACTGGGTGTTGTCCTCGTCCTTGGGGCCGCCGAAGCAGGTGGTGGCCGTGCCGCCGATCATGGTGACTACCCGGCGCATGCCGTCCACATAGGTGGCGTAGGTGGTGTCGGAGATGTCCATCTTGCTGACGACCTCAGGGCTGTTGGAGTATACCAGAGTCCGGTAGTCGGAGGAGGTGACCCGGTTCAGGAAGGTCGCCCGGTAGCGGGTGCCCTGGTTGGCCAGAGTGCTGACGTAGACTGCCAGCTGCAAAGGGGTGAAGCGGTTCTCGGACTGGCCGATGGCAGCCAGGATCCGGTCGCCGCCGGTCCAGGTCTGGTCAACGCCGGTGTAGGAGGCTTTTTTACTTTCCCTGTTGGCCCGCCAGCCTACTTTCTCGGTCAGCTCGATGCCGGTAGGCTCGCCCAGGCCAAAGCCCTTGGCGGTGTCATCCATCATCTCAATGGTCATCCGGGAGCCCAGCACATAGAAGAACAGGTTGCAGGAGACCTTCAGGGCGTCCTGGGCGGTCAGATTGCCGTGGGTGCCATAGCTGCTGGAATAATACAGACAGGTGGGGTGAAAGTCGGGATAGGTGGGATCGTCAAAATAGCCCGTATCGTAAATGGTTTCGCCGGGGGAATAAATGGGTTGTCCGGCCAGGGCGTTCTCGGAGCCGTAAACGTTTTCCATGGCGGCTACCAGCGTACACATTTTGTAGGTGGAGCCGGGGGCGTAGGTGGCGCCGAAGGCCCGGTTGAAGAGGGGCTTCAGGTCGTCGTTGTTGATGGCCTCCCAGTCCTCCTTCATGGTGGCCAGGTTGTAGGTGGGGTAGCTGGCGCAGGCCAGAATCTCGCCGGTTTTCACCTTCATGACGACAACGGCAGCGCCCTGGGCGTCCAGACCCTCATGGTCGCCCTGGGCGGTGTTGATCTCAGGATCCGTGATCTCCTTCATGCGCTGGGCCAGGGCGTCCTCGGCGATCTTTTGCAGATCAATGTCGATGGTGGTCTCCACGTTGTTGCCGGCAACGGGTTCCTTGCCCTCGATATACTGCTGGGAGACGATGGTGCCCTCCTTGGTGACCTTATCCAGACGCTGGCCGTCAATGCCGTGGAGATACCCTTCAAAGGCTTCCTCAAAGCCGGATTTGCCAACCTGGGCGTCCATGGAGTAGCCGTCCTTCTGGAATTCCTGCCATTCGGCGTCGGTCATAGCGCCCATGTAGCCTAAGATATGCGCGCCGTAAGTGGTGTGGTATTCCCGGACGGTGGAGGATTCGACCATCAGACCCGGAGTGTTCAGCTCCAGAATGGCGGCCAGCGTGTCGGAATCCACGTCGGAAATGAAAACGTAGCTGGGCAGATTGGTGACGCCCCGCAGGTCAAATTCATACCGCAGGCCGATAACGGCCCGGGCTTCCTCTTCGGTCCACTCGTCGGGAATGGCGTAGAGGCTGCGCATTTTCTCGATCAGCAGAGGGGCGGTGACGTCCGGGTCCCAGCTGCGGTCGGCCATATAGCTCTGGTAGTAGTTCTGCCAGGCGGTGGAGTACTCGGAAAGGGTGTACTCGAAGGGCCGGGTCATGGTGACGGGCAGGTGATCCTGGTGCTCAACCCCCAGCTCCTCGCATTTTTTCAGAAGGTTGTACAGATATTCGTTCCGGTTGTCGGCGGACTTGATAACGAAGTGGTTGAAAACCAGGTCGTAGGAAGCGCGGTTGCCCACCAGGACCTTGCCGTTCCGGTCCAGAATGTCGCCCCGGGCGGCGCGGACCGTGGTGACGGTGGTGTAGTAGGTGGTGTTATCCGTGTTGCCGTCGGTGGAGATGATCTGCAAATTGAACAGCCGCATGGCGTAAAGCACCATGATGAGGCTGAAAAGTCCTAACAGGATACCCGCCCGCAGGCGTGTCATTCGTTCCATATATGACCTCCGATCCGTCCAATACGGTAGATAAGCTGATACAGCGGGATCATCAGCACAATGCTGTAAAGCGCCGTCAGCGCGAAATAGGGGAAACGGGCCCAGCGGGTGAGCCCCAGGAAAATGGCGATGCCGAAAAGCCCAAGCTCATACACGGCCATGGAAATGGCGCTGCACAGCAGCATGGAGCCGGTGCTGCGCCGCCAGTACTTCTGCCGGAACAAGCCGCAGAGCATAGTGGGTACGGTAATCAGCGCCACGCAGTAGGCCCCCGGCGCGGAGCCGGAGAAAAAGTAGACAACGGAGGCAAGCAGGGCGAAAATGCTGCCGGTCTCCGTACCCTCCAGCATGCCCACCAGCAGAATGGCGGCGACGCCCAGGTCTGTAGTGGCGCCGAAAAGCTTGATGCGGCTCATGATGCAGTCCTGAGCCACCAGGCACAGAATGCAGGCCAACACCAGCAGCACCCATCGCAGCAGGCTCATGCGCTGCTGCCGGGTAAAGTGCAGTGAACGGACCAGGGGAGACTGCTGCTTGTCCGGCTGAAACTCCGGCCTGGACGCCTGAATTTTGTCCACGGTATCCACCAGCCAGCGGGCGAGGGCGCTGCCTCTGCGGCGCTTCCGGCGGCGCTGAGGCTGGGCCTTGGATCTGCTGCCGGGGGCCGGGCGCTTTTTCTTCTGTTCTTCTGCCATGGCGCGCCTCACGGGGTGGTGGTGGTTTCCGCCGTAGTCTCCCCGGCGGCGTCATCGGCGGTGGTGGGCGTTGCGGCGGTATCGCCGGTGTCGGTGGTGTACTGGGTGATGATAAAGATCTGCTCCAGAGCGTTGATGTCCGCGGCAGGCTCCAGAAGAGCGTATTTCGCCACGCCGGTGGTTTCAAAACCGGCGTCTACTACGGAACCCACCACCAGGCCCCTGGGGTACACCGTGGAGCCGGAGGTAACGACCTGCTGGCTGTTCCGGATCACGGCGGCGGAGGGCAGGTAGTTCATCCGCAGCAGCTTGTCGTTGCCCCGGAGATAGCCGCCGGACACCATGCCGTTGTAGCCGGAGGCGGAAATGGTGGAGCTGATTTCCAGAGTGGAGTCCAGCACGGTTTTTACCTCGGCGTAGTTGGGGCCGACCTGGGTCACAAGGCCAACCACCTCGCCGTTGGCGGTGACGGCGCACATGTTCACGTCAATGCCGGAGTTGGTGCCCCGGTTAATGGTCAGTACGCTGGTGAAATCCGTGGAGCTCCAGCCGATGATGTAGGCATCGGTCATGACATAGCTCTCGTGGGTGGTCAGGAGCTTATTCTGTGCCCGCAGACGCTCGTTTTCACGGCTGGTGGCGGCTGCCTGACGGGTGGTATCCTCCATCTCGGCGATCTGGGCTTTCAGAACCGCGTTTTCCGCTTCCAGAGCCTCGTATTTGAACATATAGCTGTAGTAGCGCTCCACGGTGTTGGTCAGACTGGTGGCTACGGCCCGGAAGGGGGTCAGGGCGCCCTGGACCAGCAGATCCGGGATGCTCTGGTTGGTCAGGCCGGACAGAACGGAAAGACCTGCCGTAATCAGCAGGGCGACCACCAGAATAATGCGGAGCTTTGTGTTGAATAGACGCTTCATGCTTCCTCCTCCCATTCCGGGACCAATTTTTTCAGCGTCTGCCACAGACGGCACACGGGAAGCCCCATGACGTTGTAATAGTCGCCCTCCATGCGCTCACAGAACAGAGCCGCCCCGCCCTGGATGCCGTAGGCCCCGGCCTTATCCAGAGGTTCGCCGCTTTCGGCGTAGCGGCGGATCTCTCCCGGGGTCAGGGGCCGGAAATGCAGATCCGTTACCTCCGTAAAGGTTTCGGCCTTATCATCCCGGAGAACGGTGACGCCGGTCATGACCTGATGGGCCCGGCCGGAGAGCATGGAGAGCATCTCCGCGGCGCGCGCCGCCGTATGGGGCTTGCCCAGGACGGTACCGTCGCAGACCACGATGGTGTCCGCGGCGATAACCACATCTCCGGGCGCCCGCTCCGCGGCCATCGCTTTCAGACGGCTGACCCGGGCCACCTCGTCAAAGGGGGACTTATGGGGATCCATGGTCTCGTCAATATCCGCCGAGCGCACGACAAAGGGCTTTCCAAACAGCCCCATCAGCTCCCGCCGCCGGGGAGACCCGGACGCTAAAATCAATTGCATACGCGAATAATTCCTTTCACAGTGAGGATATGCTGAAAATGCGAACTGGATTTGAAGAAAAAGTGAATTTCAGGCGCAAGAAAGAACACAAACCGGGATTTATCGGAATGTCCCCTTGGCTCCCCCTCTGGGGGAGCTGGCGTGCGCAGCACGACTGAGAGGGCACCAGTGGCGGAATCCCCATGAAAGTTTCAGCATCGCAGCCCTCTCAGTCACGGCGTTCCCGCCGTGACAGCTCTCCCATAGGGAGAGCCAAGGGGTACGACAAACCCCAATTTACCTTACTCCACGCCCCGCAGATACAGTCCCCTCGTACACGCGCCGGGGTCGAAGCTGGTGGGGACCAGGTATTCTTCCAGGACCCGGTCTACCTCCCGGGCGTTTTCCGTGGTGAAGTTCAGCCGCACGGCCCAGAGGCCCAGCTTGGCAAGATCGTTCTGTCGGTCCAGCCAATAGAGCTTTTTGCCGTTCAGGAGCACCGAACGGCAGGTGTCCGCCTCTTTGATAACGGGGAAATCCGCGCCGGTTTTGTCCGTCAGCTTGACGGGCACGCCGGACTGGCAGGCGCATTCGCCGGTTTTATTACGGATCAGGCACTGCTCCGTAATCATCAGGGGCAGACGGCCGTAGACGATCAGCTCCATATTGACGGCCTTGCTGATGTCCCGGATCTGGGGCAGGGTCATTTCAAAGCTCAGCGTCGCCGAGGCCAGCTTCAGTTCCCGGGCCACCTGGGCGGAGACGGAGTTGAAAATATTCAGACCGAAGTCCCCCCGCAGCCGGAAGCCCGCCTCCTTGGCGGGCAGCAGAAGCCCCAGATTGCCAACCAGTGCGTCCCGGATGCCCAGACTTCTGACCTGGCTCAGCCGGTTGCGTAGCCGGGGCAGCTCGTCGTCGTGGATGACCCGGGGCAGCACCGCGGCCGCCCGGCCCCGGTTTGCCAGAATCTGGCACAGCTTGGGGTCCTCGGCCAGAATGTGCAGGGGCACATAGAGCATGCTGACTTCCGAATTCAGCAGCCGGGGGGTCAGCTGTTCTTTTTCCGTGATCTGGACGGTGAGGCCGGGCTGACCGGCAGGACCCTTGAAATAGGGAACTTCCTTGGCACGGCGCACGGGATGGTCCTCCCGGCGGGCCCGCAGAGCGGTCATCTGATTCAGCACGTCCCGGCGCATGGCGTTAATGGCGGCGGCGGACAGCATCAGCCCCGGATCCACCTGGGTGCGCACCTCCACGCAGCGGAAGGGCGTGCCGCCGGTCTTGGACACCCGGGCGGCCAGAGCCTCTCCGGTCAGGGCCACGTTCATGGCCCGCTCCGGCATAGGACCCTGGGCCATGCACATATGGCCCTCGCTGTCCGCAGCGGTGAGACTGCTGCCGTCTACGGTGACGACGGCACGGAATTTCAGGTCTACCAGGGGGGCCTCGCCGCTTTCGTAACTCTGGCGGGCGGCCTGGAGAAAGTTTTTATCCTCCGGCGTGTCCTCATGGACGCCGAACATTTTTGTATCCACCTTGCCCAGGTAATACCCGGCGGTAAAGCCCTGGCGGTTAAAGGCGGCATAGAGGGTATCCATCATTTCCTGGGTCACGGGCTGGCCGTCGATGGCCTGGCGGTATACCCGGGTCACGGCGGCCACGTATTCCGGCCGCTTCATCCGGCCCTCCAGCTTCAGGGAGGCCACGCCCATGCCCTCGATCTCCTTGACGTACCGCACCAGGCAGTTGTCCTTCAGGCTCAGAGGATACTTGTTTTCCCAGCGGGAATAGCCGTAGCTCTGGCGGCAGGGCTGGGCGCAGCGGCCCCGGTTTCCGGACCGGGAACCGATCATGGCGGAGAGGTAGCACTGGCCGGAATAGCACATGCACAATGCCCCGTGGCCGAAAATCTCGATTTCAATGGGCGCGTTGGCGCAGATATAGGCGATTTCCTTCCGGTTCAGCTCCCGGCTCAGGACCACCCGGGACATGCCCATGGCGGCGCACATCTGAACGCCGGCCAGCGAGTGGACCGTCAGCTGGGTGGAGCCATGGACGCTCACATGGGGCGCGATCTGGCGGCACAGCTGCGCCACGCCCAGATCCTGGACGATAAAGGCGTCCACACCCGCCTGAGCGGCGGCGCGGATCAACTCCCGCACGCTTTTCAGTTCCCGGTCCGTTACCAGCGTGTTCAGGGTCAGGTGGACCTGCACGCCCCGGACGTGGCAGTAGCGCAGAGCCTCCGTCAGCGTGTCGATGGTAAAGTTTTTGGCGCTCTGCCGGGCGCTGAATTCCCCGACGCCCAGGTAGACGGCATCCGCCCCATTCTGCACTGCGGCGCGCAGCGCGTCCATAGACCCCGCCGGGGCCAGCAATTCCAGCATAAATGATTCACTCCATATGGTATACTTATGCCTATTCTACCACAGCACCGGGGAAATTTCTACCCTTATGGGGAGAATTCATGAAATATTAAGAGGGACAAACCCACAAAAATTATAAATTTGAGCATTTTAGACCGCAGCGGCAGCAATCTGCTGCCATCCAGGCCCGGCGAGGGCCTGGCCCACGAAAGGATAGGGAATGAAAAAGATTGCCGTTTGCCCTGACCTATGGTACAATACGGCTATCTGTCAAAAAGGATGTATTTTATGGAGATCATCACGCGGAATGAGGATTTTGTGGTCTGCGTCAAGCCGGTAGGCGTTGACTCTGAAAAGCAGATGCCGCGGCTTTTGCGGGAAGCTCTGGGCGGGGAATTTTTCCCTGTCCACCGGCTGGATCAGGCTGTGGGCGGACTTATGGTTTTCGCCCGGAACAAACAGGCCGCCGCAAAGCTTACCGCCCTTGTGACCCAGGGAAAGCTGCAAAAGGAATACCTGGCTCTGGTCCACGGATGCCCGGAGCCGGAGGGCCGTATGGAGGATCTTCTCTGGAAGGACAGCCGGAAAAATAAGGTTTTCGTGGTCAGGCGGCAGCGTGCCGGGGTCCGGGCGGCGGCTCTGCGGTATCGGGTGCTGCGTGCCGGAGAAGAAAGCCTGGTCCGGGTCTTCCTGGAAACAGGCCGCAGCCATCAGATCCGGGTCCAGTTCGCCTCCCGGGGTTTCCCGCTGGTGGGCGATCACAAATACGGCAGCCGGGCCGAAGAAACCGCGCCCAGGCTCTATTCCGCCGCCCTGGAATTCCCCTGGAAGGGAAAGCGGCTGCGGTTTGAATCAGAACCGGAGTGGACGCTTGACGAATTGACAGTTGACAATTGACAGTTGACAATTCAAGCGTTTCCTTCGGAAACAAATCAAAGAATGATTTCAGATTCGTCCCGCAGGGACACAATAATTGTCAATTGTTCATTGTCAATTGTCAATTTTTCCGAACGGCCAACAGAAAAAGAGAGCGTCATCGTTTCATTGCGATGGCGCCCTCTTTGGGATGGCGGTATGTTCAGCGGAACCGGACGGCCAGCCATTTGTCCATTTCCATCCGGCGGGCCCGGGCGTCCATGCGGGCGGTCAGGTCCTTGTACAGGGTCTCCCAGTCCGCGGCCTTACGGCTGCCCTGAACCCGGGTGGCGATATAGGGGCATTGAGGCAGCCTGCGCTTGCCGAAGGCCAGCGTAAAGGGATGCAGCACGCCCAGCGCCATGGCGTAAGGGGCCATGCGGAAATAGTAGCCGGAGTCTGCCGCCAGCAGACGCTGCACGTCCTCGGCGGGCATATGGGAAAGATAGTGCTTCAGCCCCCGCAGCTGGGCCACCTCGTGGCGGTTGACCTCAGAGCGCCGTCCGCCCCAGGCGGCAGGGAAGCCCAGAAGGATCTGCCCGGCGCACTCGGCCAAAGGGATCCAGGCAGCCTTGGCGATCAGACCGATGACCAGCCACACAAGAAGACTGACGCCGGCCGCGATCAGCCCGGTTTTGTCCCGGCCGATGGTGCAGTAGGCGACTTTGTGAAGCTGCCAGGCGGTGACGACTGCCAGCGCGCCGAACAGCAGACTGAGCAGAATTTGCAGGGCCAGAATGGAGGTCATGTTCATGGCCATGCAGATGCCGCAGAACACCTGACTTCCGCAGAGAATATAGCGGTAAATATTTCGCTTCCGCTCCGTGGAGCGGCAGATGGCGCTTTCGCCGGGAATCATGCCCTTGGCTTTGCGCAGACTTTTGGCGTAGGCCAGACTGGAGGCGTCCACCACCCGCCGGTCGCCGAAAAGGCTGCGGAAGGTGCGGACCTCAAAGAGGCTTCGTTCGTTGCCCATGTCCATGCGCTTGTGCAGCAGCACCCGGCGGCCGTCTATCTGAATGAGGATGTAGCCCAGCTGGGCCCAGCAGAGCACCATGGTGGTCAGATCCGCCCCCTGCAAAAACAGGCGGCAGCCCAGCTCGCCCGCGGTAATGCCCTCCGGGGGCATGGTGCAGCTTTCCCGCCTGGCGGGGAAGGTCCGCAGAAACAGCAGCCAATATACCAGGGCCGCGCCTGCGGCAATACCCATAGGCACCAGCTCCGGGTTGCCGCTGCGCTGGTAGGTGCTGACGCCGGGGAACATATCCGGCGGCAATGTCAAGGACATGCTGGCGGACTCGTGGTCGTTGAAGCCGGATTTGCTGCCGCCGGTCAGCATATTGCCGTTGATCAGCAGATTCAGCTCGGAAGCCAGACCGTTCTGCCGGTAGGTGCTGTAAAACTCCGGGGTGGCGGGAAACTCGCCGGGCAGGGTGATGGTATAGGTCATGGCGGTGATGGGATAGGCGAAGCCGCTGAGCAGGGGCAGCTGCAAGCTCAGGTTGTCCTTATCCACGACCTGCTTGTTTTTGTTCACGGGGTCCGCTTTCATAGCCACGGTGACGACCTTGGGCAGGTTATAGGACATGGAAACTACATAGTCTCCGGGCTGGCCGCCGGTGACCCGGTCCAGACTTACATGGATCAGACTGCCGGAGCGGGTAGTAGAGGGGGAGGAACCGTTGACGGTGATGTTGGTGGCGGTGCCGGGCAGGGGATAGGTCAGATTCTGATCGATGGATTCCAGATGGAGGTTCAGCGTCAGACTCACCAGCGCTTCGCCGTCCACATTGACGGTGGCCGTATAGTCCAGCCGCGTGGCCGCGCTGGCGGCCCGGGCCTGCAAAGGCAGGGCCAGAAACACAAAAAGCAGCAGGAAAAGGATACGCTTGATCCGCTTCAAAGGAGATACCTCCTGTTCATTAAGCATAATTTTACTCATTTTACCATGAAGCTGCGAAAAAAGCAAGAAAAAATGAAAAACGCTCTAGGCAAATGAAGAAAAATGGCATCCGTCCACAGAACGGATGCCAAAGCTACCGCGTTTACGCCGGTGGAGCCTCTTCCGCGACACGCATCAGGGACAGCCGCAGACTGCCCTCCAGCAGAACGCCCATGCGGGAGATCACCCGGTCCACATCGCCCTGCATACCGGTATTGAGCCACTCCAAGAGAATGCCGGTAACGGCGCACTTGTAAAACAGGGTCAGGCAGCGGATATCCTCCTCCGAAATATTCATCCCGGCGGTCAGATGCCGGATCAGCCGGCCCATCCGCTCCTCGGAGACCCGGTACAGGCTGCGTTCCAGGTCCTCCCGGTAGGCGGACCGGTACACATGGTACACCGCCCGGCGGTTTTCCAGGGCAAACCGGGTACAGGAGCGCAGGCTCTCCTGCCAGGTGGTCACATCCTCCTGAAGCACATGGTCCACAACGGAGGCGAAGGTGGCCCGGAGAAGGTCATAGATATCCTGGTAATGGTAATAAAAGGTGTTGCGGCTGACGCCGCAGGCGGAGACAATGTCCTTCACGGAGATCTTATCCAGGGGATACTGGTTCAGAAGCGCCAGAAACGCGTCCATAATGGCCTTTTCGGTCCGTTCCTTTGCCACGGCGTCCGCCTCCTTTCAGAAACTGTTTAACTAATTTATTATAGCATGTTCCGCGCTTTCCCGCAAGGCAGGAAATACGCCAATCTTTTCCTGACAAATCTGTCATTTTGCCTATTTTTTCTTTTCGGGTTCTATGGTATTCTAAAAGATAATTCCGGACTGGGAAGCCACAGATTGGGGTTTGCCGTACCCCTTGGCTCTCCCTATGGGAGAGCTGGCACGGCGGAAACGCCGTGACTGAG
>CAVLCF010000045.1:0-17900 GCA_963661735.1 bacterium | reverse complement strand
TCGTTGGCTGTTTTTCGCTTACGCTTAAACAATTCCATTAATTGTCCAAGGTGTTCTAGTTTGTCTTTACGTTATTCAATTTACAAGGTACAGCCGCTTTCATGAAGATGCCTCACAGAAAGCTTCATGATAGTAACATTAAAAGCAGAATTTGTCAAGAGTTTTTTCAGGAATTTTTGAACTTTCTTTTTCATTTTCTGCATTCTAATATGTTATGCGCTATTTTATCGGTTTTTATCCCGCATTATCGTCCTTTCGATGACAAATGGCCGGAAGGACGCACCATACTGCCGCCGCGCAGAGGGCCGCTGCCCAGCCGTTCAGGCAGAAACCGCTCAGAAACAGCCCCGCCGCCAATGCCGTTGACCAGGTCCTGTCCCCCGCGTTCTCCCGGGAGAGCAATTCTGCCGCCAGCACGAAAAAGCCCAGCGTCAACCCCGCTGCCGCCAGACTTTCCAGCCGTCTGACCGAGCCTATGCCGGATACGCTCCGGCTCATCTCCAAAAAAGCATTTTCTCCGCCGCAGCCGACACCCGCCGCCACCAGACTGAATGGCAGCGCCCACAGAGCACCGCCGCCCCGGCCCGCTCCCGGCAGGAGCAGCACCGCCAGCAGCCAGCCATCCGGCCATCCCCCGGCAGGCAGCAGGTTTTCCCAGCGCATCTCCCGCAGGCTCCCCAGCAGCACCGCAGCCAGAAGTCCCAGCTCCAGGATCCCCAGCACACCGGACGCCGCCTTTACCGCCTCCCGGCCCTTTCGTGCCAGCCACCAGGCCAATAGCAGCAGGATCATCCCGATCCACACCCCGCTTCCGGAGTCCGGCCAGCTCTCCCCTGCCCAGCGCAGCGTCTGGCTCAGCAGGAACGCGCTCCACAACGCCTGCACAGCCTCTAAAAAACGAGGACGGGTCTGTGCCGCCGGTAATTTCCGCAGCGCCATGGTCCCGACGCCAAGCAACAGCACCCCCGGCCAGGGCGCTCCGGCTGCCGTTCGGGCCAGCGCCGCCAGAGATGCCGCCGGGATGCTTTTCTTTTCCCTACTTTCCTTCAAAATGCCAGTTTTCCCCCTCAATGCAGAGCTTCGGTGCTTTTTTCTCTCCTTTTTGCACCTGAAACAGCGGTGCGTCCGGCCCGTGCGCCTCCAGGAAGCCGCCGATATTCTCCAGATCCGGACCGCCAGCCACCGTATAAATCTGAGTACCGGGACGCACAAAGCCTGGCAGTTCTTCCACACATTCCAACGTCTCCCCGGTCAGCAGCACATAATCCGCCGTATCCAGGAAAATGACCCCCGGTGCGGATGCCCGCAGGGCGTCCACAGCCGCTTCCAGAGTGTCGCCCCGGGCGGTATTTCCCGTATCCGTGGACACGGCATACCGTCCCGCCTCCTTTTCGATCAGCAGCGTCTCCACAGGCAGGAGCTTCCCAACATCCGTGCCCCGCTCCGGCAGCAAAAGCAGAAGAATTGTCCCCAGCCAGATCCATTTTTTCACGGCTGCTTCCTCCCATCCTCCGGGTGCAGCAAGGGATCCCGGAATTTGTCCGTCACCATACGGTCCCGCAGCACGGAAGCCTGCCCTTTGTGAAAGGGCGCCAGATAGGGCACTTCCAGACATTGCAGCCCCGCTAAATGGCCGACCAGCACGATCAACCCCGCCGTCAGGCCAAACAGTCCCGCCACGGCAGCGACCAGCGCGAAACCTAATCTCCACAGCCGCAAAGCCTCCGCCAGGTCCCGGTTGGGCAGCACAAAGCCGCAGACACCCGCAATGCTCACGGCAATCAGGGCCGCCGGAGACACCAGTCCCGCATCCACCGCCGCCGTGCCCACCACAATACCGCCGATGGTGGACACGGACTGACCCACTGCCTGGGGCAGGTGAATGCCGGATTCCTGCAGCAATTCAAAGGCCAGCAGCAGACTCACCACCTCCGCCGCCGTGGAAAAGGGCACATCCTTCTTGCTCTCAATAATGGACCGCAGCAGCGGCAGAGGGATCATCTCCTGGTGGAACACCGCCAGAGCGATATACAGCCCCGGCAGGATCAGCCCCAGAAGCAAGGCCCCATAGCGCAGGATCCGTAGGAAAGAGGCGCTGAGGTAGTCCCGGCTCCAGTCCTCCGGGCTTTCCATAAGATAGCCCAGATCCGCCGGGGCCAGATAGCCCAGGGGCAGGCCGTCCACCAGCAGGCCCACCCGGCCCTCCAGGAGACCGGCGCAGAATTTATCCGCCCGCTCGGTATACTGGATCAGAGGGAAAGCCGTTTTCCGGGAGCCTGTGACGTATTCTTCCACGGCGGATGGGGCCAGAAAGCCGTCCACGTCGATTTTCTCCAGACGTCGCCGCATCCGCTGAACCAGGGTCTGGTCCGTCAGGCCCTCGATATAGGCCACGGTTACATTGGTCAAGGACCTTCGCCCCACTTGGGTCTCCCAGAGCCGCAGCTGGGGGGTGCGCAGATGGCGGCGGATCAGGCTGGTATTGGAGCGGACAGTCTCCACGAAAGCGTCCTTCGGCCCCTTGACGGTGTTCTCCACCTCCGGGGCGGAAATGCCCCGCTTTTCCCCGGTCTTGACCTCAAAGGCTATGGCCCCGGCCCCCGGAAACAGGATCACGCAGAAGCCGTTGACCAGCTTTTTCGCTACCGTGTCCAGGTCCTCGCAGGGGTCCGCCACGCTGTTATAGACATTGCCGAGCATGGCCTCGTCATAGAGGGCCTGGGCCGTCCGGCCGGTCAGGTTGTCCGTAATGGGACGGATCACGTATTCCGAGGTGTCCCCGCCGGAGGTCAGACCATCAATGGCATAGGCATAGAGCGTCACGCCGTTGCACCGCAGCTGTCTCTGGATAAAGTCCCCTGCGCCCTCAAAAATTTTCGTGATGTTCTCGTGGTTCACTTCCCCGGAATACATCCGCCTCACCTCCCGGGTAGGATTCCACGGTTTTTCCGCAGTATGCAAAAAATCCCCCAAGTCTTTCAACGTAAAAGACTTGGGGAGAAATTCATTTACCGCTTACTGCGCGCTGGGTACGACCTCCGGGCCGATGGGGCAGTCATAGCCGGCGGCGGCGGTTTCGCTGAACTCGGACCGGGCGGCTTTCAGGGTTTCCGGCTTTTCCATCAGGTCCATGGCGGTACCGGCCAGGACCTTGGCGGCATAGAGCAGACCCTTATAGGCAATGCCGGTCTTGCCCGTGGCCACCACCTGCCAGCTGTGGCCGGGGACCTTGGAGGGCCAGGTGGCCGTATTGAACTGGGCGGTGGGAGTCAGCCAGCTGACGTCGCCCACGTCCGTGGAGCCGGGACTGTAATGATAGGCAGGATAGTAGGGCACTACAAAATCATTGATGGCCTTCGCACCCTTGTCGGACAGCTGAATGATCTGCTTTTTCAGCGCTGGATTTGACTCCACGCTGTCCCCGGGCAAGCCATCGTGAGGATAGGTCTTACGCAGAGCCTCGGCAAAGGTCCACTCCTCCCGGGTATACTCCGGCTGCGGTGCTTCCACCAGATTATCATAAAGCAGTTGCTCCAGAACTGTATTGGACAGAGTATCCGACGTGCCGTCCAGCTGGTGCCAGGTGACGCTGGTGCCCGTCATCAGCGCCGCGCCCTTGGCGATATCGTTGACCCGGGCCAGCAGTGCCTTGGCCTTGCGGACAGTCTCCGCCCGAACCATGTACACAAGCTTCGCCGTGGGCTGGACCACATTGGGGGAGATACCCCCGGCATCGGCAATGGAATAGTGGACGGAGCATTTCGGCTCCATATGCTCCCGCAGGAACTGGACGCCGATGTTCATCAACTCCGCGCCGTCCAGAGCGGAACGGCCGTCCCAGGGGTTGCCCGCGGCGTGGGCGGCGATGCCCGCGAATTCATAGACCATCTGCATGCAGGCGGCGTTGGAGCCGGTAGTCACCTCGTTGGTGTCGCCGGGGTGCCAGGTAATGGCGGCGTCCAGGTCCTTGAAAAGGCCGTCTCTCGCCATAAAGGTCTTGCCCGCGCAGCCTTCCTCCCCGGGGCAGCCGTAGAAAATCACAGTGCCCTGAAGCTTTCCGGCGGCAATGGCATCCTTGATGGCGATGGCCGCGGCAAGGCTGGCCGCGCCCAGCAGATTGTGTCCGCAGCCCTGGCCGCAGCCGCCCTCCACCAGAGGCTGCTTTTCGGCTACGCCGGGGGCCTGGGACAGGCCGGACAGGGCGTCATATTCGCCCAGAATGCCGATCCTGGGGCTGCCGGAGCCATAGGTCCCGGAAAAGGCCGTGGGGATGCCGCAGAGGTTCTCCGCCACCCGGAAGCCCTCCTGCTTCAGCAGCGTCACATAGGCCGCCGTGGACTTGGTTTCCAGCATGGAAAGCTCGGCATACTCCCAGATCTTGTCGCTGAGGGCCAGGATCTCGTCCTTCTTGGCCTCAACGGTATCATACAGTTCCTGCTTGTTCATATTACAGCACCTTCTTCAGGAAGTCCTGGAGCCGGGGATGGGTGGGGTTGTTGAATATCTGGTCCGGGGCGCCCTGCTCCAGAATGTTGCCCTCGGCCATAAACAGCACCCGGTCCGAAACCTCCCGGGCGAAACGCATCTCGTGGGTGACAATGACGCTGGTCATGCCGGTGTCCACCAGGCCCTTGATAACGTCCAGCACCTCGCCCACCATTTCGGGATCCAGGGCGGAGGTAGGCTCGTCAAAGAGCATCACGTCCGGCTCCATGGCCAGAGCCCGGACAATGGCAAGCCGCTGCTTCTGTCCGCCGGAGAGATTTCCGGGCATTTCATCGTACTTGTCCAGCAAGCCTACCCGGGCCAGCAGGTCCTTTGCCATCTGGTTGGCCTCGGCCTCGCTCTTGCCCTTGAGCATCATGGGGGCCAGGGTGATGTTCTTCGCCACGGTCAGGTGGGGGAACACATTGAAGTGCTGGAACACCATGCCCATCCTCTGCCGGTGAATGTCAATATTGACCTTGGGGGGCTTGGGCAGCTTGCCCTCTTTGATGAGCTGCTTTTCTTCCTTGGTCAGGTTGCCGGTGATCTCGTCGCCCTCAAAGTAGATTTTGCCGCTTTCGGGCTTTTCCAGCAGGTTCAGGCAGCGCAGGAAGGTGCTCTTGCCGCCGCCGGATGGGCCGATGATGGAGACGACCTCGCCCTTTTCAATGGTCTGGCTCACGCCCTTCAGCACCTGCAGCTCACCGAAGCTCTTGTGCAAATCAACGGTTTTAATCATTTCCATAATCAGATCTTGCCTCCTGCTTTTACTTTACGGTTCCGGTAGCTGTTGGGGTTGGCCATTTTCTTTCCGAAGCGGTCCACGATCTTGCTCAGGGGATAGGTCACGCACAGATAAATGATGGCGACAATGGTCAGCGGCTCCAGCGTCAGATAGGAAACACCCTTGACGATCAGATAGGAGGTCATGATGTCGCCCAGGAAGAAGGTGGAGGCCAGAGAGGTCTCCTTCAGCATCATAATGAACTCATTGCCGAGAGCGGGCAGAATGTTGCGCACTGCCTGGGGCAGAATGATCTTTACCATGGTCTGGCCCTCGCTGAGTCCCAGGGACCGGGCCGCCTCGGTCTGGCCCTTGTCCACGGCCTGGATGCCGGAACGGATGACCTCGGAGACATAAGCGGAGGAGTTGATACACAGGGAGATGGACACCCACATGAACTGGCTCAGCTTCAGGAAGGTGAAAATGTTCGGCAGCACGAAATAGAAGACGTACAGCTGCAGCAGAATGGGGGTGCCCCGGAGCACTTCCACATAGACGGAGGCGATGAAGCGGAGAATTCTGGACTTGGACATTTTCAGCATAGCCACAAAAGTGCCCAGCACGGTGCCCAGGGCCACGGAGATAAAGGTAAGGATCAATGTGTTTTTCAGGCCGGTAAGCAGGAAGAGCTTCCAATACTGGCTCCAAATCTTTGCCAGGTTCGGCAGGAACAGGCTAAAATCCATCTTTCTGAATTCCTTTCAAAGTAAAATGATCTGGATGCTTTTCTTTTCAGCGCGGCGGCGCTGCGTTCAAAAGGAAAGCACCCGTTGGCGGGGAGAACCGGCAGCCGCAGGGGCTGCCGGTTATTTGCTTTTCAGAGGGCCTTAGTTTGCCGCGTTGCCCTGGTCGTCGTAGGAAACCTCGATGCCGGAGATGGCCTTGGCCTCAGCATACCAGGTGTCCCACTGGTCCTTGGAAGCGGCCAGCGCACCGTTGACAGCCTCGGTCAGCACGTCGTTGCCCTTCTGCAGCAGGATCACGTTGCCGGTGTACTTTTCATCAACATCGAAGAAGTAGCCGGTCATGGCGATTTCGGGGTTGCTGGCAATGATGGCGTCGCCGTTGCCCTTGGCCACCGCGATGCAGTCAAAGTCGCCGTTCTTCAGCTGGAGGACGCCGGTACCCAGGTCAGTAAAGAGGATCAGCTCGGAATCAGGCAGCTGTTCGGTGGTCAGAGACTGCTGCAGGGAGGCATTCTGGGCGCCGATCTTCGCGCCCTTCAGCCCTTCAGCCGTAGCGTACTTGTCACCGTTGGAGGCCAGGGTGATCAGGGTCTGCTCGTCCTCATTGTCGCCGGCGTGGTAGTAATCGGAGATGTTGTAGTTCTCGGCCCGGGTCTCGGTCCAGCTGTAGCCGGAAATGGTCATATCCACGGTACCGGCGTAAACGGCGGTCTGGCAGGCGTCAAAGCTCATGGGCATGATCTGCAGCTCCAGGCCCAGGCTCTCGGCAATGTACTTCGCCAGGGTCACATCAAAGCCTACGTACATGTCCTGGCCCTGCTTGGTGGGGTCGGTGAACTCCATGGGAGCGAAGTCCGGGGAGGTTGCCACGGTCAGGACGCCGGGGGTAACAGTCTTGATCTCGGCGGCAGCGGCTGTGGTCTCAGCGGCAGCCTCGGTGGCGGCGGCGGTGGTTTCAGCGGCAGCCTCGGTGGCGGCGGCGGTGGTTTCAGCGGAAGCCGGCGCGGCGGTGGTGGAGGTGTTGGCAGAGGTGCTGCCGCAGCCAACCAACAGGGAAGCCATCAGCAGTACGGCAAGGATCATAGATACGGTCTTTTTCATTTTCATTCTCTCCTTTGCGGGTCGTTTGATTGATGGCCGTATTATAGCACGCATATTATGCATTTTCAATTGATAAAACATACAAACTCTTTTTTGCTTTTCCAAAATTTCTCTGTGTAATATGTATATAATATTCATTATTCGCTTGAATATATGGATGTTCAAGCTTTATATCCATATCTTATGTGCATATTTGTATATTCTTATGTTCTTGCAAATCGCATAATTATTCAATTTAAAAAGCATATTCGAATATCACAGCCGCGCAGAGAGACGCTTGATCTTTACGCGAAGGGAACCACGGTCAGGTCCTTAGGGTAGTGGTTCAATACCTCGCAGCCCTCCTCCGTAATGAGCACCAGGTCCTCAATGCGGACGCCGATTCCCTCCTCGGGGATGTAAATACCCGGCTCCACGGAGAAGCACTGGCCCGGGCGGATCACCGCCTCATTGACGGCGGACACATCCCCGGCCTCGTGGACCTCCAGGCCGATGGAGTGGCCCGTTCTGTGGGTGAAGTATTTGCCGAAGCCCTTTTCCGTGATGTAGTCCCGGGCGGCCTTGTCCACATCGCACATCCGGTTCCCCGGCTTCGCCGCCGCGATGCCCCGGAGGTTTGCCTCCCTGACAACTTCATAGATCTCCCGCTGCCGGTCGCTGACCTCCCCCAGGAAGACCGTGCGGGTCATATCGGAACAGTAGTCATCCTTCCTGCCGCCGATATCCAGCACCACGCAGTCTCCCCGCCTGCCCCGGCTGCTGTCCGTCACATGGTGGGGGTCCGCGGCGTTGCCGGCAAAGGCGGTAATGGGCTCGAAGGAATAGCCGGAGCACCCGGCGTCCAGGTAGTATTGCAGCAAAAGGTCCGCCAGCTCCGTCTCCGTGTGGTCCTCGGGCAGGGCCCGGATGATCCTGCCCATGACCTGGTCGTTCAGCCGGGAGGCCGCGCGCATTTTCTCCTGCTCCTCCGGGGTCTTGATGGCCCGGACGCCGTCCACTATGGGCGAGCTGTTGACGCATTTGCCCCCGTGCAGCTCCTGGAGCCGCAGCAGGAACCGGGCGGGCCAGTTCTTATCCACAGCCACGGTTTCTCCCGGGAGCAGCGCCCCGGCGACCAGCGCCGCGCCGTCCTGGGTGTCGTTATAATAGGTAATGGGCGCGCCCAGATCCCCATTCTGATGGAACAGGTCGTTGATAAAGAACCGGTGGTTCCCGTCGGCGCGCAGCACCAGCACCAGCATCCGCTCCCCGGGCTGGATGGAGACGCCCGCGAGATAATAAATCACGGCGGGGTCCGAAATCAGCAGCTGGGGCACCCCGGCGTCTTCCATGGCGGCCAGGATTTTTTTCAGTTTTACGCTATCCATAGCTTTTCGCTCCTTTGTATTTCGATGAAAGCATCATAGCACGTTTCGGAGCTTTCCGCAAGGCTGGAAAAGGGACTGCCAAAATGGTATAATGTGCCGCGGGCAATTGCAAGCCGGGCGGTTCCGGCAAAAAATCTTGTAACGAACCCCGCTTCGGGGCGTCTTATAAGCAAAGGAGGCGATGCAGTGGAAGATTACCAGACCATTTATGCACAGTATTTCGGGGACGTATACAAATACCTTCTGTCCCTGTGCCGGGATCCGGTCCTTGCGGAAGAGATCACCCAGGAAACCTTTTTCAAAGCGCTCAAATCCCTGGATTCCTTCCGGGGGCAGTGCAGGCTTTACGTATGGCTGTGCCAGATCGCAAAAAACACTTATTTTTCCCATCTGAAAAAGCGCCGGGAGCCGGAGAATCAGGCGCTTTCCCCGGACTCCCCTGAGGAAAGCCTGCTGCGAAAGGAATCCGCCTTTGCCATCTACCGGATCCTGCATACCCTGCCGGAGCCATACAAGGAGGTTTTCTCCCTGCGGGTGCTGGGAGAGCTGTCCTTCCGGCAGATCGGCATTCTCTTCGGCAAGACGGAAAACTGGGCCCGGGTCACTTATCACCGGGCCAGACTGAAAATCAAGGAGGAACTGCAATGAACTATCCCTGCGAGCTGATCCGTGACCTTCTGCCTCTGTACCACGATGACGTATGCAGCCCGGAGAGCCGCCGGGCCGTGGAGGCCCACTGCGCCGAATGCGCCGGATGCCGGAGCATGCTTGAAGCGCTGAACGCGGAGCCGGAACCGGAAGCGCTGACCCGGGAGGCCCAGCCCCTGGTGCCTATCCGGAAGCGTTGGAACCGGGAACGGCGCAAGGCCCTTTGGATCGGCCTTGGCATCGCCGGGGCACTGGCGCTGCTGGTCATCGGCAATCATCTTCTGCGGCACTGGTACTGCGTCCCCATGGGCAAGGACGATCTGGTACTGACCTCCGTGGTGGAATACGCCGACGGATGCGTGGAATTCACGTATGACGACCTGTACGATCTGAACTGTTACAGCACCGACATCGAGATCGGCAGCGACGGAAACGCCTACGTCTCCACCTACCGCCCCATTCTGGCGAAACGGACGGACAACCCCCACCGGATGGGCACCGCCGGCATCGGCTTCGACCCGGACAGCCCCTTCGCCTGGCTGAGCAATGAACGCGTCCCCGCCGAAAAAATCTACCTGGGCATCAAAGACGACCCGGAAAACTGCATCCTGGTCTGGGAAAAGGGCACCCCCATCCCCCCCGCCACGGAAGAAGAAAACCTGGAACACATGCGGCGGCATGAGCAATAAAGTACAAAACCGCCCTGCCTGACAGCAGAGCAGTTGACAAAAAAGAAAAACCGGGGTATAGTATAGACACAAAGGGCACTACCAGTAGGTCGGTTCCCCAAGTTGGTTAAGAAGGGATAACCGTTACTTTGGAGAAGTTGGGCGGTTATCTCTTCTTGTTGTTATCCTGGCGAACCAGGGTAATGACAGCAATAATGACCATGCAGAATTGAAAAATTTCTTCCCATGTAACATTCATACCTGTCACCCCCTTTCTTTCGATTGGGGGCAAAAGAAGCGCATCACCCCCGAATGAAATCGAGGGAAACCGCCTACCGGAGTACTGGTAGTACCGGAGATAGGATAGCACACGATTCGACAAATTGCAAGGGAAATAAGGCAAAACCGGGGCCGCTGCAGGAAAACGCAGCGGCCCCGAGGCTTTACCTTACGAAGCTGTATTCAATGCTGTCGGCGTAGCGGTAGTAGAAGCTCTGGCCCTCCTCCAGGCCGGAGAGGAGCTCCACCTGAGCGCCGTCGGAGCGGCCGGTTTGGATCTCTACGGGGTCTGTGAGGGTGTCGGTCTTCTCGTTATAGCCGGTATAGAGCCAGGATTTGCCGGAGTCGAAGAGGATGGCCTCCGCGGGCACGGTCCGCACCGGTTCGGAAACCGCCGTGGTGATCTTCACCGAGGCATTCATGCCGGGCAGCATGTTCTCTTCCCTGGGCAGCGTCACGGTAACGGTGTACTTGGTGTTGCCGCCGGAATTGGCCCCATAGGGGTCAATAGAGGTGACGGTCCCCGTAAAGCCCGTTCCCGTCAGGGCGTCCAGGGTGACATCTGCCGCCATACCCGTTTGCAGGGTCAGGATATCCAGCTCGTCCACCTGGATCTGCACGGTCATTTCCTCGTCGGCGGTAATGACGGCGGCGTCCCGCAGGGTGGTGTCGTAGCTGTCATAGACGGCGGTCACTGTACCGTAGCCGGAAAGGCCCCCGGTCATGCCGCTCATGGCCCCGGTCAGGGCGCTGGTGTCCATGCCCGTGATCTGGCTCATATCCATCCCAGGGGACGTCCCGCCGCCGGGGATGCTGGCGGTCATATGCTCATAGACCACCGTATCCGTACCGATCAGGATCGCGTCCCCCACGGCGATCTCCGCAAAGGCGGAATCGGTCCACATGCCGTCGGCGCTGAGAAGCACGGTCTGGCCCTGGTCCGGCAAAGCCTGAGGCTCCGCAAGAACGGAAGGGTCCACCAGGCTGGAAAAGCTCAGCATCTGGGACCTTCTCGCCTCGATGGTCAGCTGGGGGATATACTCCAGGCTGCCCTCGGAGACGGCAGTCACCAGGCCCACAACATAGCTGACGGTTTCCTCCGGCTCCTCCGGATTCTCCGGGTTCTCCGAGGGCTCGGGCGGCTGCGAAGGATCCGGATCCTCACCCGTGTCCGGTTCCGTGCCTGTGTCCGTCCCCTCCATGCGGGTCCCGCCCACGGCGGTATAGCCGGGGCTGGCCTGGCTGCGGGCGCGGGTCAGCGTGGCGGGGTCCGTATAGGACACGGCAGAATCCACGCCGGAGACGATGCCGCCGCAGTCCGCGTACAGGATACCGTCCCTAGAGAGCTTTACAAGGCTTTCCATCTGGGCCTCCAGCTCACTCCGGCGGTTCAGCAGCCGGGCGTACTCGGCGGTGTGGCCGGTGTCCGTCAGGGTCAGCAGGGTGCTGTCCGCGGACACCTTCTGATTTTCCTTGACGCTGACGGCGGAAACGGTGCCGTAGGCCCCCGTTACCCGCAGCCGCGCGTGGATATAGAGGTTTCCGGTGCCGAGAAGCGTTCCCGCTTCATCCTGTACAGTGGCGATGTCGTCCAGAGCCGCCGTCTCGTCGGGAACCGTCACCGTGGCAATGCCGTCGGAGACGCTTTCTACGGTTCCGTCCAGAGCCGTACCGTCAGAGAGGGTCACGGTGACCCGGGTCCCCACCTCTGCCTGGGCTTCCAGATCCACAGCCATAAGGCCGTCCAGGGACAGCAGCAGCAGCGCGCCGTTCTCATACATGGTGTCCGCCGCGGAAGCGCCCTCCCGGGCATAGATCTTCTTCACCCGGCCGGCGGCCCCGGCCCGGACCGTTGTATCGTTGGTCTTGCCGCTTTCGGCGGCAATGTCTTCGTCCAGGGTATCCAGCACGCTTTGCAGCTCGGAAATGGCGGCCTTTACCGCCACAGCGTCCACCTGGGCGATGGGGTCCCCTTCCGCTACGGTCTCGCCGTTTTTCACATAGTAGGTCCGCAGCTCCAGGGCCTGGGGGATGCTCTGGGCCGTGCCCTCCTGGGCTTCCAGGGTCCCGCCGCCGGAGAGCACCGTGGAGATCACGTTTTCCCCGGGCACGGCGGAGAAGATCTTGTCATTGACCTTCGTCGTGGCGGAAATGCCGGAGGGCAGGGACGCGACGATCAGCGCCGCCGCCAGAAGAATACAGACAAACGTCACCCATTTGGCCCCGCTGCCGGTCCGCCGGGGGGCTTCTTCCTCCTCAGGGACCAGGGGCGGCATGGAATTCTCGTTCTTATTGGGTTTTTTCATGGTATTCCCTCCTTAACCGCCGTAATGCAGGGCTTCAATGGGCGGCAGCTTGGCGGCCTTGTTGGCGGGGTACAGGCCGAAGATCACGCCGATGGCAAAGCAGAAGGCCACGGCGATGGCCACCACGCCCCATTCCAGCCCGAAGGAGACGCCCATGCTGGCAACCATCACAGAGATCAGCCGCAGCACCACCCAGGACAGGAACACGCCGATGGCGCAGCCGATCATGCACAGCACTACGCTTTCCAGAAGAAACTGCTGCAAAATGACCCCCCGGCCCGCGCCGATGGCCTTCCGGATACCGATCTCCCGGGTCCGCTCGGTGACGGTCACCAGCATGATGTTCATAATGCCGATGCCGCCCACGATCAGGGAGATGGCCGCGATGCCGCCCAGCAGCACCGTCAGGATGCCGGTGACGCTGCTCATGGCGTCCTCCAGCATGTTCTGGGACACCAGGGAGAAAGCGTCCTCGTCGTCGTCAAACCGCTCCAGCAGTAGCCGCTTCATGGCCGCCTCGGTGGTGGTCATATTGCCGTCCGCCGGGGCGCTGACGGAGAAGCTTGTGATGGTGGAGGAAACGGTGGAGGACAGCCGCATAAGGGTGGTATAAGGGATATAGGCCGTCATACTGTTCTTGGTGAGAATGCCCGTCAGGGATTCGTCGTCGTTTTTCATAATGCCCACAATGGTGAACTTCCGGCCGTCCAGAGAAAGCTCCTCGCCCAGGCAGTCCGTGTAGCCCACCATGTCCTCGGCGGTCTTTTCCGTGATAATGCACACGCTGGTGTGGTTCTCCACGTCCGCCTGGGTCAGGAACCGGCCCAGCAGGACGGTCTGGCCGTTGATAGGGGCGTAGGCCGGGGTCGCGCCGTAGACGGTGACGCTCTTGGTGGTGGAGGAATACTTGCCGGTGGCGGTGGCAGTGGCCGAGGGGGCGGCCAGACCGATCTGGGGGTCCGCCATCCATTCGTCCAGGGTGTCCAGGGTCACGGGTGCGCCCTTGTCGTCGGAAACGGTGACGGTCAGAAGGTTGCTGCCCAGGCTGGAAATGGTATCGGTGACGGTGCCGGTGGCGCCGGAGACCAGGCTCACCAGAATGACCAGGGCCATAACACCGATGATGATGCCCAGCATGGTCAGAAATGCCCGGAATTTATTGCCGGAAATGGACTTCATTGCCATTTTGAATGCCTGGATCATGCGCCCACCTCCGTCAGCCGTCCGTCCTTGATGCGCACGATGCGGCTGGCCTGCCGGGCCACATCGTCGTCGTGGGTAATGAGAACAATGGTATTGCCCCCGTCGTGAAGCTCGTGGAAAATGTCCATGATCTCCACGGTGGTTTTGGAATCCAGGTTGCCTGTGGGCTCGTCCGCCAGGATCAGGCTGGGCCGCGTGACAATGGCCCGGGCAATGGCCACACGCTGCTGCTGGCCGCCGGAAAGCTCCGTAGGCAGGTGCTTGGCCCGCTTTTGCAGGTCCACTCTGGCCAGGGCCTTTTCCACCCGCTCTTTCCGCTCGGCCCTGGGGACCTTCTGGTAAATAAGGGGCAGCTCCACGTTTTCCTCGGCGGTGAGCTTGGAGATCAGGTTGAAGCTCTGGAACACGAAGCCGATCTTCCGGTTCCGGATCCGGGCCAGCTCGTTTTCGGAGTAATCCTCAATGGGGGTGCCGTCCAGAAGGTAGGTTCCGGAATCGGCGGTGTCCAGGCAGCCGATGATATTCATCAGCGTGGACTTGCCGGAGCCGGAAGGGCCGATGATACTGACAAATTCGCCGGGGTCAATGTGCAGATTGGCCTTGTTCAGGGCATAGACCTGCTCGCTGCCAACCTGATAGACCCGGGAAATATCCTTCAAATCGATCATTGGAAACCTCCTCAGCCGCCCATATCCGGCATGCCGGAGGGCATCCCATCCGGCGCGCCGCCGGACATGCCGCTCCTGTCGCCGCGGCCGCCCATATCGCCCATACCGCTCATACCGGAGAAGTCCCCGGAGGTGGTGAAGGTCATGCCGCCGAAGGTGAAGGTCTGCTCCTTGGGGGTGTAATACACGGTGTCGCCCTCGGAAAGGCCGGAGACGATCTCCGTATAGCTGCCGTTGGTCAGGCCCAGCGTTACCTCGGTCATGCCGCCCAGAGTATCGGTCTCCGCGTCATAGGCGGTATAGACATAGGCGGTAGAGCTGGTCTTGCGGATGGCCTCGGCGGGCAGCAGCAGGGCATTGTCCACACCCTGGATGGTCACTTCCGCCTTGGCGGTCATGCCGGAGAGCATACCCGCCTGCTTGTCCAGGGTGATCTTGGCGGAGTAGCTGCCGCTGTTTCCGGTGGTGTCGATCTCCGTGACGGTGCCCACATAGCGCTCGTCGCCCACGGATTCCACCGTCAGGCTCACCTCCTGCCCCACGGACAGGGAGAGGATATCCGTCTCATCCACGGAAACGGTCACGGACATGGTCTCGCCGGGGTCCAGGGTAGCCAGGGTGGTGTCCGTCAGCGGGTCCGTGCCCACAACCAGATCCTCCAGAGACACCATCGTTTCCAGCGTACCGGACTGCTCGGCCACCAGGCCGCCGTCCTTATAGAGCTTCACCAGCTTCTGGTACAGCACCTCGTAGTCTGCCCGCTGCTCCAGCAGCTGGTCATACTTGGCGGAGTCGGAGGTATCCTTCAGGGTAAACAGCGTGGTGGATGCGGAGACCATGGCGTTTTCCTTGGCGGAAACCGAACCGACGGTCCCGGCGTAGCCTGTGACCTTCAGAGGGGCGTGAATATAAAGCGTGCCGGACTGAGCGCCTACCGTGGCGGTATCCCCCACCAGGGGGCCGTCATCGGATACCAGCACCGTGGCGGCGCCGCCCTTGACGCTGTCCACAGTACCCTCCCAGGTTTTCCCGTCGGAAGTCATGACCGTCACGGTCTCCCCGGCATTCAAAGAGCCGGCGTCAATGTCCAGCGCCAGATAGCCGTCCAGAGACAGCTCCGCAAGACAACCGTGGTCGTACATCACGTCCGCCACATTGTCGCCCGCCTGGGCGTAGACCGCCTTGACCCGCCCGGCCACGCCCGCGGAAACCGTGGAGCTGACCGTATTTTTCGCGGCGGACTGGAGCTGCGCGTCCAGATCGTCCAGGCTGTCCTGCACGGAAGACAGGCTGGTCAGCACCGTGCTGGCGTTAACGGAGGCCAGCAGGTCCCCCGCCTGGACGGCGTCGCCCTGAGCGGCATAGAGCTTCTCCACCTTCACGGTGGAGGGCACGGTCAGGTCCGCCACGTCCTCGCTTTCCAGGGTCCCGCTGCCGGATACGGTAGCCTTGATGGATCCCGTCGTTACAGTGACCGACTTCACATTGCTGCCGCTCTGGGCGGTAACGGACCGCTGCACCCGCTGCCGGACATACAGCACGCCCGCCAGCAGCACAAGCAGCACCACGGAAATAACGGCGATCACCCGCTGCACGGTTCTCTTCCGCTTCTGGGCTTTGGTTGGTTTGGCCATAGGGATTTCCTCCAATTACATTCTTAAAAGTCATGTATATTCTATTCCGGAAACCTGAAATCAGCCTGAATTGGATGAGAATAAAATGTGAACAAAAGACGGCTTTACGAAAGAAACCGTTTGTGGTATGATGGGGAAGAGATTCTGCACACAGAAAAGGAACCAATTCTATGCGATACAGATACAGACGCGTTTTCGCGGCCCTTTTATGCTGCGCCCTGCTTCTTTCCCTGGCCGCCTGCGGAAGCAAGCGGCAGACCAAGGAGACGGAAGGGGTATTTCTGGGTATTGACGCCGCCAAATACCAGGGCACCATCGACTGGCAGGCTGTGGCCGGGGCCGGGATGCGGTTCGCCATGATCCGCCTGGGCTACCGGACGGACGAGGGCGGCGTCATCGTGGAGGACTCCAACGCCCGCTACAATTTGCAGGAGGGCAGCCGGGCAGGCATCCCCATGGGCGGCTATTTCTTCTCCTCCGCCGTCACGAAGGAGGAAGCCGAAGAGGAAGCCGCCTGGGTGGCGGAGCTGGTCGCCAGATACCCCATTACCTACCCCATCGTCTACGACTGCGAGGGCTTCGCCCAGGAAAACAGCCGCCAGAAGGATCTGACAAAAAAAGAGCGGACGGACATCGCCCTGGCTTTTCTGAAGGCCGTCAAAAAGCTGGGCTATACCCCCATGTTCTACGGCTCCAAAAGCGAGCTGGAAAACAGCTGGGAGACGGACCGCATTGAAAAGCACTATAAGATCTGGGTGGCCCAATACCCGGATCTCCCCTACCCCCAGACCTACGCCTCCAGCTATCAGGGCAAGCACCAGATGTGGCAGTTTTCCCAGACGGCCACGGTCAGCGGCGTAAGCCAGCCGGTGGACATGAACCTGGCCTACTTCGGCTACGACGGCATCGAGCCCGCCAAGGACCCCCAGCCGCCGGAGGAGGTCGGTCCGGACCCGGAAGCCCTCATGGCCTTTACGGAGACCGAGGAAACCGTCACCGCCAAGGAAAAGACCAACCTGCGCTCCATTCCGGACCAGGGCGAGGACAGCGTCGTTCTCTACACCCTGCTCAACGGCGAAACCGCTCTGCGCACCGCCACCAGCCCCAGCGGCTGGTCCCGGCTCCTGTACAACGGCACGGTCTGCTACGCCGTTACCAGCTACCTGACCACGGACCTGGACTACGACCCCAACGCACCCCAGCAGGAGGGCGGCCTGCAAACCCAGTTTGAGACTGTGGACGACACCGTGACCGCCAAGGTGGAGGTCAACCTGCGGACCCTGCCCAGCGTGGAAAACCCGGAATCCCAGGTCCTTGTCCTTCTGAAGCACGGGGAAACCGTTCAGCGCACCGGTGTCAGCGACAATGGCTGGTCCAGACTGGTCTACAACGGCACGGTATGCTATGCCGTCACCAGCTACCTGGAGACTCCCGAGGGCGGCGAGGCCCCGCCGGACGACGGAGAGATCAGGACCCAATTCGAGGACATGGACGACTATGTGTCCCCAAAGGAAAAGGTGAACCTGCGCTCCATCCCCTCCGTGGACGACCCGGACTGCGTGGTGGTCGCCACCATCACCAGCAGCGAAAAGGTCCACCGCACCGGCATCAACCGGGACGTGGGCTGGTCCAGGGTGGAATACAACGGGCAGACATTGTACTGCATTACGCAGTATCTGAACGAAGTGAAATGAAAAATGCGGATCAATGGCAGGTGGTCATAAGACAGTTGCCGAACTGATAAAGGGCGCACTCCTATACACTTTTCGGTGTACCGTGCGAGCATCCCTTGCCTCTCCCTTTGGGAGAGGTGGCCGAGCGTAGCGAGGACGGAGAGGGTAAACGATGAGCATACCAAAAGACAATGCCCAATTAGAAAACGCCCGGCAGCTTCGCAGGGAGATGACACCCCACGAACGTAAGCTCTGGTATCTTTTTCTCCGCAAATATCCAGTAAAAAATTGGTTCTATAATAAATGTTGGGGTCAGGCGAAGAACCTGACCCCTTAGCTATACAAAAAGGTTGAGCATAGAGATAAAATCCTTTATCATAAAAGTACCACCAATCACG
>CAVLCF010000044.1:0-6278 GCA_963661735.1 bacterium | reverse complement strand
CGCTGCCATTGCCACAGCTATGTTTTTCAAACTTTTTAACTCTTGATTCGCATTGTCAATTGTCCATTGTCAATTTGTTGTTGATTAGCCTGAGACAGCTGCACCGCTTGCCCGCGGTGCGTTTTTGAATGAATTGTAAAAACTCCCTTCCCCCTCTTGCAATTTGAAAAAATCCTGCTAAACTATTACGTAGCTTGCTACGTAAACTTGGAGGTGAGAATTTGGTAACGTTTGGCCGTATCTTCCGCAGTCTGGACTGCGCGCTGGGGCAGCGGATGGATCAGGCCCTTTCCGGCATGGAGCTGACCTTTTCTCAGGGCCATATTATGGGCTATCTGGCCCACTGCGACGCGCCGCCCTGCGCCAAGGACATTGAAGATCGGTTTCATCTGAGCCATCCTACGGTTTCTGGACTGTTGGCGAGGCTTGAAAAGAAGGAGTTCATTGCCCTGCGGGAGGACCCCCAGGACCGGCGGCGGAAGCTGGTCTATATCCTGCCCAAGGGACAGGAGTGCAACGAAACCATGGGCGCCGTGATCCGAAGCGGCGATCAGAAAATTCTGGAGGGCTTCACGCCGGAAGAGGAGGTGCAGTTCCGGGAATATCTTTTCCGGGCGCTGCACAACGTATCTCCGGATTTTGACATCAAAAAGGAGGAACTTGACAAATGATAAAACGTTTCGCCCAGTGCCTGCGCGAATACAAGTGGACGGCACTGGTCAGCCCCGTCTGCATGATCGGCGAGGTCGCCATGGAAGTGACGATCCCCCTGGTCATGGCGGACCTGTATGACTACGGTATCGCCGCGGGCAACATGACCGTGGTGTGGCAAAAGGCTCTGCAGCTGCTGCTGTGCGCCGTGGTCTCCCTGGCATTCGGCGTGCTTTCCGCCAACTATGCGTCGAAGGCCGCTACCGGCTTTGCACGGAACCTGCGCCACGATATGTATTACCGGGTCCAGGATTTCAGCTTTTCCAACATTGATAAATTTTCCTCGGCCTCTATCGTCACCAGACTGACCTCGGATGTGGCAAACATCCAGATGGCCTTCCAGATGATGATCCGTATGGCCATCCGGTGCCCCATGATGCTGGTTTTGGCAATGATCTCTTCTCTGCGCATCAGTCCCAAGCTCAGCACCGTGTATTTTGTGGCCATTCCCATTCTGGCGCTGGTACTGCTGGGCATCGTGCCGCTGGTCTTTAAGATCTTCGACCGGGTGTTCAAGACCTACGATCGGCTGAACACCGTGGTTCAGGAGAACGTCCATGGCGTCCGGGTGGTGAAGAGCTTCGTAAGGGAGGACAAGGAGGTCAGCAAATTCCAGACCATTTCCAAGTCCATTTACGACGACTTCTGCAAAGCAGAGCATATCCTGGCGGTCAACGCTCCGGCTATGCAGATCTGTGTCTATTCCTGCATCCTGGTGATTTCCTGGGTGGGCGCGAAGATGGTGGTAGCCTCCGGCAACAATGCGGCCTTTGGCCTGACCACCGGCGAACTCAGCTCTATGTTCACCTACACTACCCAGATCCTTTCCAGCCTGATGATGCTCTCCATGGTATTCGTCATGGTTATCATGGCCCAAGCCCCGCTGCGCCGCTGCTATGAGATCCTGACGGAGGAGCCCAACCTGACCTCTCCGGAGAACCCTGTGGAAACCGTGCCCGACGGCTCCATCGACTTTGAAAACGTCTCCTTCCGGTATTCCAGGAAAGCCAAGCGGCCCGCGTTGCAGGATGTGAACCTGCACATTCCCAGCGGCGCTACCGTTGGTATTCTGGGCGCTACCGGTTCTTCCAAGAGTACTCTGGTGCAGCTGATCCCCAGACTGTACGATGTGACCGAGGGTTCCGTCAAGGTGGGCGGCATCGATGTGAAGAATTACGACCTGGAGGTCCTCCGGGATAACGTGGCCATGGTGCTGCAGAAGAATACCCTGTTCTCCGGCTCCATCAAGGAGAACCTGCGTTGGGGCAACGCCGACGCTACCGACGAGGAACTGGTCCATGCCTGCAAGCTGGCCTGCGCCGACGAATTCATTACGAGTTTCCCCGACGGCTATGATACCCACATCGAGCAGGGCGGCAGCAACGTCTCCGGCGGCCAGAAGCAGCGGCTCTGCATCGCCCGGGCCTTGCTGAAAAAGCCCAAGATCCTGATTCTGGACGACTCTACCTCCGCCGTGGATACCCATACGGACGCCATGATCCGCAAGGCATTCAAGGAGGAGATTCCCGGCACTACCAAGCTTATCATTGCCCAGCGTATTTCCTCCATCCAGGATTCCGATATCATTATCGTCATGGATAACGGTCAGGTTGCCTGCGTGGGCGGCCATGACACTCTGATGCAGAACTCCGACTTCTATCGGGGTATCTATGAATCCCAGCAGAAAGGAAGTGAAGACTGATGCCCGGTCCCGGAAGAATGCGCGGCGATGGCCGCAAAGCGGCGAACCCTATGAAGACCCTGGTTCGTCTGCTCAGTTATATGAAGGCATATATCCCGCTGCTGGTCTTCGTCTTCATCTGTATCATTGCCACCTCCGTGGCCCAGGCCCAGGGCAGCCGGGCGCTGGGACCTCTGGTGGACGAGTATATCCTGCCCATGGTAGCCAGCGGCTCCACGGACTTTGGCCCCCTGAAGGCATACCTTCTGAAGCTTGCCTGCATTTTTGGCTTCGGCATTGTGGGCACCTTCCTCTTCAACTACCTGATGGTAGGCGTGACCCAGGGCGTGCAGAAGACCATTCGGGACGACCTGTTTGCCAAAATGCAGCGTCTGCCCCTGCGTTACTTTGACAGCCACGCCGCCGGCGACATCATGTCCCGCTACACCAGCGATATCGATACCCTGCGGCAGGTGATCTCCCAGTCCATCCCCCAGTGCGTGTCCTCCGCCGTCACCCTGGTGGTGGTGCTGTGGAACCTGATCGATACCTCCTGGATACTGACCATTGTCATGTTCTTTACCGTGGGGCTGATTATCTATGTCACCAAGGTTCTGGCGGGCAAGTCCGCGGGCTTCTTCATCGGCCAGCAGCGCGCTCTGGGCGCTGTGAACGGCTATATCGAGGAGATGATCTCCGGCCAGAAGGTAGTCAAGATTTTCAACCATGAGGAAGTCTGCAAGGAGGATTTCGACAAGCTCAACGAGGACCTGCGGGTCAACGCCTACAGCGCCGGCAAGTTCTCCAATATGCTGGGCCCCATCAACAACAACCTGGGCTATGTGCAGTACGCGGTGCTGGCAGTGGTCGGCGGTCTGCTGTGCGTCAAATCCGACAATTCCTTGCTGACCCTGGGCAATCTGATGGCTTTCATGGTGCTGTCCCGCAGCTTCAATATGCCCATCTCCCAGATATCCAACCAGATCAACGCCATCGTCATGGCGCTGGCAGGCGCGGAGCGCATCTTCAACCTGATGGACGAAGAGCCGGAGCAGGACGAGGGCTATGTGACCTTGGTCAACGCCCATGTGGATGCCGACGGCACCGTCCATGAGTGCCCCGAGCATACCGGCCACTGGGCCTGGAAGCATCCCCACCAGGCGGACGGGTCCGTCACCTATACGGAGCTGAAAGGCGACATCACCATGGAGCACGTGGACTTCGGCTATGTCCCGGAAAAGACCGTGCTGCATGACGTGACCCTCTATGCCCATCCCGGCCAGAAAATTGCTTTTGTCGGTGCCACCGGCGCGGGCAAGACCACCATCACAAACCTTATCAACCGGTTCTACGACATTGCCGACGGCAAGATCCGCTATGACGGCATCAACGTCAACAAGATCCGCAAGCCCGATCTGCGGCATTCCCTGGGCATCGTGCTTCAGGAGACAAATCTGTTTACCGGCACGGTCATGGAGAACATCCGCTACGGCAAGCTGGACGCTACGGACGAAGAGTGCATCCGGGCCGCCAAGCTGGCCAACGCGGACGGCTTCATTGCCCGCCTGCCGGACGGCTACGATACCATGCTGACGGCCAACGGCGGCAACCTGTCCCAGGGACAGCGGCAGCTGATTGCCATTGCCCGGGCGGCGGTAGCCGACCCTCCCGTTATGATTCTGGACGAGGCCACTTCCTCCATCGATACCCATACGGAGGCCCTGGTGCAGGCCGGTATGGACGCCCTGATGAAAGGTCGGACAGTATTCGTCATTGCCCACCGGCTGTCCACGGTCCGCAATTCCGACTGCATCATGGTTCTGGACCACGGCCGCATCATCGAGCGCGGCACCCACGACGACCTGATCGCCCAGAAGGGCACCTACTACCAGCTCTATACGGGCGCGTTTGAGCTGGAATAATCCTGTAACGCCGCATCCCCCGCTTCGGTTTTCGAGGCGGGGGAGTTTTGCACACAAATCAGCTGTACAGAAGTACAAATTGACAATTGACAATGAACAATTGACAATTACGGTGTCCCTGCGGGACAAATTTGAATTGCTTCCGATGGAAACTCCCTCATTGTCAACTGTCAATTGTCAATTGTCAATTTGGCACAGGCCGGCCTAACAAAAAATCCATAATACCTCTTGACAAATAATACTATGTGATGTATAGTACTACTCGAAGGGAGGTATTCCATGGACATTCAATTGAAACGAGGGCTGCTGGACGTTTGTGTGCTGGCGGCCATCAAGGATGAAGACAGCTATGGCTACCAGATCATTAAGGACATTCACCCCTATGTGGAAATTTCGGAATCCACTCTGTATCCCATCCTTCGGCGGATGGAAAACGCCCGGCTCCTGACGGTCCGCACCGCGGAGCACAACGGGCGGCTGCGGAAATACTACCACATTACGGATGCCGGTCTGGAACGGCTGGATGCCTTCCGGCAGGAATGGCAGGAAATGATGGCGATCTACAATTTTGTGACCCGGGAGGGAACGCACCATGAATGAGGGACTGTACCGAAATTTGGATTTGCAACAGATGAATCTTATGGAGGCCGGGCAGCTTCGGCAGAAGAGCTGGCAGGAGCTGCTCCGGGAGGCCGAACGGCCCCAGCAGAAGAAAAAGGGCTTTGTAAGGAGGAACGGAAGATGAAAAAGCAGGAATTTCTGGATGCTCTGCGGGCGGGGCTTACGGGCAGCGGTGACGCGGAGGAGGTGCTGGACTTCTACCGGGAGATGATCGAGGACCGGATGGAGGACGGTATGGAGGAAGAGGCCGCCGTAGAGCAGCTGGGCAGCGTGGAGGACATTCTGGCTCGCTGCGTCCAGGGCCTGACAGTGACCCAAGCGGCCCCCGAAGCCGAGGAAGCCCCGAACCGCGGCATTTCCCGGGTGGAGATCCGGGAACGGGAATTTGACGTGACCATTGTCCCCACAACGGAGGATACCTATCGGCTGGAAGCCAGCAATGAAGGCTATCACGATGTGACCCTGGAAAATGGGACCCTGCGCATTGTCCGCAGCAAGCAGCGGATGGAGCGGCGGCTCTTCTTCTCCGATTCCGGAGAGCTGACGCTGTACCTGCCCAAGGGACAGTACCAGGCCCTGGACGTGACCACCGCCAGCGGCGATATCGAGGTGCGGCAGGACTTCGGCACCGTCCATATTACAGGGGCCAGCAGCGACGTGACGCTTGCCGGAACCTATTCCGGCAAGGTAACGGTGCAGACTGCCAGCGGCGACGTATCCCTGGAGGGGATTTTCGGGGCGGCGCTGGAGGTAAAAACCGCCAGCGGCAGTCAGAACCTGAAGGGGCGATTTGTCTCGGGCAAGCTGCTTGCTGCCAGCGGCGATATTGAGATTTTTCAGGCCAGCTTTTCCGAGGACCTGGCTGTGGAGGCGGCCAGCGGAGATCTGACGTTCTCCAATGTATTGGCCCAGGAGCTGCGGCTGCGCAGCGCCAGCGGCGACCTGGACCTGGAGCAGGTTCTTTCCAAGGAGAATTTCCTATGCAGGACCAGAAGCGGGGACGTCGTGCTGAAGCGCTGCGACGGTCCGCACATGGAATTTACCACAATTTCCGGCGATATTTCCGGCAGCCTCCTCCATGGCAAGCAGTTTTCCTACCAGACGGTCTCCGGCGACATGAACCTCCACGGCGGCACCCCCCAGGGCACCTGCACGATCTCCACCGTGTCCGGCGACGCGGATTTGGAGATCGAGGAAGAATAAAGACTTGAGAATGCGGGAAATGGGGGCTGCGGAGTAGACAAATTGACAATTGACAATTGACAATGCGAATCAAGAGTTGAAATACAAGAGAGCACACCAAAGGCTTTCCGGAAAGGCAATGTCGTCAACTTAAGCACAGG
>CAVLCF010000043.1:0-4641 GCA_963661735.1 bacterium | reverse complement strand
CACTTTTTTCTACCTACTGCTTGCAAATTTTTCTTCCTGTCAAGTCCGCTTTGGTGCTTGACTTTTTATTTGCAGGCTTATCTGAAAATTGTTTGGGTCGTGTCGTAAATTTCTTCTCTGCGGATATGGCAGAAATCGGGTGCGTATTCCGGCAGATACCGGGAAATGGCGCTGTGCAGCTGGGCCGGATTCAGGGTAGGATTCTGGCAGCAGACAATTGTGTCCAGAACCAGTGTGCCCGTTTCCCCCGTCTCTACGCCCAGTGAACGAATCATGGGGATAATGTCCTGTTCCGCAAGCCCGTTCTTGCTCTTTTTCTCCACGGTCAGGCTGTCCCGGGCGAAAAGCGCCCGAATGGCTTCCGCGGCACCCTCCGGTACGCCGCCGTCGTATTCCAGGGTCACCCGGCAGCGCAGCAGGCTCAGGTCCCGAAGCTTCCGCCCCGTTTCATAGCATTCCCGGACCTGCACGCCGGATACCAGAGCGGCATTCAGCCTGTCCCGGATTTCTTCCACGGGGATAGGCTCACCTTCCAGATCAAAGTCCAGCAGCTCGCAGACGCTTTCCACGCCCACGGACAGCGGCAGCGCGATGGAGACGGAGGGTCTTGGATTGAAGCCCTTGGTATGGGTCAGGGGCAGTCCCGCCCGCTTGAATGCCCGCTGGAATACCCGCATCAAATCCAGGTGGGACATCCAGATAGCTGTTCCCGTTTTCTCAAACAGAAGCCTAGGCATCGCAGGCCACCTCCTTCAAAAGGCAGTTGGCCCCGCAGCCCGCGCAGCCATGGCGGCAGTCCGGCGTCACCGTGTCCGCATAGGCCCGCTTCCGTTCCCGCAGCAGGAACTTTTTGGTCACGCCCACATCGATCATATCCCAGGGCAGCAGCTCGTTCTCGCCGTAGCCCCGGACGGTATAGAAATCCGGGTCCACACCGCATTTGGCAAAAGCATCCTGCCAGAGATCATAGCGGAAGTACTCGTCCCAGCCATCCAGCCGGGCCCCCATTTTCACCGCTTCCTCAATGACCGGCCCCAGGCGCCGGTCTCCCCGGGCAAAAACCGCCTCCAGCCGGCTCAGGTCCGGGCTGTGGTAGTCATATTCAATGGACTTGGAATAGAAGTGCTCCTTCAGCAGCTTACACCGGCGCAGATACTCCTGAGGGGTGATCTGCCGCTCCCACTGGAAGGGTGTGTGGGGCTTGGGCACAAAGTAGGCCGTTGCCACATGGACCCGCAGGCCCCGCTTTTTGTTGACGGCGTTGGCTTTCCAGGCCTGAATGACCTTGTAAACCAGCTCCGCAATGCCCAGCACATCCTCGTCCGTCTCCGTAGGCAGGCCCAGCATGAAATAAAGCTTGACACTGTTCCAGCCCCCGGCAAAGGCCTGGGTACAGGTGGTGAGGATCTCATCCTCCGTCAGATTTTTGTTGATAACATCCCGCAGCCGCTGGGTCCCCGCCTCCGGGGCGAAGGTCAGACCGGATTTGCGAACGGCCTGGAGCTTTTCCATCAGCTCCCGGGAGAAGTTGTCCGCCCGCAGAGAGGGCACCGACAGGCTGATGTGGTTGGCCTCGCAATAGGGCAGCATTCTATCCGTCAGCGCTTTCAGCCCCCGGTAATCCGATGTGGACAGGCTGGAAAGCGTTACCTCATTAAAGCCGGTGGACTCCATCAGCTTCACGGCCTGGTCATACAGCACCTCCGGGCTCTTCTTCCGCACAGGGCGGCAGGAAAAGCCAGCCTGGCAGAACCGACAGCCTCGGATACAGCCCCGGAATACCTCCAGGTTGGCCCGGTCGTGGACGATCTCCGTAGAGGGAACGATCATTTCCGTAGGGAAATAGGCGGTATCCAGATCTTCCACGATGCGTTTGGTGACTATCTCCGGCGCGCCATTCAACGGCGTCACGGCGGTCAGCACCCCGTTTTCGGCATAGGTGTGCTCGTAAAAGGAGGGCACATAAACGCCGGGGACTTTGGAAACTTCCTTCAGGAAACGGGGCTTGTCCCAGTTTTCCCGCTTTGCCTTTTTGTACACATCCAGGATCTCCACCGTAATGTCCTCGCCCTCGCCCAGGGAGAAGAAATCCACGAAATCCGCCAGGGGTTCCGGATTAAAGGCGCAGACGCCGCCGGCGAAAACCATATTCTGAAGTCCCTGCCGGTCTCTGGAATGCAGAGGAATTCCGGACAGGCGCAGCATATTGAGAATATTGGAATAGGACATTTCGTAGCCGATGGTGAAGGCTACCATATCAAAATCCTTCACCGGGTCCTGGCTTTCCAGCGCCCAGAGCGGGAGCGCATTGTCCCCCATGGCCTGCTCCATATCCCCCCAAGGGGCGAAAACACGTTCGCACCACACATCGGGGATCCGGTTCATGACCCCGTAGAGAATGCGCATACCCACGTTGGACATGCCGATCTCGTAGGTGTCCGGGAAGCAAAAGGCCACCCGCACGGCCATGTCCTCTTTGTTCTTGCGCACCTGGCCCCATTCGCCGCCCACATACCGGGCAGGCTTCTGCACCGTGGGCAGGACGCGGCTTTTCAAATCTGTCATCTTGTTACCTCTTTGCGTATTTTGCCCGTCTATTGTACTCGCTTCTCTCTCTATTTGCAAGAAAATTTTCCGGGAACCGTCTCTTCTCCCCGGAACCAGCTAAGCAGCATCACCGCCGCCCCGGGGTATAGCTCCAGGGCTATGCAGAGCGCCCCGGCAGCCAGGGCAGCGGCAAGGCCCACCCAACGGGAAACGGCCATTGCGATCCTCGCCGGAAGGGTCGCTTTCAATGTACATCGAAGGATACGCCCGCCGTCCAGCGGGTAGATGGGCAGCAGGTTGTATATCCCCTGCACCAGGCCGCAGAGAGCCAGCCTCGGAAACACTCCGGACAGAAACAGCAGGCTCAGGCTTCCAACGGGTCCGGCGGCGGCAGCCACCAGTTCCGCCGCCATACCCAGGCCCCGCAGCTCCATAACAGCCCCCCGGTATCCGACCGTCACGCCGGGCACCCGGCCTCCAAGGGCGCGGATGGCGAGATAATGGCAGCATTCATGAAAGGCCCCCGCCAGCAGCGCCGCGGCAACCCACGGCAGCGGCAGCACCAGAAGCAGCAGCGCCAGCGCAACGCAGCCCCATCCGGACAATACCACCCTATCCAAGCCCCGCCCCCTGGACGATGCTCTTACAAAATGCCGCCACCGCCTGCCCGGCGTTGGCGCCCTGCCGCAGCGTCTCCACCAGCTCCGACAACGCCTGAGCCGTCACCTCCGGATCCCCCGGCAGGAGCCAGTAAACAAGGGTCTGCTTCGGGATCGCCAATACGGCGGCCAACACCGCCAGTAAAAGGACCCACACGGGGAACCGTCTGGTCTTTCTCTTTCCGGGGTATTCGATCCGATAGGCCATGGGCGCCCACCTCCTGCTTTATGGTATGCCCGCCGTGGGGGAACCATGCGTTACGCAAAAAGTAGGCAGCCCCTTTTTCGGAACTGCCCGCTCACGCTTTCAATTACAATTTTTTAATCTGAACTCCACCGTGCTGCCAGATGTCCGCTGATCCCGCATGCGGTAGGTCACTTTGTCCAGCTTCCGGCTCTTCAGAGAATTGATAATGGTAGGCACCGCGCCGAGCAAGGTAAAGAGATACAGCTGGAGCAGATTGGCAATGTAGTCGCCGCTCTCGATCACATCTTCTTCGATCAGGTAGGGGATCGCCCGATAGGCGTCTGTAAAACTGACCTCAAAATACTTCGCAACCGAGATGGCCCAATCCAGCCGGTCGCCCACATAGGTCATTACCAGCATCAGCAGGCAGGCAATGATAATGCCCTTGGTGGACAGGCGTCCGCCGAGCAGTTCATAGCCCTTCAGGGTGCAAATCGCCAGCACAATGCCGGACAGCGCCGCCACATAGCCCAGCTGCCCCAGCAGCACGATGCAGGCCGCGCCAAGCAGACTTCCCAGCAGCGCGCCAACGATGCCGGCCAGCACATTTTCCGGCTTCCGCGAAGCTTCCTGCTGGGCCTGCTCCTGCATACTGTCCTGCTGCTGATAGCAGCTGCCGCACAGCAGAGAGGGAACGCCGGCCACGATGCAGGCATCGGTCTCCACCACCTGCCCGCAGCCCTGGCAGCAGCTCTGATAGCCCTTTGTACGCAGGAAGGACACCACCTCACGGGTCGCCTGCTCCAATTTGTCAATGTCCTTCACATTGCCGAAACGCGCTTTCAGTGTGAATTCCACCCGGCCGCGGCGGATGGCACAGTTCGTTACCAGCTTGTTGCTCTTGACAAAAGCTTTCATCTCCGCCCCGTCGGGCTCCTGCCCACCCCGGGTCAGAGAAAAGACCAGCGAAACATAATTCTGGTTATTGGAACCGCGCCGCAGCAGCAGCTCCATGCCGCCCTGCGCTCCAAAAAGCGTCTCACTCTGGGCATCCGCATTCAAGTGAAGCCGCTGTGCCGTCTGGGCCAGATAATCCTGCATTCCTTTGCTCATAATGATTTCTCCTCTGTCTTTCAGAATCTCTTTCTTTCCGCCGCTCTTTGCAAAGCAGCTCTTCCGATTTAATTCTAGGTAACCTCTGATTTAATCAAAGCTACCATCCCGCTGCCGGATATGGTATAATAGAGC
>CAVLCF010000042.1:0-21145 GCA_963661735.1 bacterium | reverse complement strand
GTATTTCACGAAAACTCCCCCGCTGCTGGGTGTCCAGTTTTAGGGGTACATATCAGTGTACCTGACAGAAAATACATCTCAGGCTGCAAGTGTGCGAGTTGTTCGCCTACGGCGAACAACTCGTGCGCGCAGCAGACTGCAAAAGTTTGTCGGAAAAGCCCGTAAGGGGTTTTTCGACAGTATTCCCGCCCGGGGGAAACCCGGGCGGGAAGGGAAATTACATGTCGAAGGGCTCCATGCTGAGAACGGGGTGGCCCTTTTCGGCCAGGAAGTTCATCAGCTCTTCCGGATCCTCGGTGCAGACGGTCTCATCGGCGATCATGTCGGTGAAGTTGTCCACGCCGTACATATCCTTGGCAGTGGCATCCAGGCGCTCGCGGACCTGGTCCTTCAGCTCCTTGGGCATCCAGACGATACGGCCGGGGCCGCCTTCGGCTGCGATGAACTTCTTGGAGGAGATGAACTGCTTGCCGTGGCCCATGAAGCCGGGGGTCTGAACGCCGCCGCCGGTCATGGAGGCCATCTCGGAGAAGGTCATGCCCAGGGGGGTCATACCGGCGTGCTCGCGGCAGGTGATGACAACGCCCATGGAGACAGGCTCCACGCCGCAGATACACTCGAAGCAGCCGCAGGAGGTCATGGGATCCTGGAACAGGGAGTACAGAGTCACGTGCTCCAGAGCGCCGTGAGAGTACTTGGCAACGGCCTCGTCCACATCCTCATAACGGCCCAGGTGCTCGTCGATGCAGTGCTCCTTGGGAACGATCTGGCAGGGGCCGGTGGGATCCAGCTCATTGGTGGCCTTGGCATCCAGCCAGGACACGGCGCCGCAGAGGCCCAGACGCTCGGGAGTAACGATACAGACGTGGCTGGGGGAGAAGGCCTGGCACATAATGCAGGTGTAGTACACGGGCACGGACTCGTCGGTCATGGACTTCAGACGGTCGTCACGCTTGTTGAACACGGCGTTGGCGGCGGCCCGCAGTTCCTTGTTCTTCTCGGCGTCCACAACGATGGTGACCTGGCACTTGTCCACAACGGCCTCAAACTCGCTCTTGACCTTGGCGTACAGCACCTCGCCGATGTGGCGGAACTTGAAGCCGGCCTCAAAGTCAGCCTTGCTGATACGGATACGGATCATATCACGCTGACCGGTGTGCATAACGCCCTCGATGCAGTTCAGGTAGGAGTGGAACTTCCGCTCCATGACGGACTCAAAGTCGGGCTGCATGTTCTTGCCGGCAACGTCCACGGTGTAGCTCAGAGAGATCTTGGAGCCTACGGGGATCTCGTCGATCTCGGGGCCGACCACGGTGATCCTGTGGTCCTCGACCTCGGCGGCCTCACGGGTGTGCACCAGCTCGAAGCAGTCCACACGGGAGCCGTCCACTTCCACCTGCATGTCGGGACGGCGGATGATCTCGCCCTCGAACGCGGAAGCAAAGGATACGGGAATGTCGATATTGGTGATCTTGATCTTGATGTCCCGGGCCTCCAGAGAGGTGGCGTTCCACTTGGAGGTATCCAGCTGCTGGATCAGGCTCTTGGGAACACGGAACATGTTTTCGGTCTCGTTGGAGACAACGGGGAAGCCCAGGCAGATGGCGCCGGCGCCGTAGGACACGATCTCATCGGACAGGGGCTTGTAGGCGTTGACGAAGGCGCGGACGCGGTCCATGGTGTACTTCGCCAGAGCGGGGAAATCGCCGGGGGTGATGTTGCCGAAGATCAGAGCGGCACGCAGAGCCACGGAGACCACGTGGATCACGCTCTGCATCTCATAGCCCAGGGGAACCACGCGGACGTTGGTGCCGGTCTTGTAGCCGGACTCGGCCAGCTGCCGGATGCCCTCGCCGGTGACTGTCACCAGGATGCCCTGGCCCTGATAGCTCTTGACCAGAGAGACCATTTCTTCGTTGGTCTCAGCCTTGCCCAGGATAACGGCAACGCCGGGGATATCGCCGGTGACCAGAGGCACGCCCAGCTCACGCACGAAAGCGTCGGACAGGTGGCCGCACTCGGGCTCGGCATAGGGGGTCGCGCCATGGATGTACTTCAGGGCTTCCAGGAACTCCGCGCACAGAGCGGAGGCAATGCCGGATTCAAAGGCATCGTGGAGCCGGTTGTTGCGGGTCATCTTGGCCTTGATGGTGGCCATGGCGGCCTTCATCTCGCCCAGATTGGTGATCTTCTCGCCGGTCACTGCGTAGTAGCAGGGCAGGCTGTAGGCGGTGTCGGGGAAGGACACGGCCTCGCCCTCGCCGTACTTGGCGATGGCTTCGTCAATGGCAGCTACGGTACGCGCGTAGTTGTAATCGTTGCCGCCGAAAACTCTATCAAAAAGTGTCACGGTATTTCCTCCTAAATTTCATCACGATCCAGGATCGCCTTAATGTTCCGAATCTCTTCGATTGCCGTGGGGCAGAAATCGTAGGGAGACTTCCCCTGCCGGTCCGCATCCATGATCTCGGGATTGTAATGGATGAAGCCCAGGAAATCCTCCGCCGGAATGGCCCCCCGGATGAACGCCTCGTCCCGCTCGTCCCGGATCTTGTTGGCAACCACACGTACGCGCTTGACGCCCAGGTCGCTTGCCAGCCGCTTCACATTGCGGTAGGTCTGCACAGAGCGCGCGCCCGGCTCGATCACGACGATGAACTGGTCCATATTGGCCGCCGTGCCCCGGCCCAGGTGCTCCAGGCCGGCCTCCATGTCCATGATGACCACATCGTTTTTCCGATAGGTCAAGGCGGACAGGATGGATTTGAGCATTACGTGCTCCGGACAGACGCAGCCGGAGCCGCCTACATCCACGGTACCCATGACCAGCAGCTTCACGCCGTTGATATCCCTGGAGTACTTTTCGGGGATGTCTGCCACGTAGGGATTGAGCTTATAGAACCGGTTGGCGTCGGTAGCGCCGGTGCGCTCCTCCACCAGGGTCCGCATTTTGGAGATGGGGACGATGGAATCTACTTCTTCCTGGCTCAGCCCTAAGGCGAGCCCCAGGTTGGCATCCGGGTCCACATCCGCCGCCAGCACCGTCCGCCCTTCATCGGCGTAGAGTCTGGCCAGCGTGGAGGACAGGGTGGTCTTGCCCACGCCGCCCTTTCCGGTAATCGCTACTTTCATTGGGAAAGGACCTCGCTTAGATGCCCAGAGCGGCGCGCTTGGCTTCGATGCAGGCAATCATCTTGTCGCCCAGGGAGTCGATATCGGTGTCCACCACGAACTTGGCCTCGACCCAGTCGTTGACGCCGTGCTCGCCCTGCAGCAGAGCGGTGACTTCCTCGGAGCCCTTGGTGTAGGGATCCACGCCCAGGAAGGTCTCAATACCGGTAGCCACAACGTAGTTGCCGATGGAGACGGCCTTCTCGGACATCCATTCGGGAGCGCAGCCCACAACGGGAACCTGGGAGATATTGATGCCCCAATCCTTGGCGATGTCGGAGGCCAGGATCATCATACGGGAAATATCCACGCAGGAGCCCATGTGCAGTACGGGAGGAATGCCCGCCAGCTCGCACACGCGCTTCAGACCCGCGCCGCAGTACTCCTTGGCCTGGACAGGATCCATAAGACCTGCCTTGGCGGCAGCCTGGGCGGAACAGCCGGAGACGATCAGGATGATATCATTTTCCAGCAGCTTCTTCATCAGGCCGATATGGGCGGTATCAGGACGGACCTTGGGGTTGTTGCAGCCGACCATGGCCACAGCGCCCCGGAGAACGCCGGAGTGTACGCACTCGATCAGCGGCTTGGTGGTGCCGAATTCGTCCACCTGAGAGTTGGCAACGCCGTCCAGGACCTTCTTGATGGCCTCGACAGAGTAGCCCACGCGGGCCTTCTGCTTCATCTGGGGGATGTTCACCAGCTCGGGCGTACGGTTCTTGAAGTTTTCAATGGCCATCTTCACGATCGCCTTGGCGTTCTCACCGGCGCTTTCGGCGGAGAACTGGATGAACTCGGAGTCGGGCATCCGGGCGATGGGAGAGGTGGTGATGAACTTGGTGTGGAAGCACTTGGAGAGGGGTCCCAGAGCGGGGAAGATGCACTGCACGTCCACGACGATGGCCTCGCAGGCGCCGGTGAGGACCACGTTCTCCTGGTTCAGGAAGTTACCGGCCATGGGGATGCCGTGACGCATCGTTACTTCGTTGCTGGTGCAGCAGACGCCGGAAACGGTGATGCCCTTCGCGCCCATGCTCTTGGCGTAGGCGATCATCTCGGGATCATTGGCGTAGTAAACGACCATTTCGGACAGGGAGGGATCGTGACCGTGGACCACGATATTGACGTTGTCCTTCTCCATAACGCCGATGTTGGCCTCGGTGTCGATGGGCTTAGGGGTGCCGAACATAACGTCGGAGAACTCGGTGCCCATCATGGAACCGCCCCAACCGTCAGACAGACCGCAGCGCAGGGCCTGACGGATCAGAGCCTCGGGCAGGCTGGAGCAGCCCATATGGGTCATATGCAGAGCGGTGGAAACTTCGCGGTCAATGGCCCGGGGCTCGATGCCGGCCTCGTGCCACAGCTTCTGGGTATGCTCGGGAGCGCGCTTCAGGAATTTCTGCACGCCGAAGGGCTTGCCGTACTCCAGCAGGCCGATCTCAGCCATCTCGTGGGCCAGATCGTAGATATCCTTGCCCTCGGTTTCCACGCCCCATTCCTTGGCAATGGAGATCAGCTTTTCAGGATCCTTGACCTGATAGTTGCCGCCCTCTCTGGTCTGGTACAGGGTGTGCATGATTTCACGGCCGTGGTCAGAGTGCGTCGCGGAGCCGCCGGCGGTGAAGCGCAGGTAGTTACGGCCTACAATGCCGTGAACGTCGCAGCCGCAGATACCGCGGGGCGCTTTGGGAGTGATGCGGCAGGGGCCCATGGAGCAGATACGGCAGCAGGTACCCTTCTCGCCGAAGCCGCAATGGGGGGTCTGGTTTTTGACACGCTGCTGCCAGGAGTCAGCGCCAACCTTCTTGCCGTTTTCCAGCAGGGAGTTGGTGGCTTCTTCCATCTCTTCAACAGAGGTCAGATATGCCCAATCCTTCAATGTGATTTCCTCCTAATTAAGTAATTCTTTCCTGTCGATACACCTGGTATTGCCGAACCCATACTGTATCGATAATATTCTACCAATAGAAAACAAGATTGTCAATCGGCGATTCCGCCACATTTCACATGGATTTCCCAATCCCCCCAGGGGGGTTTTTGTTTATTTTTCACGGAAGGGGGGCGAATCCACCCGTTTCAGGTTCAGAAAACCGCTTTTCCACATTTTTGAGGAAAATTTAGAAATTGCAAATTTTTTTCTGTGTGCTATGATATAACTATTCTGAAAAGAGGAGCAATATGCCTCATGCCAAACCAACTGACCGCCCGGTATGGGCTAATCAACGGCACCTATTGGATGGCCTACGCGGCGATTTCCGCCTATGTAAGTCTGTATCTGCTGGAAATGGGCTTTTCCAGCGGGACCATCGGCATTCTCATCGCCCTGGCCGGTCTGCTCTCCGCGCTGCTCCAGCCCCTGGCCGCAAGCTATGCCGACCGGGAAAACAGCCCCCCGCTGAAAGCCATTACCCTGTTCGCTGCCCTGCTGCAATTGGTCTGCGGCCTGGGTTTGCTGGCTTTCCACAAAAATAAGGTAGCCTCCCTTTTGCTCTACGGAAGCTGTCTGGCCCTGCTGCAATTACTGACGCCCCTGGTCAACGGACTGGCCGTTACCGGCATCAACTGCGGCTGTAAGCTCAATTACGGGATCTCCAAAAAGCGCCGGCTCCGTGACCTTCGCCCTGGTGTGCTTCGCTTTGGGCCGCATTACCGCCGTACAGGGCGGGCGGAGTGTGCCCTGGGCCATTCTGGTTTTCACGGGGCTGTTTATTCTGGCGCTTCTTTGCTATCCCGCCCAACGGGCGCCCAGGGCGGCGGACGCGGCAAAGGGCGCGGATGGGCTGGCTTTCTTCCGGAAATACCCCAGGTTTACCGGCGTTCTTTTCGGCTGCGTCCTGCTCTACATCAGCCATGTTTTCCTGAATAGCTTTACACTCCAGATCATCCGGGCCAAAGGCGGCGACAGCGGCCATATGGGCCTGTCCATGGCCCTGGCGGCCCTGGCCGAGCTGCCCACCATGCTGCTGTTCACCCGGCTGCTGCGCAGAAGGAGCAGCGGCTTCTATATGAAGCTCACCGGGTTTTTCTTCTTTATCAAGGCCGTCGGCTCCTGGCTGGCCCCGAATGTGACGGTCTACTATCTCTTCCAGCTGACCCAGGTCGGCGCCTGGGCGCTGATCGCCATTGCCTCTGTATATTATGTCAACGCGATCATGGAGCCCCAGGACGCCGTCAAGGGCCAGGCCTATTACACCGCCGCTTATACCCTGGCGAACGTCTTCGGGTCCCTGCTGGGCGGCCGCCTGATCGATACCCTGGGGGTGAACGCCATGCTGTTTCTCGGCACGCTCTTCGCCGCCCTGGGCACGGCGGTGAACCTGGTATTCGCCGAAAAAACGGTGGATAAGGGGATCTGACAGATATAGACGAAGAGATAACCGCTTGCGTCTGAAGCAACGGTTATCTCTTCACACGATTATTGATAGGCCGGTTCAGCGGCAGCACTTCGGATGTGACTTGGGCAATCCCGCTGATTGAATCAAAAATTCTCCCAAGGTCCGTGGGGCGGCATTTCTCCGATGCCGCTTATCTGCTTCCCAGCATGTCCTTCACCCAACCCGGGGTCAGGTCCGGCAGTTCTTTGCCGGCTGCCTTACATTGAGCGTAATTCGCAATGGCGTTCACACGTCCCGTTTCGTAGGCAACCTTTTCCTCCGCTTTGGTCAGAACAGCCTCGATCATGTCCCTTGGGATGCAGACAATCCCATCACAGTCCGCCATAATCAGATCTCCCGGTTTTACGGTAACATGGCCGCAGCCAACCTCCGTATTGATTGCGCCGGGGCCAATTTTGGAGGGGCTGGCAGGTTTGTAGCCCCGGCTGAAAATTGGCATTTTCAGTTCATCCAGGCCCAGCTTATCCCGAATATAACCATCTACAATAATTCCGCTTACACCGATGGCATTGGCCGCGCCGCCCATCAGGTCGCCCATATACGCGCGCTCCTCAGCGGCCTTGCCCGCCACGACGAGGCAGTATCCAGGCTTGCAGCCGTAGATTGCCACATGGATCGGAAGGTTGTCTCCTTCCTTTGTATCCACAGTCGATGCTGTAGCAACAATCTTCATCTGGTCGTTGACTGGCTTGATCGCCGCGTCCATAGTGTAATCCGCAGAGTTTAATTTCAGCTTGGTAAGCCCATCACAGAGGTTGGGCGTGCTCAGCCTTGCCGCCCGGGCAATCAATGCGTCGGGGATCTTTTCCGGCAACGGTCTGTAATCATATTCCATTTTAGTGTACTCCTTTTTGCACAATTGCTGTTTCAAACCGTGGTAGAGATATTATTCTCTGGTTTCCCACTCATGGGTTGCCTTGCGGATTTCCATGCAGCAATTGGGACGCATGGAAACGACCCGGAAGCCGCTGGCTCGCATATTGCCCACCTTTATGAATGTAGCCAGAACTGAGGTTTTTCCTCCCAGTCCGATGGGGCCGATATTTGCGGCATTGACCGCGTCCGTAATCCGCTTTTCAATTTCGTTCTGAACGTCATACCGTCCGTCCTTGGATGCCTCCAGAGAAAGGCTGCTGGCCTCACAGGCTGTGCGACCCAGCCCAAAGGAGAGCGTGCAGGGCTGGCAGCCCAGCGCCCGTACCTGTGGAATTGCCCACGCGATCATCTCGTCCACAACATGGTCAAGAGAATGCATATGAAAAATAGGCTGCGTCTTGCTCCGTATCTCAGGTCCGCCTCCCAGCATCAGGATCGTCAGGCGAATTTTAGACCCGGGTATCCGGCGTATTTGTGTGGGCGCGGGCATGAGCATTCCAGGCTCCTCATAAAGACCTCTGCACTGGCTGATCCGTTCCCATTGGCCTCCCTTTACACCCATAGGCCGGGTTGGCGTGTCGTTTAGCCCTTTCCGGATGCCAGCCTCCATCGCCTGTAGAAAACCCGCGGGCAGCACCGCCTCATCACCGATCTCCAGAAATGGATGAGGGGTGCCCGTATCATCGCAGAGTGGTGAATGATGTTCATCCGCTGCCTGAGCGTTTTTCAGAAAGGCTTCCATACTCCATTTGGCGATGGGCGTATCTTCCGCATCACAGCACCGCTTCCAGCATGCCAGCTGATCTTCCCGCCAATGGGAACTCGCCTGAACGACAATCTCCGCAACATCGTTGATTACCTGATCTAACGTTATCATGTATGTTCTCCTTTATGCAAAGATTGTTTTGCCATCCGCGGCCGCAACGACAGCTGGGAAATCCCGCACTTTGATCTCATAGAAAGCTTCCATGCCAAATTCCGGGTGTATAATTGCTCTGCACTCATACATACAGGCCGTCAAAAGTGCCGCCACCGGCGGCGTCACCAGAAAATACGCGTTGTTCTTTTGCAGTCCCTCGACGGCTTCTTCCGAGATCAAGCCCTTTCCCAGGTGGAACAAAACGCCCTCCTCAGACAGTGGAACAATTGAACCCATGATCTCCGGTTTGCTGGAAGTGGTCGGGGCAATACCAGCGCAGGATACGGCCGTATGGAAAATCACCGCGCCCTGGAGATCAACACCGTAGTCCCTTTCGATAGTATGTTTTTTCGCATATTCAACGACGTATGGCAGCACAGCGTCTCTGCCGCAGTAAATCGTTCCGGTAAATTCGACCATTTCTCCGGCCTCCAGCCGCAGCGGCGTGCCCTTGTAGGGGACCGTAATTTTTCGCATGATTTCTCTCCTTTTACTGCTGCTCCTGTTTTCTGTTTTTGATCGCGACACGGATAAAGGGCATCGCGAAGCTCACAATGCTGACAAGAATAATTACCAGGCATAGAGGGCGCTTCAGAAAAACGGTCCAGTCTCCGTGAGAAATGATCATTTGCTTGCGGAATCCCTTTTCACAGATCGGCCCCAGCACCAACCCCAAGATCATTGTCGGGATGGAATAGCCGAAGTGCTCCAGCGCCAGGCCAATCAGGGCAAACACCAGCATAATGCCAACGTCCCGTACGCTTCCTTTTAGCGTATACGCGCCCACGATGCCCAATAGCAGCATGAGCGAGCCCACCATACAGTAGTCCAAATCAGCGATTTTCGCAAACTGCTTCGCAATCACCTTCCCGATCGCGTACAGAAGCAGCGAGGCGAAAACAATCGCCCAGAGAATTGAATACAGCAGATCCGGCTGCTGGGTGATCAGAGTTGGTCCGGCAACCAGGCCATGCATCGTAAACGCGGAAAGCATGATAGCCGTCACCGTTCCGCCTGGAATACCCAAGCAGATGGTGGGAACCAGCGACCCCCCCACCGCCGCGTTATTGGCTGCCTCGGAGGCGACGACGCCCAACTCATTCCCTTCGCCAAAGGTTTCGGGATGCTTGCTGGAGCGAACAGCCTCTCCATAGCTTATGAAGGAGGCGATGGAGCCGCCCGCCGCGGGAATGATCCCCACAATGGTTCCAATGACAGAGGATTTGACATAAGTCACCCAGTTTTTCAGGATATGCCCGAATCCGACGAATTCCATGTTTCCGGAGTTTTTCTCCATCTTTTCCATGGGCTGCGGCCGTGTCAGCGCCCGGCGGAAAACCTCCGCAAAGGCATATGCGCCGATCATCACCGGCACAAAATCGATTCCGTCCGCAAGCCAGTTCCTGCCAAAGGTGAAGCGCTCCGCACCGGACATATAGTCCAGACCAATGGTTGAGATCAGTACGCCCAGACAGGCAGAAATCAGAGCCTTTTTCCAGTTCTTTGTGGCCATGGACGCCGTACAGGAAAGGCCCAGCAAACCAAGAGCGAAGAACTCCGCACTTTGAAATTTCATGGCGATTTTGGAGAGCGTCGGCGCCGCCAGCACCATCACAATACCCGAAAGGATACCTCCGAACGCGGAGGCCGTAATGGAAATGCCCAGAGCCTTTCCCGCCTGCCCCTTTTGTGCCATCGGATAGCCGTCAAATACTGTGCAGACAGCTGTAGGGGTTCCGGGTGTACGCAAAAGGATCGCCGAAATAGAGCCGCCGCACATGCCGCCGACGTAGACGGCCACCAGGACGATAATGCTCTGAATCGGGAGCATGGAATAGGTAAACGGCAGGATCAGGATCACCGCCAGCGAGGCGCTGATACCCGGGATAGCGCCTGCCAGCATTCCCCAGGCCGTTCCTATGATCAGGAAAGCAATGGTTGTAATATTTGCAAAGTTCAATAATCCCTGCAGCATAGCCGTCCTCCTTCTAGTACAAAAGATAGCTCATTTTCTTGAAGAACCACTGTCCCCTGGGAAGAATGATTCCAAAGAAGCGGCCAAATACAACGGTTAGGACCAATACCACGGCAACAGTAAAGATCACGTTGAATTTCTGGTTCCGTGAGCCCAGAAGATTCAGGCTGACAAAACAAAATACGAGGGAGAAGGTAAAAAATCCGATCCATTTTGAGGTCAGAATAAACAGAATCGTCATAGTAACGATCGCAATTACCTTATATGCCTTTCGCGGATCGAAGGAGGACTGCGCGACCGATTCGGCCTTGCCGCTCTTTTTCTTCTTTTTGATCTGGTCAATAACCTCTACTGCCAGCAGGAGCAAGCCAATTACCGAGAAAATAATAGGAAAACCGCTGGCCTCCACGATATCGTTCGGACTGGACAGCTGGGGGATCTGGCCGCCCAGGATCGCGAACGCCAGCAGAACGATCCCAAGAACGATATCCATTATAAATTCTGCCATATACACGCCTCTTTCTTGGAAGGACCATGCCATCCCGGCACGGTCCTTCCGGATTTTTGAATATACAGGGCAATATGCCGCTTACGGATTGCTGATTACCGCGGAGAAACGATCGGTCTCCTGGGCGATGAAGCTCTTGAACTCGGCGGCGGATTTGTACCCATAAACCACGTCTGCGCTATCAGTTTTCAGCACATTCTGGAATTCATCGGACTGATAGATCGTCTCACACAGCTCGGAGAGCTTGCTCACGACGTTTTCAGGCGTACCAGCCCTCACAACGATCCCTCTCCAGCTGCCCGCGGTAAAGTCGATGCCCAATTCCTTCACAGAGGGCACGTTATCCAGTCCGGCCGTGGAAACCTTCTCCTCAGAGGTCACTGCCAGGGGGATGATCTCGGAGTACTGGGCCATTTTGGAATAAGAGGAGAGCTTGTCAATATACAGGTCGACCTCACCGCCCAGGAAAGCGGTCTTGTACTCACCGTAGCCGGAATAAGGAACGTAAGTAATATCGATCCCCGCACTGGCGGCAAACTGGGACGCCACACATTCATCCAGGCCGCCCGCGCCGGAGCCGCCGGTGGTAACGTCATCCGGGTGTGCCTTCGCATAGGTGATCAGGCCGTCCCAATCGGAGAATTTTTTATTGGAATCCAGGACGGAAATTACGTAAATATCCTGCTCCATGCATGCGATGGGGATCCAGTCCTGCTGGAAATTCAGCTTGCCCTTTACCTCGGCAATCGGCATAGAGGGCGTTACCAGGGCAATGGTATAGCCGTCGCTGTCCTGCTCACCGGCATAGGTCATACCGGTAATGCCGCCGGCACCCTCCTTGTTGTTTACGGTGACGTTCACACCGGTCTGCTTGGACAGCAGATCCGCAAAGCTTCTCGCGAAAATATCCGCGGAACCGCCCGCGCCGAAGGGAACAACGAGTTCAATGTTACGCTCCGGATAGTCCGCTCCCGTGGAGCTTCCACAGGCCGCCAGAGCCAGCAGTACTACCGCCCCCAGGATCATACAAAACAGTTTTTTCATAGTAGTTCCTCCTTGTTTTTGTGGTCTTACAGTCCCCAGCCGGAAAGAACGCCTCTCCAGTCTCTGGGGACATCATTTTCAAAACGGTCCTTGATATGGTTTTCCTGCAGCCACTCCAGTTTTTCTCTGGTTGCCTCAGCCATCGTATAGGGGAGGTCTTCGCTTTTCAGGAAATCCACCACATTCTGCATCTCATGCTCTCTCCGCGCGGCGTGGATAATCGCGCCGGAGGTATAGCCGTTGATGATTTTCAGGAATCCCTCGCCATAGCTGTCAAGGAAAGAATCCACAATGGTTTCCTCCACGCCAAACTTCTGGGCTGTCTGCAAAGACTCGATCAGCAGTGCGCTGATCCCCTTTGCCGTAATGCTGCGGATGAACTTAATGGAGGTTGCCGTGCCCGCCTCTCCGGTTACAAGCTTCAGACGCATATGATAGGGGTCCATCATCTCCTTCATTTTCGCGGCGCCGGGTCCGGAAAGGAGCATGCTCACCTTATGCCTGTCAGATAAAAGGGATCCCATCATTGCGGCATCTACAAACAGGCCTCCTTTTTCGCTGACCATAGCGCAGATCTGCCTTTTCTCCTTTGGGGTCGCGGTGGATACATCCACAAACACTATTCCTGTATGAATTCCATCCATCGCCCCCTGGGCCGCAGCTACCGCAAAATTGGAAGGCGCCGCCGAAAAGACAATGTCCGCCCGGCCGCAAACCTCTGCCCCACTGGAAAGCTTGCTCCCATGGCAGGCGGTGAGCCGCGCGTCAAACTGCGCTTTGCCCCTGGGATCGTCCTGCATAATGTCATAGCAGAGCAGATCCTCCAGCCCCTCCTCATGGAGACCGGCCGCGATAGATGACGCCGCTTCTCCAAATCCTACAAATCCGACTTTCATATGGTCCTCCCTCAATTCAGGTTGAAAAAATCGCTTATACCCGTTTTTCATAATGCAAGCCAATTTTGGCATCCTCGCCTTTTTCCACTGCTGGGTACCGTTGCTTTCCATACCTCCCAATTTTTTCTTTTTTCTGCTTGCATTTTTAGTATATCCATTATACTATTAAAATGGAATCATTAGAATTTTGTCATTTTAACAACTTTTTGCTTGTCTTGATCGGAGGGCCTTGAAATGAATATGTCTGACATAGCGTGCTTTCTGAAGGTCGTGGAATATATGAGTTTTTCCAAGGCGGCGGAAGCCATGTATTTTAGCCAGCAGGCGGTTTCCCAGCATATTAAGCACTTGGAAAGCACTTACAACGTTACGCTTTTTGAACGGAAGCCCTCTCTGCGGCTGACAGAGGAGGGGAAGATCCTTCTGGCTGCCGCCAAGGATATCCAGGAGCAGGAAGAGGCGCTGATGGAATTGCTGCACAGCAAGGATCAGACCTTTCGCGGCGAGATCAGCATCGGTCTGCCGCCCAACCGGTCTACCGCCTTTGCAACGGATTTTATCCCCCTTTTTGCCCGGCAGTTCCCCCATATGACCATCCGGCTGATGGAGGCAACGACCGCCCAGCTGCCGATCGCCGTCAAAGACAATCTGGTCGATCTGGCGCTGCCCCTGATCTCCCGCCCGTTTTCCTCTTACGCCCCGGATGTTTATGTTCAAACGCCGTTGGAGGACGAGGACCTTTATGTGATTATTTCCAAGAGGCTGTTTTGGGAGCATTTTGGAGAGAAAGATCTCTTTCTGGCAGCGAAATACGCAAAGGGCGTTTCTCTTTATGAATTTTACGATCTTCCTATGTTCCTCCATCCGGAAACCAGCGGACTCCACCGAAAAATTCTGGCGACCTATACGGAAAAAGGCTACAGACCCTTTATCCGTGTAAAAACTACATTGACCAGTTCTCTGATAAACCTGTGCGCGGCGGGCCACGGGATCTTTTTCAGCAACCCAATGCTGTTGAAGTATCTGTACATTCAGCAGCCCGCACTGTTTCAGGAGCTATACATCTTCCCGATTATCGAATTTGAAAAGACCAGGCAGACCGTCCTGATCTACCATCGAAAAAAGCGGCTATCCCATCCAATTCTGGAAAGCATTAAGATCATCAAGGGTATCTACGATTCCCATATCTCCATAATGGATACGCTCTTGCCTGAGCAGCTCTATCAGGGAATTTTTCTATCCGAATAAAGCGCACATAGCTGTATTTCATATGGCAATACCCCCAATACTGGGTGTCCAGTATTGGGGGTACATATCAGCCCGGGGGGATTTTCCGATTTGTCAAAGCGCCGCGCCATTGCGGCGCGGTATATACCGGCCCGGATCAGCCTTGGTTGACCTTCCGGTAGCTCTCGTCGTCTACGGCCTCGCACCATTCGCTGCTGGTGTCCTCGCCGGGGACCTCTATGGCCAGATGGCTGAACCAGCTGTCCGCCGCCGCGCCGTGCCAGTGCTTGACCTCGGCGGGGATGTTCACGACCGTGCCCGGCACCATCTCCACGGGGGCCTCGCCCCACGCCTGGTAGTAGCCCCGGCCGCCCACGCAGATAAGCAGCTGTCCGCCGCCGGACCTGGCGTGGTGGATGTGCCAGTTGTTCCGGCACCCCGGCTCAAAGGTTACGTTGAAAATGGGCACCTGGGACGTGGATACGGGGGCCAGGTAGCTCTGACCGATGAAATATTTGGCAAAGCCGTCGTTAGGTGCGCCTACCGGGAAGAAAATGCTCTGCTCGTAGGCGTCCTTCTCCGTTTTGGCGTCCAAAGCCTCGTTCCAGACCTCCTTGGCCAGACGGAACACCGCCCAGGCCTTGGGCCAGCCCACATACATGGCGGCGTGGGTCACGATGGCGGCGATCTCCGCCTTGGTCACGCCGTGGGCCTTGGCGTTTTGCAGATGGTAGGTCAGGGAAGAATCCGTGATCCCGGAGGACATCAGAGCCACCACGGTGATAACGCACTTGGTTTTCAGATCAATGGCCTCCTGGTTCCAGACCTCCCCGAACAGCACATCGTCGTTCAGGTGGGCAAACATGGGGGCAAAGTCCCCCAACTGGTTCCGGCCCGCCGTCTGTGTGATTTTTTTCTGCATAGCGTTCACGCTCCTTATTTGTTCTCGCATCCTTATTTTAGCACCCGGGCCGCGGTTTGGCAAGGTCAGCCCCGCGCGCCCTCAGACCGGCCGATCCGGATGCCTGTCAGGCGCTCATAGTATTTGGCAATGGCGCTGTGGTCGCAGCCGCCGCAGTCGTTGTTGTGCAGCCATTGCAGGATCTCCTGAGCGGAAGCGGTCATGGGCACAGGCGCGCCGACGGCGTGGGCGCAGTCCAGAGCGTTGTTCAGGTCCTTGATGTGCAGATCGATCTTGAAGCCGGGCTTGTCGTCGCCCGCAAGCATCATGGGCCCCTTGGCGTCCAGAACGGTGGAACCGGCCAGGCCGCCCCGAATGGCCCGGTAAACGACCTCCGGGTCCACCCCCGCTTTCTGCGCCAGGGTGAAGGCCTCGGCCACCGCCTGAATGTTGCAGGCCACGATGATCTGGTTTGCCAGCTTTGTGGTGTTGCCCGCCCCCACCTCGCCGCAGCGGGTGACGGAGGAACCCATGGCGGCCAGGATGTCCTTGCAGGTGTCAAAAACCTCCTGCCGGCCGCCGACCATAAAGCTCAGAGTGCCGTCGATGGCCTTGGGCTCGCCGCCGGAGACGGGGGCGTCCAGCATTTCAACGCCCTTTTCCGCCAGCGCCGCGGCGATCTCCTTGGAGACCACAGGGCTGATAGAGCTGCAATCAATGAAAATCTGCCCGGCGCGCATGTAATTCACCACATCCCCCAGCACGACCTCCTTGACCTGGGGGCCGTTGGGCAGCATGGTGATGATGACGTCGCTGTTCTCCGCCAGCTCCCGCCGGGCGGCGGCGTGAGCGCCGCAGGCGGCCAGCTCTTCCATAGGCCCCTTGCTGCGGTTATTCACCCAGACCTCATAGCCCGCTTTCAAAAGATTTTTTGCCATGGGCTTACCCATAATGCCCAGGCCGATAAAACCGATTTTCATGATCCATACCTCCTGTTGGGTTTTGTTCTGCCTATATTATAGCAGACACGGCGGTCCCTGTCTATTCACCAAATGCCGGAAAAGCAGAAAGCCGCCCCACGGCGTACCGTGGGGCGGAAAATTTCAGAAAGCTCAGGCTTCCAGGTTGATGCCGGTCTCCTTATTGAAGACATGGCAGACATGGCCGCCGAAGGTGAACTTCACGGCGGTGCCGGCAGTCAGAGCGGCAACCTCAGCGCCGGTCATGTTCATGGTGGAGACCACCAGAACCACGTCGCGGCCCATAGCGGTGACGTGCAGATGCACGGTGGAGCCCATCATTTCGGAGACGTCGACCTTGGCGTCGATGCCTTCCTTGGCCAGCTCGATATGCTCGGGACGGACGCCCAGAACGATATCCTGCTCGGCAACGTTGTTCTTGGCCAGCTTGGCCTGCTTCTCCTCGGACAGTTCCACGGTGATGCCGCCGACCTGAACGGCGTACTTACCATTGACCTTCACCAGCTTGGCGTCGAACAGGTTCATCTGAGGCGTGCCGATGAAGCCGGCGACGAACAGGTTGTAGGGGTGGTTGAACACTTCCTGAGGGGTGCCGATCTGCTGGATGAAGCCGTCCTTCATGATGACGATCCGATCGCCCAGGGTCATAGCCTCGGTCTGGTCGTGGGTAACGTAAATGAAGGTGGTGTTGATGCGCTGACGCAGCTTGATGATCTCGGCACGCATCTGGTTACGCAGCTTGGCGTCCAGGTTGGAAAGAGGCTCGTCCATCAGCATGACCTGGGGGTTACGCACGATGGCGCGGCCGATGGCCACACGCTGACGCTGACCGCCGGACATAGCCTTGGGCTTCCGGCCCAGGTACTGGGTGATGTCCAGGATCTCGGCGGCTTCCTTGACCTTGCGGTCGATCTCTTCCTTGGACTCATGGCGCAGCTTCAGAGCAAAGGCCATGTTATCATAAACGGTCATGTGGGGGTACAGAGCATAGTTCTGGAAAACCATGGCGATATCCCGGTCCTTGGGGGCCACGTCGTTGACCAGACGGTCGCCGATGTACAGTTCGCCGTCGGTGATGTCTTCCAGGCCGGCGATCATACGCAGGGTAGTGGACTTACCGCAGCCGGAGGGGCCGACCAGGACGATGAATTCCTTGTCCTGAATGTCCAGATTGAAGGCCTGCACAGCCACAACGCCTTCGTCGGTGATCTGAAGATTGGTCTTCTTAGCGGGTTCTTCGCCTTTCTTCTTCTTTTTCTTCTTGGCGTCGTCGCCGTTAAAGGGGTAGACTTTCTTGATGTTCTTCAGGGTTACACTTGCCATTGTTTTCTGACTCCGGACATACTGAATCCTCAATGTATGCCCTCGCGATCCGCCGGGTAAAACAGCGGACGCATTACGACAGGTCTCCACACTGCCGCACCGTGAGTCTGACGGGGGTTTCCTCCTTTATTTTAGCGGAATTGACGCTATTTTTGTGGAGTAGCGCCATTCTGCCGGAATGCTATCATGATACCATAGTTCCATCCCCGGCGCAATCGTACAAAACGCCGGTTTTTGCCATGCGGAATTGGCTATTTTGACAATGCATTGGTAAAAAATCCCGGCCTGCTTCAAACGGATCGGGTTCAGACCGCAAAGGTTTCGGGGTGGTTTCCGCTGGGACGTGTGCTTGGGACGGAAACGGTCAAAGGGATTTGCCGGGGGTTTTACCAATTAACAATTCTCAAACAATTCTCAAACATTTGCGAAACCTTGCGCCGCTATGCTATAATCCGCTTAGAAATGGAAGAAAAGCTGAAAAAGGAGAAAAGGGCATGATCCATATTCTTGTTCTGGAAGACGACGCGAAGCTCAATCAGGCGGTCTGCACCTACTTAAATGACTGCGGCTTTGAGGCCAAGGGATGTCTGAACGCCAATGACGCTTACGATGAAATGTACAATAACCTGTATGATCTGATTATCTCGGACATTATGATGCCGGAGATCGACGGCTTCGAGTTCGCGGAAAGCGTCCGCCGGGTCAACAAGCATATCCCCATCCTCTTTATGTCCGCCCGGGATGATCTGCCCGCCAAGCAGAAGGGTTTTCTGCTTGGGATCGATGATTATATGGTCAAGCCCGTGGAGCTGGACGAACTGCTGCTCCGGGTACGGGCGCTGCTGCGGCGGGCCAATATCGAGATGGAGCGGAAGCTCACCGTGGGCAATCTGGAACTGGATGCCGACGGCATGACGGCAAGCATCGACGGCGAGGAAGTGCCGGTGACAACAAGGGAATTCAACATTCTCTATAAGCTCCTGTCCTACCCGAAAAAGACCTTCTCCCGTGCCCAGCTCATGGACGAATTCTGGGGTGTGGATTCGGACACCAGCCTCCGGGCGGTGGATGTGTACATCACGAAGCTCCGGGACAAGTTCTCCGGCTGTGACGGCTTTGAGATCAAGACCGTCCGGGGCCTGGGCTATAAGGCGGTGCTGAAATGAAGCAGAGCGTTGCAACGAAGGTTCGGAATGATCGGTTTCCGACCTCTGTATTTTTTGTGTATTTTGGGGTGCTGCTGCTTATGAGCGGTGTTCATGTGGGCCTGATCGTCGGCATGAATGACCTGGGGTGGAACGAGTATGTTCAGGTTTTTATCCCGCTGCTGTACTGGGCAGCGGTGGCATCAGCCCTGACGCTCTTTACCCGCAAACAGATCCAGCGGGTCTACGAGGAGCCTATGCACCGCTTGGCGGAGGCCACGGAAAAGGTGGCGGGCGGGGATTTTTCCGTCTACGTCCCCACCATCCACACCTCCGACAAGCTGGATTATCTGGATATCATGCTCATTGACTTCAACAAAATGGTGGAGGAACTGGGCAGCATTGAGACGCTGAAAACCGACTTCTTTTCCAACGTGTCCCATGAGATCAAAACGCCTCTGGCGGTGATCCAGAACAACGCCGAGCTTTTGCGGATGGAAAACCTGACGGACACCCAGCGGGAGTACGCCGACACCATTTACCAGTCCTCCAAGCGTCTGGCCGATCTTATCAGCAATATTCTGAAGCTCAACAAGCTGGAAAAGCAGTCAATTATGCCGGAAATCCAGGTGTACGATGTCTGCGCCCAGCTGGCGGAGTGCGCCCTGGGCTTTGAGGATGCCTGGGAGCGGAAGGAACTGGACTTTGATGCCGATATGGAGGACCGGGCGGAGATCGCCGCGGACCCGGCGCTCATGGAGCTGGTGTGGAACAATCTCTTTTCCAACGCCGTGAAGTTCACGGAGCCGGGCGGTAGTATTACCCTGACGGAAACTTCGGACGAGCAAAACGTCTATGTGTCTGTCCGGGATACCGGATGCGGCATGGATGAAGCGACGAAAAAACACATCTTTGAAAAATTCTATCAGGGCGATACCTCCCACGCAACCGCCGGGAACGGCCTGGGGCTGGCGCTGGCTATGCGGGTATTGCAGCTGAATCATTTTGATATCCGGGTGGAGAGCGAACCGGGCCGGGGCAGCTGCTTCACCGTGACCATGCCCAAGGCAAGAGGAGAAAACCATGTTTGAAAGCGATGACTATCTGAATATTTCCGTGGAGGAAAGCCTCTGCTCCCAATATATGGACGGCTACGCCTCCTTCGGCTGGAAGGTTGACGAAAACCTCCCTGCGGAAAAGGGCAAGGGCAAGGTGCAGCTGCATTTCAAGCGCAGCCGGAATATTCTGAACAAAACAGAGCTGACCCGCTTGCAGCGGCATTATGAGGCCTGCATGGCGGAGATTGCCGCGCTGGAAGCTTCCAAAGCCTCCGTTCCCATGATCGTCTCCCTGACCAGCGGCCTTGTAGGCTGCGCCTTTATGGCGGGGTCCGTGTTCGCGGTGACGGCGGAGAAGCCAGTGATTTGGCTGATGATTCTGCTTGCCATTCCGGGCTTTGCCCTGTGGGGCGGGGCATATTTCGGCTACCAAATCGCCAAAAAACGTCGAACGGCCCAGGTGGAGCTCCTGATCGAGGCCAAGTACGACGAGGCCTACCAGGTCTGCGAGAAGGCGCAGAAGATGCTATAGATATGGAAAAGCCCCCTGGCTCCCCCCTTGGGGACGCTAATGCGCGCATCAGCGTCCGGGGGCAGTTGGCCCAGCAGCTCCGCCTTGGCTCCCCCTTTGGGGGAGCTGGCGCGCGCAGCGCGGCTGAGAGGGTACGGCAGTAAAATCATTCATGTAAGTCAGTGCTTCGCGGCCCTCTCAGTCACGGCGTTCCGCCGTGCCAGCTCTCCCAGAGGGAGAGCCAAGAGCGCTTTGTGTTAGGACGACGCCGTGCGAATTTGTAAAAACGGAAGCAGCGGTTCACCAGACCGCTGCTTCCGTTTTTATAATTTCCAAACATATCTCCAATAAAGCGTAAACACTCTCATGGTATTCTTACCCCAGAAAAACAAAAGCGAGGGAAAAACCATGAAACAAATGAAAGAATACGCCGCGAAAAATCTTACGGATGCTGTCCTGCTGTTTCTGACAGGCGCTTTTCTGGGCTGGCTGTACGAGATGGTGCTGTATCTTTTCAAGGACGGCACGTTTGTGAACCGGGGTGTGCTGCATGGGCCGTGGCTGCCGATTTATGGCTTTGGCTGCCTGGTGGTGGTTTGGCTGAAGGAAAGAGTCGGAAAAAAGCCCCTAGCCTTTTTCGGCATCAGCGTTCTGGCTTGTGCGTTCATCGAGTATTTCGGTTCCTGGCTGCTGGAAACCCTGTATCATATGCGCTGGTGGGACTACAGCGATTGCTGGATGAATCTGAATGGGCGCATCTTTCTGGGCGGTCTGCTGGGCTTCGGCGCGGCGGGGATGCTGTTTGCCTATGGACTGTACCCGATTCTGAAAAAGAAGCTGGGCGGGCTTTCCAGGCATAACCGGGAGCTGCTGTCTACGGTGCTGCTGTCCGTTTTACTGCTGGATACGTTTCTGTCCGTCCTGGTTCCGAACGTGGGAATGGGCATTACGAATTAATATTTCGCAAACACAATTCAAGCAATTCGCAAACAGAGCGATTGTACAATAAGGCCATCAATCAAGAACAGAAGAAAGGAGACGCAAACAATGAAAACTTGGATTGCCGCCATGTCCATGGGCGTGGCCAGTATCGGCGCGGTGCTGCTGGGAATCTTTCTGTACCGCAGAAATCGAAATTCCGTCTGACAGTTTATTTAAGGAAGCTCTGATTAAATCGGCAAGAGCTGGCAGCGAGAGATTTTGTTTCCGGGCA